>JBDIAP010000005.1:0-59196 GCA_039812485.1 Kineosphaera sp.
CCGCACAGCTGCGCGAGCGCGCCCGGGCGAACACGACCTACGCGCGCGGGCAGGCGCGCACGAGCACGACCGGCACGAGCACGGCCAGCACGAGCGCGACCGGCACGAGCACGAGAGGCACCTACTCGGCGTCGGCGGCGGGCGGCACGAGCCGCAGCGCCCGCCCGCGCGACGCCGGGGGCCGGCTCGCCAGCCCGGTCGCCGCGCCCCTGACCAGTCCGTTCGGCATGCGGATGCACCCGATCCTCGGCTATGCGCGGCTGCACGCGGGCGTCGACTTCGGTGCCGCCTGCGGCGCTCCCGTCTACGCGGCGGCCGACGGCGAGGTCGTGCGCACGGGCTGGGCGGGCGGTTACGGCAACCAGATCGTCATCGGACACGGCGGGTCGCTCGCGACGAGCTACAACCACCTGTCGTCGATCGCCGTGGGCGGCGGCCGGGTGGAGCGCGGGCAGTTCATCGGCCGGGTCGGCACGACCGGCCTGTCGACCGGATGTCACCTGCACTTCGAGACCCGCGTCGACGGGCGCCCCGTCAACCCGGCCCCCTACCTCTGAGCGTCGCCGCCGCCGAGCACCAAGGCCTGGCCTGCGGAAACCCCGGAGCGTCGCCGCGCGTCGCACGGGTACCGTTGACGTGACATCGACAGGGGAGATCCATGGCCAAGGAGCGCGGCACCAACGTCGTCGCCCGCAATCGCAAGGCGCGGCACGACTACCACATCGAGGACACCGTCGAGGCGGGCCTCGTGCTGTGGGGCACCGAGGTCAAGTCGTTGCGGGCCGGGCGGGCGAGTCTCGTCGACGGCTTCGCGACGATCGACGGCGGCGAGGCGTGGCTCGAGGGGGTGCACATCCCCGAATACAGCCAGGGCACATGGACCAACCACGCCGCCCGGCGCAAGCGCAAGCTGCTCATGCACCGTAGCGAGATCGACAAGCTCGCCGTCACGTCGCGCGAGGCCGGGCACACGCTCGTGCCGCTCAGCCTGTATTTCAAGGACGGCCGCGCCAAGGTCGAGCTCGCGCTGGCCAAGGGCAAGCGCGAATACGACAAGCGGCACGCGCTGCGCGAGCGGCAGGACCGTCGCGAGGCCGAGCGCGCCATGTCGCTGCGGATGGAGCGCTGAGCCGTGGAGGTTCGCAACCGTCGCCCAGTCACGACTCGTGCCATCGCCGTGCCCGCCGCGCGCGGTCGCGGACCCGCGGCCCTGGTTGGGCTCCTCTCGCTGGTCGCCGCCCTGTGGCTCACCCTCGTCGCGGCCCCGCCCGCCTCGGCGACGGCCATCGGGCCGGGCGTCGGCGAGCTCGCGGACGGCCCCGACGCCACGGGCCCCGCGACCCCCGGCGCCGACGAGGGAGCGGTCGGCGACCTCATCGCCGACGGCACCGACGAGCGCATCCTCGACTACCGCGTCGACTACCGGCTCCAGCCGGACGGCACGCTGCTCGGCAAGGAGACGATCAACTACCAGTTCCCGGACGGGGGCAAGCGCCGGGGCATCTTCGTCAGTTGGCCGATCCGCCGGCCGATCTCCGGCGAGGAGGACAAATACCGGCTGTACGACCTGCAGGTCACCGGAGTGTCCAGCCCGACCGGGGCCCCGACGGAGTACGAGGTGGACGACCAGGGCGAGAGCCGGGTCCTGCGGATCGGCGACCCGGACCGTTTCGTCGACGGTCGCCTGCAGACCTACGTCATCGATTACACGGTCAAGGGCACGGTCAACGGCTTCGCCGACCACCAGGAGTTCTACGTCAACGCCATCGGCTTCGACTCGAAGTTCCCCATCGACAAGGCGACGGTGACCTTCCAGGCGCCGCAGGCGGGTCAGCAGTTCGGTTGCTGGGCAGGCGGGGACGGGATCGCTGCCCCCGAGGGTCAACCTCCGGCCACCGTCGACTGCACGGCGACACCCGGCAATCCGGCGACGTTCTCGGCGCACGGACTCCAGCCTGCCCAAGGGGTGACGATCGCCGCCTGGCTCCCGGCGGGCACGGTGAGCAACGACGCGCCCGTCATCCGCACCGGCGCCGCGGCAGACGGCGGCGGTCTGGGCGAGAGCCTTCCCGAGCCGGTCGCGCGTGGCATCAGCCTCGGCAGTTACGCACTCGGCGGCTTGATCCCGCTCCTCGCCGCACTCTTCATGGGGTTGCTTGTGCACCGTCGTGGTCGCGACGAGCGCTACGCGGGCCTCACACCCGGTCTCGCCCCGGCCGACGGTGCCGAGGGAGAGGTCGTCCGCGGCGGGGCCGGCCCGATCGCGGTGCGGTTCCAGCCGCCGGACGACGCACCTCCGGGCCTCGTGGGCACGATCATCGACGAGAGCGCCGACACGCGGGACGTCTCGGCCACCGTGGTCGATCTCGCGGTTCGTGGCTATCTGACGATCGAAGAGATCGACACCGGACGCCGCAGCAAGGCCGACTGGGAGCTGCGCCGCACGGATCCTGCCCCCACGGAGCCGCTCCTGCGGTACGAGCGGACCGTCTACGACGGGATCTTCGCCTCCGGGGACGTCGTGCGACTCTCCGACCTGCGCAATCAGTTCTCGACCACGCTCGCGCTCGCGAAGAAGCAGATGTATCGCGAGGTCGTCGACCGCCAGTGGTTCCGCCAGTCACCGGAGGCGACGCGCACGGCGTGGGCCGGCATGGCGGTCGCCCTCGCGATCGTGGGTGGCATCGTGCTGTTCTTCGCCGGCATGGCGTCGGTCTCGATCGACAACGCCGCCGGCATCGGTGTCGTGGTGCCGTCGGGGGTCGTGCTCGGCGGGGGGCTGCTGGTCGCTGCGGCGATCGTCTACGTCCTCGGCCTGCGGATGCCGGCCCGCACGGCGACGGGTAGCGCGATCCACGCCCAGACGCTCGGCTTCCGGCAATACCTCGAGACCGCCGAGGCGAACCAGATCCGCTTCGAGGAGGCGCAGTCGATCTTTTCGCGCTACCTGCCGTATGCGATCGTCTTCGGCTGCGCGGAGCGGTGGGCGGAGGTCTTCCACGACGTCGCGGAGGCCGCGGCCGCGCAGGGCTACGCGCTCGACATGCCGACGTGGTACCTCTTCTACGGCATGAGCGGGGGATTCCCGGACTTCGGCTCGGTCGCCACGAGCATGGAGGACTTCGCGACGGCGTCGGTCGGCACCTTCGCCGCGACTCCGGGGAGTTCTGGCAACAGCGCCTTCGGCGGTGGCAGCGGAGGCGGATTCGGTGGTGGCGGAGGGTTCTCCGGCGGTGGCGGCTTCGGCGGCGGCAGCGTCGGTTCCTGGTAGCCGTACCCCCGCTGGGCGGCCCCGCACCGCGCAGGGGACCATGGGCCTACCAACCGGGCACCGAGGCGGTGTTGGCTGGAGCCGGCACCGGTGCCGACTGCGAGCGGAGGAGATCCATGAACATGCAGGACGAGGGCGTCGTCGAGACTCTGTCGCAGGAGGAAGCCTGGGAGTTCCTGGGGTCCAGTGAATTCGGCCGGCTCGCTTTCGCGGTCGCCGGCGACCCCGAGATCGTGCCGATCAACTTCTGCGCGGTCGACGAGAAGGTCTACTTCCGCACCGCCGAGGGCAGCAAGCTGCTGGGGCTGACGATCAACACGCGGATCGCCCTGGAGGCCGACCGGATCGACGGCGACACCGCGGTGAGCGTCATCGTGCACGGTGAGGCGCGCGAGCTCGAGACCGACGCCGAATACGAGTTCGCGGAGTCGCTGCCGCTGCGCACGTGGGTGCCCACGCGCAAGGTCCACTTCATCGAGGTCACGCCCGACGACATCTCGGGGCGCCGTTTCCACCTGGGCAGCGACGACTCCTGACCGGCGACGCACGCGCCCGTCGACCCGGCTCGCGGGAATGGCGTGGCCCGTGATCGGGTTGTGCAGGTAGGCTGTCATGCCGGGGTGAGGGTCGGTTCAAGCGCTGGCTCAAGGCCCGGGACAGCCCAGAACGATGTCGTCGACACGTGCGATGTCGTTGACAACTGTTGACAACTGCAGAGTGAACGCGTGAGTCGCCCCCGCGGGGGTGATCGGTTTCGACGTTGATCGTCGTTCCAGGGGAAGCGGGTCGAGGATGCAGGGTTATCTCGTCAACGCTCCCTGCAAACCAATAGGTGCCGATTCCAAGCGCACCGACTTCGCCCTCGCCGCCTGAGCGAGCCTCGAAGTCCGTCAGCCTGAGTTCGCTGCCGACTCAGTCCCTGGCGTCAGCTAGGTAGCTTGCTGCGTCACCATGTCGGGGGGTGACGCGGGACTCTTACTCGACTGGGCCCGTCGGCGGACGTGTGCGCGCGAGCGCCGGGGCCGAGAAATGCCAGAGCGCACTGCACCCGGAGAAGCCCTGGTCAGGCATCAGCGGACGCGGGTTCGATTCCCGCCACCTCCACCACCCGCGACTCGCGCGTTCATCAGGCCGTCACAGCTCGGCACGCGACAGAGCCGCCCCGGATCTTCGGGGCGGCTCTGTCGCGCGTGCTGCGAGCCCGTGCGGGCCCGAGTGGGTTGTCCAGTGTGGGTTGGGGTTTGTCAGACGATCGCGCCGTTCTCGTCGGGGAAGTCGACGCCCGGCGTGCCGCCGCGGCGCTGGGTGGGCTCGCCGCCCGGCTGCGTCTGAGGGCGCGCCGGCTCGGGCTGGGACTGCGCCTGCTCGACCTGGGCGCGGACGGAGTCCATGTCGAGGGCGCGCGCCTGCGAGATGACGTCCTCGAGCACCTCACCGGGCAGGGCGCCGGCCTGCGCGAAGACCGGGATGCCCTCGCGGATCACCATGATCGTCGGGATCGAGGTGATCTGGGCGGCCGCGGCCAGCCCCTGCTCGGCCTCGGTGTCGACCTTGGCGAACGTGATGTCCTCGTGCCGGCCCGAGACCTCCTCGTAGACGGGTCCGAACTGCTTGCACGGCCCGCACCAGTCGGCCCAGAAGTCGATGAGGACGATGTCGGTGCCCTTGATGACGCTCTCGAAGTTGGCTTCGGTCAGCTCGATCGTGGTCATGACATGGCGAACAGTCGCGGGCGCGCCGTGATTCCCGCGCGGCACCCCACACGGCACCCCGCGCGGCGAGGCCTCGTCGCGCGGGCGTTCCCGGCGACGTTCCAGGAGACACGGCAACCCCTGGTAGGGTGAGAGGCGCCGTGGGCGCACACGCGCACCGCGCTATCCCACCTACTCCCGCTTCGCGCTCCTGTCAGCGCCGGCCGTTGCCGGTCGCCGTCAGCACCGAGTGCGCCGGTCAGTGAATCGACGACGTCGTCACCGGACAAGCGGGCATCGGCCGCAGAGGTCGATCCGGGAGCCGCAGAGCTCACCGGGACAGAGACGCCACACCTGGTGGCGCAGGAGGCTCGTTCTCGACGGACACCGCCGCGCGGTGTCAGGACGTGCCTTGTCGAGCAACGAGCAACGAAATGAGCGACAACACCCATGACTTCACGACGTCCCACTGCCGGCGCGGGCAAGAAGCCGCGCTGGAGCACCGCCCAGAAGGCGGCGCACAAGAAATCCACCGGATTCCGCAGCTCGCGGCCGGCGCGTGATGCCGATCGCCGAGGATACGGCGACGACCGGCGCGAGGGGGCACGACCCGCCGCCGACAGGGGCGGCTGGACCGCCAGGGCCGATCGGCCGGAGCGTCCTGGCGCCCGCGGTGGGCGGCCGGACGCCGCCGGCGACCGGCGCGAGGAGCGCGGCGAGCGGCGCTGGGACGGCCCGCGCGAGCGCGACGGCCGACCCGACTGGCGCCCGCGCTCGGATCGACCCCACCGCGACGACAACCGGGACAACCGGTCTGAGCGCTTCGAGCGCCGCGATGAGCGTCGCTCGGGCGACTGGGGCGGTGCCCGACGGTCCGAGGAGGGGCGCGGCCAGGAACGGGGCGGCGCTCGCTACGGCAGCGAGCGGCCTCGCGGTGAGCGCACCGGCACAGACCGGTATGGCCACGGCAATGACCGCTACCGCAATGACCGCAATGACCGCAACGGCCGTGACCGCAGCGACCGCGCCGGCGCGGGCTCGGGTCGCGAGGGCTATCGCGGCGACCGGGCCAACGGCGAGCGCAGCGGTGGCTACGGCGCGCGCCGCGGCTATGGCGAGCGCAGTGGCTATGGCGAGCGCAGCAGCTATGGCGAGCGCGGCGGCTATGGCGAGCGGCGCGGCGGTGACGGGGACCGGCGAGGGACCTACGGCGAGCGGTCCGGCTACGACCGGGGTCGTGGTGGCTACGGCGAGCGCCGCGAGGGTTACCGCCCGGCCCGTGATGATCGCGGTGGCCGTGGCAGTGGCGGTGGCGGTGGCGGCTACGGCGGCGAGCGTCGCGACCGCGACCGCTACGGTGATCGGCCTGGCTACGGGCGTGCGGACCACGCGGGCGCCCGCGAGGAGCGCGACCACACCCGCGAGGAGCGCGACCAGCGGCGCAGCGTCGGGTCCGACGAGGGGCCGCGCCAGGACCGCGTCGAGCGGGCGCACCGTCGCGAGGGCTATCGCGACAGCTCCGGCCCCCGCGAGCGCGATGACTACCGTCGCCCCGGGCGCGACGTCGAGCGCCGCCCGGACCCCGAGGCCAAGCGTCTGCGCGCGGCGGAGCGTCCGGTCGTCGAGACCGTCGAGGTCGCGCCCGACAACGCGTTCGCGGCACTCGGCGTGCCCGACGCGCTCGTGCGCCGGCTCGCCCGCGACGGGATCACGGCGCCCTTCCCGATCCAGACGGCGACGATCCCCGACGGGCTCGCCGGTCGCGACGTGCTCGGCCGGGGTCGCACGGGCTCGGGCAAGACCCTCGCGTTCGGGCTGCCGATGTTGGCGCGCCTCGCCGACGGCGGGCGGGCGTCGGCCACCCGGCCCCGAGCGCTCGTGCTGGTGCCCACCCGCGAACTCGCGATGCAGGTGAGCGACGCGCTGCAGCCGCTCGTGCATGTGCTGGGTCTGCGGCACAAGCTCGTCGCGGGCGGCATGCCCTACCCGCCGCAGATCGAGGCCCTCGAGCGCGGCGTCGACGTGCTCATCGCCACCCCCGGACGGCTCGCCGACCTCGTCGAGAGGGGCGCCGCGGTGCTCGACGCCGTCGAGATCGTCGTGCTCGACGAGGCCGACCACATGGCGGAGATGGGCTTCCTCGAGGACGTCACCGAGTTCCTCGACCAGGTGCCTGCCGGCGGTCAGCGGCTGCTGTTCTCGGCGACGCTGGACCGCGGCATCGACGGCCTCGTCGAGCGCTACCTCGTCGACCCGGTGACGCACTCGACCGACGACGGCCAGGCGGCGGTCACGACGATGGACCACCACATCCTGCTCGTCGAGCCGGCGCACAAGAAGCTCATCACCGCCGACGTCGCCAACCGCACCGGCCGCACGGTCGTCTTCGTGCGCACCAAGCTCGGCGCCGACCGCGTGGCCCAGCAGCTGCGCGAGCAGGGCGTCTTCGCGGCCGCCCTGCACGGCGGGCTCAACCAGGGCGCACGCAACCGTGTGCTGTCGGCCTTCAAGTCGGGCGAGCTGCCCGTGCTCGTGGCCACCGACGTCGCCGCGCGCGGCATCCACGTCGACGACGTGTCCGTGGTGCTGCAGGTGGACCCGCCGGCCGACCACAAGGACTACCTGCACCGCGCCGGGCGCACCGCCCGCGCGGGGGAGGCCGGCACGGTCGTGACGCTCGCGCTGCCGCACCAGCGCCGCACGATGGAGCGGATCGCCGACCAGGCCGGGCTGGGCATCAGCCCGGTGCGGGTCAGCGTCGGTGACGACACGATCCTCGAGGCCACCGGCGCCCGACGTCCCAGCGGCGTGCCGATCCCCGAGGAGCGGCTGCGTCGCCTGCTCGACCCGCCGCGTCGGGGGCGTCCCGGCCCCGGCCGGCGCGGCCCCGGTCGCGGCCCGTCGGGCGGTGGGCACGGCGGCGGCTACGGCGCCCGACGGCGCCCAGGCCCGCGCCCGCAGGGCGCCTGACGCCGGCGCGCCCCCGCGCCCCGAAGCTCGGGGACGACCACTGAGGCGACGGGGCGGTCGGGCTCGACACCCCGGCCGCCGCGTCGGGCCTCAGTGGTCGACACTGGGGTGCGCTCGGATCCGCGCGATCCCGGCCGAACGGCTGGGTCGCAGCGGGAGCTGATCGCCGAGCTGCCGTCGCTGCGGCTGAGGTCGGACCGAAGGCGGCTGAGGTCGGACCGAAGCCGGTGGCCCGCGGGGGTCGACAAGCCGTGCCTGCGGTCAGCGCACCCAGAGCGGCTGACCCCTCGCTGACCGATTCCGCCCGGCCCCCTCGGGCCCCTGAGAGCGCCGAATCATCCGACGCGCCTGCGACACCGTCAGGCACCTAGTTGAGCGTCGGGTCGTCCGGGTAGGTGGCGACCCAGGCCAGCGGCCCGGACTGGCGGCGCAGCACGCGCCGCCACAACCCGCGCGGCTCGTCGGTGAAGACGTCGCGGACCTCGGGGTCGACGACATACCACCCGGAGGACTCGATCTCGCTCTCCAGCTGACCGGCGCCCCACCCGGAGTAGCCGGCGAAGACCCGCATGCCCGCGACCGCCGGCACGACGACCTCGGGCGGCACGTCGAGGTCGATGACGCCGACCGACCCGAAGAGCAGCCGGATGCCGAGCGGCTCGGTGTCGGACTCGTGGCTGCCGCCGGGCACGGTGACGAGCCCGAGCGCGGTGTCGAGGCCGACCGGCCCGCCCTGGAAGAGCTCGGCAGGGTCGCTGACATGCTCCTGCCACACGGGCAGCACACGACCTACCGGCGCGCCGAGGGGCTTGTTGAGCACGAGCCCGTGCGCGCCGGCCTCGTCGTGGTGCAGCATGAGCACGACGCTGCGGCGGAAGATCTCGCCGCCGGTGCGTGGCGTCGCCACGAGCAGGCGGCCGGCCAGGGAATCCACCACTCCATTGTGCGCCAGCCCCGGGCGGCACGGGGCGGCCACCAGCTGCGCCGTGGCACGAGGTGCGGCACGGTCAGAGGTGCGGCAGCCGCGGCCGCAGGTTGAAATGCGGGCGAGTGACGAGGCTCGCGCCGCCGGCCAGCGCGTCGCCGAGGCTGCGGCCGACCCAGCCGTTGCGGGCGACGAGCCGCAGGAGGCGGCTGCTGAGGTCGTAGCGGTCGAGCTGAGGCTCGGGGCCGTCGTCGGCGAGTTCGGCGGCACCGGCATGCCCGTCGTGCAGGAGGACGATCGAGCCGGCGCGCAGCGACATCGTCGCCATGTGCTCGCGGGTGTCGTTGTCGACATCGGGGTTCCAGTCCCAGCTCGTCGAGCTCCAGATCACCGACTCCATGCCCGCGCGCCGGATCGCGCGCCACGTGCCGGGGGACTGGTCACCGTAGGGCGGCCGGAACCAGCGCACCGGGCGGCCCAGCCGGTCCTCGAGGTCGGCCTTGCCGCGGCGCAGCGTGTCCTCGACGACGCGCGGCGCCAGCGTCGGCAGGTGCCGGTGGTCGACGCCGTGCAGGCCGATCTCGTGGCCGGCGGCCACGACCTCGGCAAGCAGCTCGGGGTTGGCGCGCACGCTCGTGGCGAGCACGAAGAACGTCGCGGTCGCGTCGTGCTCGGCGAGCGCGCGGAGCACCGCCGGCGTGCGGCCCGGTGTGGGCCCGTCGTCGTAGGTGAAGACGACGTCGGTGGCCGAGCGCACCGAACTCACCGACCCGATGGCGTCGGGCGCGGCTTCGAGCACGCGCATGGCGGCGATCTTGGCGGAGTGGACGAGCGTGGCCTTGTCGGGCATGCCCCTATCGTCCCATCCGTGTGGACGGGGGGTCAGTCGCCGCCGTCCTGCGGCGCGCGCAGCCCCTCGTAGATCTCCTTGCACATCGGGCACACCGGGAAGCGATTGGGGTCGCGCCCGGGCACCCAGATCTTGCCGCAGAGCGCGGTCACGGGCTCGCCGGTCACCGCGCTCTCGACGATCTTCTCCTTGCGCACGTAGTGCGCGAACCGTTCGTGGTCGCCCTCGTCGGTGCGGTAGTCGGTCTCGGTCTGGGTGTGTTCCAGCGTCGACGTCTGCGGAGAGGAGGTCGTCGTCATGTCGGGCATTATGCCCCTCCCCACTCCGAGGTGGCGGCGCGCCGCCGGCGCCCGAGCCGGCCGCGGGTGGCGTCCGGCCCTCGGCACGGCGTGCGAGCGGGCGCAGGTCACGAACACGCAAAGGCCGGTGATTCTTCTCATACCGGCTGGTCATCGCGCGGATATCGTTGCGACACAGGGCGACCGCGCATCACAGGGGCGCGCGGCGGCCTCTAGCAGGGGGTCATGAATCACCATGTTCCGTCGTCTTCTTGCCACCTCCGGCGCGTTCGCGCTCGTGGCGAGCGGTGCCGCGCCGGCACTCGCCGCCAGCACACCCGCTACCGGAGCGGATGTGGGCGCCGTCGCCACCGTGGCACCCGTGATCGCACCCAGCGCCCGGGGGGCGCGCTCGGGCGATCGCGACAGCACCGGCCGGCTCGTGCCCGCCGCGGTCCAGCGGACCGCCGTCAAGAACGCCGTCGCCGCGACCAACGGCATCAAGTGGACGCGCTGCGGCGGCATGCAGTGCGCCACGCTGACCGTGCCGCGCGACTACGACAACCTCAAGGCCGGCACCGTCGACCTCGACGTGTCGCGCCGCCCCGCCGACGACCCGGACCGGCGCATCGGCGTGCTCGTCACCAATCCCGGTGGGCCCGGTGTGCCGGCAGCGTTCACCACCCCGCTCTTCTCCCAGGTCGTGGGGCGCGAGGTCCGGGCCCGGTTCGACATCATCGGCATCAACCCGCGCGGCACGACCATGGATCAGCCGGCGATGTGCACCGGCACCCCCGGTCAGGAGATGCCGCCGATCCCGGAGGGCATGTTCCCGACGACCCCGGCGCAGGCGCAGGCACAGCTGGTGATGGACGCGTTCAACATCGCCCTGTGTCGCAAGGAGAACCCGCCGATCCTGCGGCACATGTCGACCGGCGACTCCGCGCGTGACATCGATGCGGTGCGAGCGGCGCTGGGGGAGAAGTCGATCAACTTCTACGGCGTCTCCTACGGCTCCCAGCTCGGCGCCACCTACAGCCAGCTCTTCGGCAGCCGGGTGCGCACGATGGTCGTCGACGGGACACTCGACCCGGTCGCCTGGACCGGCGGCCGTCGGGGCGAGGGCGCGACGACGCCGGTGACGACCCGGCTCGGGTCGCACATCGGCGCGCAGCAGGCGCTCATGTCCGCGATCGCCGAGTGCGAGCGGGTCGGGCCCCGCTACTGCGCCGAATACAAGACGATCCGTCAGGACTGGGCCGACCTGCAGAAGCTCGCCGACAAGCCGATCGAGATCGGCGAGGGCTGGTCGCTGACGTGGGACATGGTCGTCTCGATGGTGATCTCGGGGCTCTACGACTACGAGGGCGTGCCCGACGTGCTGGCGATGATCCACCAGATCAAGCTCGTCGCCGAGGCCGGACCCAACCCGCCGCAGCCCGCGCAGGCTCGGGCCCAGGCCGCCTACACCAAGGTGCTCAAGCGAGACCAGGTCAACCGCAAGAAGCGGCTCGCCTACGATCCGCCGGTCGTCCCGACGCCCGACGAGGAGCAGCCGACCCCGCTCTACTTCGCCTCCTTCACCGGGGTCATCTGCGACGACGCGGTGCAGCCCAAGAACCCGCAGGCGTGGGTCAAGGCCGCCGCCGACGCCGACCGCGTCGCGCCCGGGTTCGGGTCGCTGTGGACGTGGTCGTCGTCGATCTGCGCCACGTGGCCGTTCCACTCGCCCGGCGCGTTGCGCGGCGCGTTCGACAAGCCGGCCGCCGGCGGCATGCTCATCCTCAACACGACCAACGACCCCGCCACCCCCTACGCCGGGGCACTCGCGGCGCGCCGCACGCGGTCCGACGCCCGCCTCATCACCGTGCCGGGCTGGGGGCACGCGGTGCTCGACACGTCGGGTTGTGCGTCCGCGATCCGCAACCGCTACCTCATCAGCGGCACGTTGCCGGCCATCGACCAGCAGTGCAGCCAGGACCACAAGCTGTTCAGCGCCCTGGACTGACGGGCCGGGCCGCCCGGTCATCGTCATCGCCGGGCGGCCCGCAAGACCCTGTCGCTGTAGGCAGCCCGCGCGCCGGCGGTCGGGACACGCCCGGCCACCGGCGCGCGGTGGACGCCTGCGCCGGCCGCGGGCGCCGGCGGGTTAGTCTCGGCGGCGCTATGAGTACGTCGGCCGCACAGAACCTGTCCCCGTCGTTTCCCGAGCGCGCCGCCTGGGGCACAGCGAGCAAGCTGCGGGCCTGGCAGGCCGCCGCCCTCTCGCTCTACCTGGAGCGGGCGCCGCGCGACTTCCTCGCCGTCGCCACCCCCGGCGCCGGCAAGACGACGTTCGCGCTGCGGATCGCCGCGGAGCTGCTGGCCACGGGGGTGGTCCAGCGCATCACCGTCGTCGCGCCGACCGAGCACCTCAAGACCCAGTGGGCCGAGGCCGCGGCGCGGGTCGGCATCGAGCTCGACCCCGGCTTCACCAACACCGTAGGACGACACGCCCGCGACTTCGACGGGGTCGCCCTCACCTACGCGGGGGTGGCGAGCAAGCCGCTGCTGCACCGGGCCCGCACCGAGAACGCCCGGACGCTCGTCATCCTCGACGAGATCCACCACGGCGGCGACGCGCTGTCGTGGGGTGACGCGATCCGGGAGGCGTTCGAGCCCGCGACCCGCCGGCTCGCCCTGACCGGCACCCCCTTCCGCTCCGACACCAACCCGATCCCGTTCGTCACCTACGCGCAGGACGCCGACGGCATCCGGCGCTCGTCGAGCGACTACACCTACGGCTACGCCCAGGCGCTGGCCGACGGGGTCGTGCGGCCCGTGCTCTTCCTCGCCTACGGCGGGGCGATGCGGTGGCGCACCCGCGCCGGAGACGAGATCGCCGCCCGGCTCGGCGAGCCCGCGACGAAGGACGTCATCGGCCAGGCCTGGCGCACGGCGCTCGACCCGAAGGGGCAGTGGATCCCATCGGTGCTCGCCGCGGCCGACAAGCGCCTGAGCCAGGTGCGTCAGCACGTCGAGGACGCCGGCGGCCTCGTCATCGCCTCCGACCAGATCAAGGCCCGCGCCTACGCCAAGCTGCTGCGCGAGATCACCGGCGAGGCGCCGACGGTCGTGCTCTCCGACGACGTGGGGGCCAGCGCCCGCATCGAGGAGTTCGCGTCGGGCACCCAACGCTGGATGGTGGCGGTGCGCATGGTGTCCGAGGGCGTCGACGTGCCGCGGCTGTGCGTCGGCGTCTACGCGACCTCGACGCAGACACCGCTCTATTTCGCCCAGGCGATCGGGAGATTCGTGCGGGCCCGCAAGCGCGGTGAGACCGCGTCGGTCTTCCTGCCGAGCGTGCCGCCGATCCTCGCTCACGCCGCGGCCCTGGAGGCCGAACGCGACCACGCCCTCGACCGCCCCAAGAAGGCCGGGGACGACGAGGTCTGGGCGCCGGAGGAGGCGCTGCTCGAGGCCGCCAACCGCACCGAGTCGACCGCCGACCTCGACGAGGCGACGTTCGAGGCGCTGGAGTCCGACGCCGAGTTCGACCACGTGCTCTTCGACGCCGAGCAGTTCGGCCTCACCGCGGCCGCGGGGTCGGCGGAGGAGGAGGACTACCTCGGGCTGCCCGGGCTGCTCGAGCCGGATCAGGTCGCCCACGTCCTGCGGCAGCGTCAGCACGAGCACTCTCGACGCGGCGGCGCCGCGCGCGAGACCCGCGACGCGACGGTCTCGGCCCACCGTGCCCTCGCCGCGCAGCGCAAGGAGCTCAACTCGCTGGTCTCCGCCTACGCCCGCAAGAGCGGCTCGCCGCACGCCGTCGTGCACGCCGATCTGCGCCGCCACTGCGGCGGCCCGGCCCTCGACCAGGCCAGCGGCGAGCAGGTCGGCGCGCGCATCGACACGATCCGGCAGTGGTTCGTCGGTCGGCGCTGAGGGGCTCCGACGCCCCATCGGGCCGGGCTGCCGACTCACGTGGGGGTTCGGTCGGGGTCACTCGAACGGCATTCCGTGGGGCATCCGGTGCGGCATTCGGGGGGCATCCGTAGGACGGAGCCGCGGATGGCGGCCGCGGCTGGAGCGGGTCAGTCCCGCCCCGCCTGCGCGGCGGCCGCCACGAGCGGCAGCGTGCGACGCGCCAGGTGCGTCGCGAGCACGATCTGGGTCGAGGCGCGCTCGATCTGCTCGTGGTCGACGATCGCGTCGATGACGCGCTGCAGGTCGGCGTTGCTGCGCGCGACGACGACGAGCAGGATGTCGAAGCCCCCGGTGACCGTGTGCGCCTCGATGACTTCCGGGATGTCGCGCAGGTGGGTGGCGATGGGGGTCTGCCCGGCGGTCTGCCGGATCTGCAGCTGGCAGTAGGCGGTGACGGGGAAGCCCATCGCGCCCGGGTCGATCGTCGGCGCCATCGAGGCGATGACGCCTCGATCGGTGAGTCGCTCCAGCCGCGCCTGCACGGTGCCGCGGGCGACGCCCAACTCACGGGAGGCGCCGAGCACCCCGATCGCGGGCCGCGCGGTGAAGAGGGCGATGATCCGCGCGTCCAGGTCGTCGACGGCGCTGCTCATGGCGGACACGCTACCGGCGCCGCGCCGGAAGTCTGAGAGGATTTCGGCCATGGTGGAGCAGCGACCGTCCGGCTGGTACGACGATCCGCGCGACGACAGCCTCCTGCGCTACTGGGACGGCGTCGTGTGGACCGACCATGTCGCGAACAAGCGGCCCACCCCCGCCGCCGAGCCGATCAGCGAGCCGGCGGCCGGCGCCTCCGGCGAGCAGTGGGCCGCCTATCAAGCGCAACAGTCCGAGCGGCCTCAGTCCCGTCGCGCCGAGGGCACCCGGG
Source organism: Kineosphaera sp. (assembly GCA_039812485.1). Taxonomy (GTDB): domain Bacteria; phylum Actinomycetota; class Actinomycetes; order Actinomycetales; family Dermatophilaceae; genus Kineosphaera. The sequence continues at coordinate 14,820 of JBDIAP010000005.1, forward strand.
GCTCCGGCGTCAGTCAGGGCGACGGCGCCCCGCTCTCGGGCTGGTGGCGCCGGGTGCTGGCCATGGCCATCGACATGGTGCTCGTCGGGCTCGTCAGCACGCCGTTGACGTGGTCGCGGGCCATGCGCTCGTCCGACGCCCTCTCCAGCTACGGCGACGCGCTCATCAGCGCGGCCACGAGCGGGGCGGCGGCGCCCCAGCCGCCGCAGCAGCTGCTCGTCGACATCGCCGTCATCTCCCTCGTGCAGACCGCGCTGTATGTCGTGCTCGAGGCCGCCCTGCTCGCCCGTTCCGGCGTGACTCCCGGGCGTCGCGTCGCCGGCATCCGGGTGCGCCCGGTGGGGGTCGACGAGCCCGTGCCGTTCGTCGTCGGGGTGCGCCGCGGCCTCGTCAAGAACGTCTCCAATCTGCTCGGCGGGGTGCCGCTGCTGTCGACGTTCGCGCTCGGCTTCCAGATCGCCGACTATCTGTGGCCGCTGCGCGATCGGGGCCGGCAGGCGCTGCACGACAAGGCCGCCGGCACGCAGGTCGTGCGCTCCGGTCCGCTGCGCGCGCGGGGGCGCGGGCGGCACAGCGATCCGGCCTGAGGCCGCGCGGGCGACGCGGGTCCGCCGTTTGCGCACGTCTGGGGACCACCGTCCCGCCGTTCGGGGTCTCGATTGCGGCAAGGTGGGGAGCGTGCCCATCACGTCTCTGGAATCCCTGTCCTCGATCCTCGACACCTCGCGGCGCGACTACCGGATGGTCGTCAGCGGCAACGGAGCGGTGCCGTGGACGACGCTGCGCGCCATCGACGGCATCCTGCCCGCCTACCGCATGCATATGCTCAACGCCCCCGCCGGGGTGCCCGACCGCACGGGTGTCGTGTTGGAGTCGGCGTTCGTCGGCGTCGGGATGCGCAAGAGCCCGCGCCTCGCCTACTTCCCCTCTCGGCTGTCGCAGGTGCCGATGCTCTTTCAACGGCGGCTGCCGGTCGACATCGCGCTCGTGCACACGTCCGTGCCGGTCAAGGGGAAGGTGTCCCTCGGCATCGAGGTCAACGTGCTGCCGGCGGCGATCGAGTCGGTGCGCGCCAACGGCGGCCTGGTCATCGCCCAGGCCAACCCCAACATGCCGTACACCTTCGGTGACGGCGAATACCCCGTCGAGGAGTTCGACGCGATCATCGAGGTCGACGAGCCGTTCGGCGGTCACGCCATGCAGGCCGGCACCGCCAAGGCGGCCGCGGCCGCGGCGCCCGCGGCCGCCGCGCCGAGCAAGGGCATCGACCGCGTGGAGTCGGCCAAGATCATCGGGCGGCTCGTCTCCGACCGCATCGACGACGGCGCGACGCTGCAGATGGGCATCGGCGAGATTCCCGACGCCACGCTTGCGGGGCTGCTGAAGAAGAAGAACCTCGGCATCTGGACCGAGATGCTGGCCGACGGTGTGCTCGCCCTCGACGATGCCGGCGCGCTCGACCCCGACCGGCAGCTCGTCAGCTCGTTCGTGCACGGCTCGACCGACCTCAACGCGTGGGTGCACCTCAACAACCGGGTGCGCATCCTGCGCACCGAGACGACCAACTCGCCGTCGCGCATCTCGCAGAACCCGGGGATGACGAGCATCAACACCGCCCTGCAGGTGGATCTGCTCGACCAGGCCAACGCCTCGCGCATCCGGGCCAAGATCCACTCCGGCTTCGGCGGCCAGACCGACTTCACCGTCGGGGCGATGCACGCCCGCGGAGGCCAGGCGATCATGGCGCTGCGCTCCTGGCACCCCAAGGCAGACACCTCGACGATCGTGCCGCTGCTCGACGAGCCCGTGACGAGCTTCCAGCACACCGCGGTCGTCACCGAGAACGGCGTCGCCGAGATCTCCGGCTACGACGAGCACACGCAGGCGGCCCACCTCATCGAATTCGCCGCCCACCCGCGCATCCGCGCCGAACTGTGGGAGGAAGCCGTCTCGCTCGGTCTCGTCTGAGGCGGTCTCGTTCGAGGCGGTCTCGTCAGAGGCGGTCTCGTCTGAGGCGGGTCGGCTCAGGAGCGGCGACGACCGCGCAAGGACCTCAGGAGGGCAGGGTGCCGGCGAGCTCGGCACCCGCCTCCCGCAGGTCGGCCAGGGTGCGTGACGTCGACTCGGGCGCGACGCCGGCCGTCAGGTCGAGCAGCACCCGCGTCTTGAGCCCGGCCGCGAGGGCGTCGCGGGCGGTCGCTCGCACGCAGTAGTCGGTGGCGATGCCGACGATGTCGACCTCGTCGACGCCCGCGTCGGACAGCCACTCGCCGAGGCCGACGCGCTCGCCGTGCCCCGCCGACTCGCCCGACCCCGCCTGCGGTCCGACCTCGCCGGTGCCCTGGGTCACGCCCTCGAATCCGCTGTAGGCCGCGGCGTACTCGCCCTTGTAGAACACGGCCTCGACGTGCGGCAGGGCCGGCTCCAGGCCGGGGTGGAAGGCGGCCCCCGGGGTGCCGGCCACGCAGTGGACGGGCCAGGAGTCGACGTAGTCGGGGGTGTCGGAGAAGTGTGCCCCCGGGTCGATGTGCCAGTCGGCGGTGGCGACGACCGTCGCGTAGTCGCGGCGATGCGCCGCGATGTGGTCGGCGACGGCCGCCGCGACGGCCGCGCCTCCTGCTACGGCCAGCGAACCGCCTTCGCAGAAGTCGTTCTGCACGTCGACGACGATCAGGGCGCGGGTGCTCATCAGGCCTCCTGGGGTGGGTGGAGAATCGCCGCGGACGGTGGCTCCTCGTCGACGAAGATCGTCGGGATGGCGGGCTCGCCGCGGCTGAGTCGGTGGGCGCGCGGCGGCAGGGCGGACACCGCCGCCGCGTGGCGCTGCCGGGCGGCGCTCGCGCTCGTGTCGACGACGACCTCGCCGCCGCGCACGAGCTGCACGAGCAGCTCGCGGTCGTTGTCGTCGGCCGGGGGGCGCTCGCCGATGCCGATGACCTCGGCCTGTGCCACGCCGTCGGCGTCGAAGCGCCGCAGCGCATATTTGCGTCCGCCGACCGACGCCTTGTCCTTGCTCTTCTTGGCGACGTCGACGAGCACGCCGGAGTCGTCGGCCCGCGACACGATCTTGTAGACGAGGCTCGCCGTGGGGTGCCCGCTGCCGGTCACCAGCGACGTGCCCACGCCGTAGCGGTCGACGGGGGCCGCCGCGAGCGCCGCGATCGCGTATTCGTCGAGGTCGGAGGTGACGACGATCTTCGTGCTCGTCGCACCGAGGCGGTCGAGCTGGGCCCGCACCTCGTGGGCCTGGGTGAGCAGGTCGCCGGAGTCGAGCCGCACCCCGCCGAGCTCGGGCCCGGCGAGCCGCACCGCCAGGTCGACGGCGTGCGTGACGTCGTAGGTGTCGACGAGCAGCGTCGTGCCGACGCCCAGACTCTCCAGCTGCGCGCGGAACGCGGCCTCCTCGTCGTCGTGCAGCAGCGTGAACGAGTGGGCGCTCGTGCCGGCGGTCGGGATGCCGTAGGCGTGACCGGCCTGCAGGTTGCTCGTCGTCGCGAACCCCGCGATGTAGGCCGCCCGCGCCGCGGCCACCGCGGCCCACTCGTGGGTGCGCCGGGACCCCATCTCGATGCACGGTCGGCCGCCGGCGGCGTGCACCATGCGCGACGCGGCCGACGCGACGGCGCAGTCGTGGTTGTAGATCGACAACGCGAGCGTCTCGAGCACGACGGCCTCGGCGAAGCTCCCCTCGACGATGAGCAGCGGCGACCCCGGGAAGTAGATGTCGCCCTCGGCGTAGCCGTAGATGTCCCCGGTGAAGCGGTAGTCGCGCAGGTAGTCCAGCGTGGCGTCGTCGACGACGCGCCGGGCCGCGAGGCCGTCGATCTGCTCCGGCCCGAACCGGAAGTCGGCGAGCTCCTCCAGCAGTCGCCCGGTGCCGGCGACGACCCCGTAGCGTCGGCCGTCGGGCAGCCGCCGTCCGAACAGCTCGAAGACGCTGCGGCGATCGGCCGCGCCGCTGTGCAGCGCGGCCTGCATCATCGTCAGCTCGTAGTGGTCGGTCAGCAGGGCTGTGCTCGTCACAGGGGCAGCCTATGGTGGTGTGGTGTCGATCGCGCCGGCGAAGCAGGAGGAGGTCCTCGGGCAGGTGGTGCCCGAGGTCGAGCATCCCTGGATCACGCTCGTGTGGAACGATCCCGTCAACCTCATGACCTACGTCACCTACGTCTTCCAGACCTATTTCGGCTACAGCCGGGAGAAGGCGACGCGGCTCATGCTCGACGTGCACCACAAGGGTCGGGCGGTCGTCGCCAACGGGTCCAAGGCCGACATGGAGAAGCACACCGAGGCGTTGCAGGGCTACGGCCTGTGGGCGACGTTCCAGAAGGACGACTAGTGGCGCGAGCCTTTCACCGCAAGCGGGCGTTGGGTGCCGGCATGGGTTCGGGCGGGCGGCGCCGCAAGGGCGCCATCGAAGGCCAGCTCGAGCCCGGCGAGCGTGAGTTGCTGCGCGGGCTCTTCGAGCAGACGCGGCACTTGCTGGAGTCGGCGGCACCGCCACGGCAGGGCGGCGACGCCGGCGCGCCGGACGCGCCCGAACAGGACCCGTTCGAGGCGATGGTCGCGAGCGCGACGGCCGCGCTCGACGGACCCGGTGACGACCCGGCGCTGCACCGGCTGCTCCCGGACGGGCACCGCGACGACCCGCTGGCCTCGGCCGAGTTCCGGCGCCGCGCGGCGGACGGCGTCGTGCGCGGCAAGCTCGCCCGCATCGACATCGCGCTGGCCTGCCTCGACCGCGCCGACGAGCACGGGCGCATCACCCTCGAGCCCGCCCAGGCCTCGGCCTTCGTCGTCGCGCTCACCGACGTGCGGCTCGTGCTCGGCCAGCGGCTCGGGCTCAACACCGAGGACGACGTCGAGGCCGTCGAGGAGGAGCTCGCCACCGCGCCCGCGCACGATCCGCGTGTGCCGCTCGTGCTCGCCTACGACTTCACGACCTGGCTGCAGGAGGGGTTGGCCCAGTCGCTGCTCCCGTGACCAGCGGTGACGGAGCGCACTCACGTCGGGCCGACGCCGCCAGCTTTGCGCGATCGTGACCGCACAGAACGGCTAGGTCGGTGGACCGGGGACATGTGGTCGGTGAGAATCAGCGGCACGTCCCTCTTGTCGAAGGAGTCCCAAGTGCCCAGCTACTCGCGTGCACGTGTCCGTCTCGTCGGCGTCGCCGCCGCGGCGGCGCTGTTTCCGTTGACCCTCGCCGCCTGTGGCTCCGGTGGCGGCAACGGTGGTTCGGGTGGTGCCGGTGGCTCGACCGGCGCCCAGAGCGGCGGCGTCCAGCTCGTGTCGCCGGGCAAGCTCACGGTCTGCACGCACCTGACCTACAAGCCGTTCGAGTTCAACCAGGACGGCAAGACCGTGGGATTCGACATCGACATCGTCGACCTGGCCGCCAAGGAGCTGGGTGTCGAGACCCAGGTCGTCGACATCGACTTCGAGCAGATCACGACCGGCGCCGTCTTCAAGGCCAAGAAGTGCGACATCGCCGCGGCAGGCACGACGATCACCGACGCCCGCAAGCAGGCGACCCTCTTCTCCGACCCCTACTTCGACGCCACCCAGGCGCTGCTGACGAAGAAGGGCTCGGGCGTCACGGACCTCGCGAGCCTCAAGGGCAAGAAGCTCGGTGTCCAGACGGGCACGACGGGCCAGGAATACGGCACGAAGAACCAGCAGGCCAACGGCTACGAGATCGTCGTCTTCGAGGACCTGCCGCTGGGGGTCAACGCCGTCAAGGCAGGGCGGGTCGACGCGGCGATCAACGACAACGGCGTGCTCTACGACTTCGCCAAGGACAACCCCGACACGCAGGTCGTCGCCGAGTTCGCCACGGGCGAGCACTACGGCATCTCCGCGATGAAGGACGACGCCAACGCGACCGCGATCATCGGCAAGGTCAACGCCGCGATCACCAAGGCCAAGCAGGACGGGTCCTACGACGAGATCTACAAGAAGTGGTTCGGCACGACGCCGGGCGTGCACGAGCAGGGCTCGACCGGCACCGCGACGGGCACCGCGACGGGCACTGCGACCGGCACCGCGACCGGCACGGCGTCGACCCCGGCCGCCTCGGCCTCCTGAGCTGCCGGTGACCTCGACCACCACGACGACGAGGGGAGCGGCCAAGGGTCGCTCCCCTCGTCAGCGCGCCCGGCGACTACGCCTCGTGCAATACGGGCTGCTCGTCGTCCTCGTCCTCGTCGCCGCCTTCTCGGCCAACTGGCCGCAGGTCGTCGACGTGTTCTTCCGCCCCTCGCTCGTGGCCGAGACCGTCGGGCCGGGCCTGGTGCGCGCGCTCGGCAACACGATCCTCTACACGGTCGGGGCCTTCGTCTTCGGTCTCGTCGTCGGCACCGTGCTCGCGCTCATGCGGCTCTCCGAGGTGGCCCCCTACCGCTGGCTGGCGCGCGGCTACATCGAGTTCTTCCGCGGGCTGCCGGCGATCGTCGTGTTCATCGCGTTCGGCCTGCTGCCGATCGCCTTCGACGGGCTCATCATCCCCTTCGACCCCTACGGCACGGTGTGGGTGGCGCTCGGCATGGTCGCGAGCGCCTACATGGCCGAGACGATCCGCGCGGGCATCCAGGCGGTGCCCAAGGGGCAGGTCGAGGCGGCCCGCTCGCTGGGGATGCCGGCCGGGATGGCGATGCGCAAGATCGTGCTGCCCCAGGCTTTCCGCATCATCCTGCCGCCGTTGACGAACGAGCTCATCCTCCTCGTCAAGGACTCCTCGCTCGTCTACGTGCTCGGGCTGTCGATGAGCGGCTACGAGCTGACGAAGTTCGGCCGCGAGGCGGCACAGTCCAACGCCAACCTCACCCCGCTCGTCGTCGCGGGCTTCTGTTATCTGCTCATCACGCTGCCCCTGACGATCCTCGTCGGGCGCATGGAGGCGAAGGCGGCCCAGGCCCGATGACCGATGTCAAGGATGCGCCCGGCCCCGGGCGCCACGAGTCCGGCGAGGCCGTCGTCGTCGTCTCCGATCTGCACAAGTCGTTCGGGCAGCTCGAGGTGCTGCGCGGCATCGACATGACGGTGCGCCGCGGCGAGGTCATCTGCATCATCGGCCCGTCGGGCTCGGGCAAGTCGACCCTTCTGCGCTGCGTCAACCTGCTGGAGCAGCCGACCTCGGGCTCGATCGTCGTCGCCGGCGACGAGGTCACCGACCCCGACTGCGACATCGACGGGGTGCGCCGCCGGGTCGGCATGGTCTTCCAGCAGTTCAACCTCTTCCCGCACCTGACGGCGATGGAGAACTGCACGATCGCGCAGAAGTCGGTGCTCGGCCGCAGCGACGCACAGGCCCGCCAAACCGCCCAGGCCAACCTCGACAAGGTCGGCCTCGGTGATCGCGGGGGCTCGCACCCGGCAAAGCTCTCGGGTGGCCAGCAGCAGCGGGTCGCGATCGCGCGGGCGTTGTCGATGGACCCGGACCTCATGCTCTTCGACGAGCCGACCTCGGCCCTCGACCCCGAGCTCGTGGGTGACGTGCTCTCGGTCATGCGTCGGCTGGCCAACGAGGGCATGACGATGCTCGTCGTCACCCACGAGATGGCCTTCGCCCGCGACGTCGCCGATCGGGTGCTCTTCATGGACGGCGGCGTGGTCGTCGAAGAGGGCCCGGCCGCCGAGGTCATCGGCGACCCGCAGCACGAGCGCACCCGCACGTTCCTGCAGCGCGTGCTCGACCCGACCCGGGTCGACCCCGGCGCGGAGGACGCGGCCCACGCGGCCCGACACGCCGAGGGCGACACGCCGCCGGAGTCGGGCATCGGCGGAGGCCCCGGCGGGGACGGCGCATCCCTGAGCGATCCGCTGCGTGGCGGACAACACGGTCACTGAGCTGGGGACCGGGCGGGGCCTGACCGTATCCTCACAACGTGGTGGACGCGCCGATCGGCATTTTCGACTCCGGCTACGGGGGGCTGACCGTCGCGCGCGCCGTGCTCGATCAGCTGCCGCACGAGGCCGTCCACTACCTCGGTGACACCGCGCGGGCCCCCTACGGGCCGCGGCCCATCGCGCAGACCCGGCGGTTCGCGCTCGAATGCGTCGACAGCCTCGTCGAATCGGGGGTCAAGGTCGTCGTCATCGCCTGCAACACCGCGAGCGCGGCGATGCTGCACGACGCGCGGGAGCGCTACGACGTGCCGGTCGTCGAGGTCATCAGGCCCGCGGTGCGGCGCGCCGCGGCCGCGACGCGCAACGGTCGGATCGGCGTCATCTCCACCGCGGGCACGCACCGCTCGCGGGCTTATCCCGACGCGTTCGCGGCGGCGCCGCAGCTCACCGTGCTCAGCCGGGCCTGCCCGCGGTTCGTCGAGTTCGTCGAGGCCGGGATCACCGGCGGCGACGAGCTGCTCGGCGTGGCCCGCGACTACCTCGCGCCGCTCGTCGAGGCCGACGTCGACACGCTCATCCTCGGCTGCACCCACTACCCGCTGCTGACGGGCGTCATCTCCTACGTCATGGGGGATCTCGTCACGCTCGTGTCGTCGGCGGAGGAGACCGCCAAGGACGTCTACCGCGTGCTCGCCGACCGCGACGAGCTGCGCGTCGGACCGCCCCCCGCGCACACGTTCCGCACCACCGGCGACCCCGACGAATTCCGTCGGCTCGCGCGGCGCTTCCTCGGCCCGGAACTGGACCACCTACGGGTCGAACAGATGAGGAATGTCGCATGAAGCTGCTCGTCGTGGGCTGCTCCGGGAGTTTCCCGGGGCCGGCGTCGCCCGCCTCCTGCTACGTCGTGCTGGCCGAGCACGAGGGGCGCACGTGGCGGGTGGCGCTCGACCTCGGCAACGGGGCCCTCGGCGCCCTGCAGCAGCACTTCGACCCGCTCGACCTCGATGCCGTCGTCATCTCGCACCTGCACCCCGACCACTGCCTGGACCTGACGGGACTCAAGGTCATGTGGTGCTACTCGCCGGTGCGCAGTCCGACGGCGCCGCTGTCGGTCTATGCGCCGCGGGGTGCGTCGGCTCGCCTGGCACGGGCCTACGGCGTCGAGGAGCCCGAGCAGCTCGAGCCGTGCCTGCAGTTCCACACGATCCGGGCGCGCGAGCCGATCGTCATCGGGCCGTTCACGATCACCCCGGTGCCCGTCGAGCACCCCGTCGAGGCCTACGGCTTCCGGGTCGAGGCCGACGGCGCCGTGCTCGCCTATACCGGCGACACCGACTCCAGCCCCACGCTGACCGAGCTGTGCCGGGGCGCCGACCTCATGCTCGCCGACTCGGCCTTCGTCGACGGGCGCGACGACGCCGCAGGGGTGCACATGAGCGGCTCCCGGGCGGCGCAGGCCGCGGTGGCGGCCGGCGGGGTCGACCGGCTCATGCTGACGCACATCCCGTCGTGGAACGACCCGCAGGTCTGTCGTGAGCAGGCCCAGCAGCACTGGCCCGGCTACGTGGAACTGGCCCAGCCGGGGCACACCTACGAGCTCTGACGCCGACCGCGGGGTCGGCGACCGAGCGCGACCCGCGCGGCCGGGAGGCGCAGCGTCGGCGGCGGGCGTCGATAGTCTGGCCGCCATGATCCGACACGATGGCCGCGCCCCCGACCAGCTGCGCGAGATCCGCATCACCCGCAACTGGCTCGACCATGCCGAGGGCTCGGTGCTCGTGGAGTTCGGCCGCACCCGGGTGCTGTGCGCTGCGTCGTTCACGCCGGGAGTTCCGCGCTGGCGCAAAGGTTCTGGCCAAGGCTGGGTGACCGCCGAATACGCGATGCTGCCGCGCTCGACCAACACCCGCAACGACCGTGAGTCGGTCAAGGGGCGTCTCGGCGGGCGCACCCACGAGATCTCGCGCCTCGTGGGCCGCTCGCTGCGGGCGGTCGTCGACACCGCGGGGCTGGGGGAGAACACGGTGGTGCTCGACTGCGACGTGCTGCAGGCCGACGGCGGCACCCGCACGGCCGCGATCACGGGTGCCTACGTGGCCCTGGCCGACGCCATCGAGACCGGGCGCCGGATGCGCGCGATTGCCGCGGGCGCCACGCCGCTGACCGGTTCGGTGTCCGCCGTGTCGGTGGGCGTCGTCGGCGGCACCCCGGTGCTCGACCTCGACTACCCCGAGGACGTGGACGCCGACACCGACATGAACGTCGTCATGACCGGCGACGGCCGGTTCGTCGAGGTGCAGGGCACCGCGGAGGGCGAGCCCTTCGACAAGGACCTGCTCGACGCGATGTTGCGGCTCGCGGTCGTGGGCTGCACCGAGCTCACCCGGCTGCAACAGGAGGCGCTCGCGCAGGGGAGGCCGCGATGAGCGTCGGGCCCATCCAGGCGGCGCCGGACGATCGGCGGGTGGTGCTCGCGACCCGCAACGCCGGCAAGGTCGTCGAGCTGCGCGCCATCCTCGCCGACGTGCTCGAGCGGCTCGACCTGCAGCTCGTGGGGGTCGAGGAATTTCCGCACGTCGCCGAAGTCGTCGAGACCGGCGTGACCTTCGAGGCCAACGCGATCCTCAAGGCCCGCACGGTCGCGGGCCAGACCGGGCTGCCGGCGTTCGCCGACGACTCGGGCCTGGCCGTCGAGGTGCTCGGCGGGGCGCCCGGGGTCTTCAGCGCGCGCTGGTGCGGCCGGCACGGCGACGACGAGGCCAACCTCCAGCTGCTGCTCGCCCAGCTCGCCGACGTGCCCGACGAGCACCGCGCGGCCGCCTTCGTGTGCTGCGCCGCGCTCGCGCTGCCCGACGGCCGGGCGATCGCCCGGGAGGGCCGGTTCGAGGGCACCCTGACGCATCGCCCGCGTGGGCGGGGCGGCTTCGGCTACGACCCGATCCTGCAGGTCGCCGGTCGCGACGAGACCGCCGCGGAGATCTCAGCGCAGGAGAAGAACGCGATCTCCCACCGCGGCAAGGCGTTCCGGTCGTTGGCCGCTGCGGTGCCGCAGCTGCTCGATTGACCCGCGCCGCACGTGCCGACGCGGCCGCCCCCGGTGCTGAGGACGGCCGCCGTCGTGCCGTGTCGGCTCGGACGAGCCGGGTGCGGGTCGCTCAGATGGCCAGTGCCGGCTCGATGTCGATGACCGGCGGGTGCTTGGCGCGGGCCAGGACGATCTCGCCGGTGGTGAACGCGTCGCGGTCGGCCTGGGCCCGCGTGACCTGCGCGGAGAGGGACTCGCCGGAGTCCGCGCGGATCTCGACGCGCACCTCGAAGCCCAGCCGCACGACGCGCTCGATACGTCCCCGGATGAGGCCCCGCCACTGCGGACCGCCGGCGAAGTCGGCGGGCGCGTCGCTCTCGCGCACGATCTCGATGTCGTGCGGGCGCACCAGTCGCCCGTCGAGGCGCGCCACCGACCCCAGGAACGACATGACGAACTCGTTCGCCGGCCGCTCGTAGAGGGAGTCGGGGTCGCCGATCTGCTCGATGCGCCCGCGGTTGAGCACGGCGATGCGGTCGGCGACGTCGAGCGCCTCCTCCTGGTCGTGGGTGACGAGCACGGTCGTCACGTGGACCTCGTCGTGCAGCCGGCGCAGCCAGCGGCGCAGCTCGGCCCGCACCTGGGCGTCCAGAGCACCGAACGGCTCGTCGAGCAGCAGCACCTGCGGGTCGACGGCCAGCGCGCGGGCCAGGGCCATGCGCTGCCGCTGCCCGCCGGACAGCTGCGCGGGGTAGCGGTGCTGGAGGCCGTCGAGCCCGACGATCTCGAGGAGCTCGTCGACCTTGGCCCGGGTCTCCTTCTTCGGCCGCCGGCGGATCGTCAGGCCGAAGGCGACGTTGTCGCGCACCGTCATGTGCTTGAACGCCGCGTAGTGCTGGAAGACGAAGCCGATGCCGCGCCGCTGCGGCGGCTCGCTGGTGACGTCGACCCCGGCGATGCGCACGGTGCCGGCGTCGAGCGTCTCGAGCCCGGCGATGGAGCGCAGCAGCGTCGACTTGCCGGAGCCCGAGGGGCCGAGCAGGGCGGTCAGGCCGCCGGAGCGGATCGACAGGTCGACGTCGTCGAGGGCCACGAAGTCGCCGTAGGTCTTGCGGGCGTGGGCGATCTCGATCATGATTTCGCGCTCCTCTTGTGGTCGAGCAGGGTCATGAGCAGCAGCGTCGCGATCGCGACCGCCATGAGCAGGGTCGCCGCGGCGTACGCGCCGTAGGTGTTGTGGTCGTCGATGTAGCGCGAGTGCACGAGCAGGGTCAGTGTCTGGGAGACCCCGGGGAAGCCCGAGGAGACCATGATGACTGCGCCGAACTCGCCGAGGGCCCGGGCGACGGTGAGCACGACGCCGTAGGTGAGGCCCCACCGGATCGCCGGCAGCGTGATGCGCCAGAACGTCTGCCAGCCGCTGGCGCCGAGGGTCGCGGCGGCCTGCTCCTGCTCCGTGCCGATCTCGGTGAGCACCGGCTCGACCTCGCGCACGACGAACGGCATCGTGACGAAGATCGTGGCGATGACCATGCCGGGCAGCCCGAAGATCACCCGGACGCCCGTCGCCGCCTCCAGCCCGCCGAACCAGCCCGTGACGCCCCAGAGCATGATGAGCGCGACACCGACGACGATGGGGGAGACCGCGAACGGCAGGTCGACGAGCGCCTGCACGAGCCGTCGGCCCGGGAACCGCCAGCGGGTCAGGGCGATCGCGGTGACGACCCCGAAGACGACGTTGAGCGGCACGACGACGGCGACGATGAGCAGCGACAGGTTGAGCGCCGAGATCGCCGCGGGCGTCTGCACCGAGGCGAGGAAGGCACCCACGCCCGGCTCGAACGTCTGGGAGAGGATGACGAGGATCGGGACGGCGACCAGCCCCAGCACGTAGGCGAGGGCGATGACCCGCAGCGTGAGGCGGGCCGGCGTCGACAGACTCATGACGCACGCTCCTGACGCGCGGCCCCGCGCCCCGACCAGATGCGCAGCACGAAGAGGGTGACGAACGAGACCGCGAGCAGCACGACCGACACGGCGGCCGCGGCGACCGGGCGGTCGACCTCGATCTGCTGCTGGATGTATTGCGAGACGACCTGCGTGTCGTGCGGAATGTTGCCGCCGATGAGCACGACCGAGCCGTATTCGCCGACCGCCCGGGCGAAGGCGAGCCCGGTGCCGCCGATGATCGCCGGCGCCAGGGTCGGCAGCACGACGCGTCGGAACGTCACGAGGTTGGAGGCGCCGAGCGAGGCGGCGGCCTCCTCGACCTCCTTGTCGAGCTCGATGAGCACCGGTTGCACGGCCCGCACGACGAACGGCAGCGTGACGAACGCCAGTGCCACGGCGAGCCCCCAGCGGGTCGCGTTGAGGTGCACCCCGATCGGGCTCGAGGGCCCGTAGAGGGAGAGCATCACGATGCTCGCGACGATCGTCGGCAGCGCGAAGGGCAGGTCGATGAGCGCGTTGACGAAGGCCTTGCCGGGGAACTCGTCGCGCACGAGCACCCACGCGACGAGCGTGCCGAAGATGGCGTTGACGAGCGCGACGGCCGCGGACACTGCGAGGGTGACCCGCAGCGCGGCCAGGGCCGCGGGGGCCGTGACGGCCGCGAAGAACTCGCCCGGCCCGGCCGAGACCGAGCGCACCGTGAGGGCAGCGAGCGGCAGCAGCACGATGAGGCTGAGCCACAGCCCGACGACGCCGACGCCGACCCCGCGCCAGCCGGTCGTGCGGGTCGGGTGCCCCCGGCGGGACGGTCGGTCGGTGTCCGCGGGCGCCGGCGCGGGCGAACTCGGGCCCGGCGGCTGCACGGTGTGAGTGACGGTGGCCATCGTCTCTACCGGTTGGCCTGGTTGTAGATGGTGGCGATCGAGCCCGCGTCCTTGTCGAAGAGGGACTTGTCGACGCTCTTCCAGCCGCCGAGGTCGGCGATCGTCCACAGCTTGGCGGGAGCCGGGAAGTCCTTCGCGTGCTTGGCCGCGACCTCGCTGTCCACGGGCCGGAAGCCGGCCTGAGCCCACAGCTCCTGCGCCGCCGGGGTGTAGAGGTAGTCGTTGAACTCCTTGGCCTTGGCGAGGTTGGGCGAGTTCTTGAGCACGGCCACGGGGTTTTCGATCTTGAACGTCTGCGACGGCGTCACGTGCTGCACCGGGTCGCCCTTGCGCTCGATGAACAGCGCCTCGTTCTCGTAGCTGAGCAGCACGTCGCCGGTGCCCTGGAGGAACGTCTCGGTGGCCTCGCGGCCCGACTTCGGCTGGGTCTTGACGTGCTGCCCGACGAGCTGGGTGAGGTAGGCGAGCCCGGCCGCGGCGTTCGTGCCGCCGGCGCTCTTGGCGGCGTAGGGGGCAAGCAGGTTCCACTTGGCGGAGCCGGAGCTGAAGGGGTTGGGGGTGACGACCTCGACGCCGGGCTTGAGCAGGTCGTCCCAGTCCTTGATCGCCTTGGGGTTGCCCTTGCGCACGACGATCGTCACGACGGAGCCGAACGGAATGCCCTTGTGCTCACCGGAGTTCCAGCTCGCGTCGACGAGCCCGGCGTCGACGAGCCGGGTGACGTCGGGCTCGACCGAGAAGTTCACGACGTCGGCCTGCGCGCCCGCCGCGACCTTGCGTGACTGGTCGCCGGACGCCCCGTAGGACTGCTGGAACTGCACGCCCTGCCCCTGCTGCGTCGCCTGGAACGCGGGGATGATCTTGTCGAAGCCGACCTTCGGCACCGCGTAGGCGTAGAGATTGAGGGTCGTGGCCCCCGCGGCGGCGGTCCCTGCGGCGGCGGTCGCGCCGACGGTGTCGCTGGCACCGCCTCCCGCGCACGCGCTCGCCAGCAGGGTCAGGCTCGCGGTGGCGGCGGTCAGGGCGGTGCGTCGTGTGTTCACGGTCGTGGCTCTCCTGGGTGGCCCGCCGGCGTCGGCCGGCGGGTTGCGGATGGTGGCATGTGCCAGGAGCGAGCCTTGGGCTCAGGAAGTTATCCGTCAACTAAGCTGATGTTATGTCTCGCGGGCTGAGAACGACGACACTGGAGGTCGACCGGCGCGCGGCGGGACGCGGTGGCCCTCGGTGCGAACTAGGCTTGGGCGCTGCGCGGGAGTGGTGAAACTGGCAGACACGCAGGATTTAGGTTCCTGTGCCTTCGGGCGTGAGGGTTCGAGTCCCTTCTTCCGCACTGGAGGGCGTGCGCCGTTCCGGCCAGGCTTTGCCCGGGCGCAGGGCCCGACCAGGTCGGCAGGCCCGGCCAGGTCCATCGAGCGCCACTCAGTCGAGCACCACCTTGAGGGCCTTGGCCAGCGAGGCGACGTGCCCGGTGGCGCGCACGTTGTAGCGGGCCAGCTCGATCGTGCCGTCGGGCCCGATGACGAACGTCGAGCGGATCACCCCGGTGACCTCCTTGCCGTAGAGCTTCTTGACGCCGTAGGCGCCGTAGGCCCGCAGCACGTCGAGGTCGGGGTCCGACACCAATCGGTAGGTGAGCCCTTCCGTGGCGACGAACCGCGCCAGCTTCTCGACCGGGTCCGGGCTCAGCCCGAGCACGGTGTAGCCCGCTGCCTGCAGCGGCGTCAGCGCGTCACGGAAGTCGCAGGCCTCCTTCGTGCACCCGGGCGTCATCGCGGCGGGGTAGACGAAGAGGATGATCGGCGTGCCCGCCAGGTCGGCGCTGGAGATCCGCGAGCCGTCGTCGGCGGGCAGGTCGAACGGCGGCGCCGGGTCGCCGGGTTGCAGTCGAGTCATGCCGGGTAGGTTAGCGTCGCATGCACGACCGCCTGCGTCGCCGTGCCTTCCAGTGCCCTGGTGTGCCCCCGACCTTGGCCCCGGCGGGCCGGTGTCGCCGGCGGTGCTCGCCCGGCAGCGAAAGGACACGCCCATGGCATCGCAGAGCACGGCCCAGATCGAGAAGAGCATCGAGCAGACCCGCGCCCGTCTGGCGGCGACGATCGACGAGCTCGCCTACCGGGTGAAGCCCGCGAACCTCGCGAAGCGCCAGGTGGAGCAGGCGAAGGCGTCGTTCGCCTCGGCCACCCAGAACGAGCAAGGGGGAGTGCGCTACGAGGTGGTTGTCCCCGTCGTGGCTGCCGTCGTCGGGCTCGTCGCGATCGCGATCATCCGCCGCGCCCGCGCGTGAGTGCCGTGCCTGACCGGATCGGCGCGGAGCGTCGACCGGTCGGCGCCAGCGCCGGCGACCTGCCCATTCGCATGCTGCACGACCGCGTGCTGCTGCGCGCCGACGGTGAGGACGGCGAGCGCCAGACCGGGGGCGGCCTGCTCATCCCCGCGACAGCGAGCCTCGGCAAGCGGCTCGCGTGGGCGGAGGTCGTCGCGACGGGTCAGCACGTGCGTCAGGTGGGCCTCGGCGACCGGGTGCTCTTCGACCCGAGCGACGAGGCGCTCGTCGAGCTCGACGGGCGCAGCTACGTCCTGCTGCGTGAGCGCGACCTGCACGCCGTGAGTGCGCCCGCAGAGTCGCGCGCGACGGGGTTGTACCTGTAGCGGTCGCTCGTCGTCGCCGCGTGGGGGTCGTGGTCCTCCGACGGCGGTGACCAGCCGATTTCCATGCCGAAGGGTGTGTGAGGTAGGGTTTTTCCCGTTGCGCCATTAGCTCAATTGGCAGAGCAAGTGACTCTTAATCACTGGGTTCGGGGTTCGAGTCCCTGATGGCGCACCACCACACGAGGCCCCCGGTTTTGCCGGGGGCCTTAGTCGTGTCCGGCGCGCTGCAGCGGCCCTCAGCGGGCTCGCAGTGGGCTCTCAGCGGCGCCGGCGGTCGGCCCGCACGAGCAGCGCGGCGACGAGCACGAAGGCGGCAACGCCGATGCCGCCGAGCACGAACATGACGACGTTGCCGACGGCCACACCGCGCTCTGTGTCCTGTGCGACGGCCTGTGCGCCGGCGGCGGTGGTGGTCGGGGGGGCGGCTGGAACAGCCGCCCCGGACGTCGCCGCTGGGGTGCTCGGCGCGGACGCGCTGGGGGCGCCCTTGATCTCGAAGGAGATCTCGCCGGCCACGGGGTGCCCGTCGGCGCTGACGATCCGGTAGCGCAGCCGGGTCGCGCCGGCGGGAAGGTCGCGGGGGAAGGCGCCGCTGACCGACGGACCGCGCACGGCCAGATCGGTCTGCGTGCGCGCGGTGCCGCCGGCGTCCTCGATGACGACCTGGGCGAAGTTGGCGTCGACCTCCTCGTTGAAGACGAGCTCGAAGCGGGGCGGCGGGGTCGTCACCACCGAGCCGTCGGCCGGGTTGCTCGAACGCAGCGCGGCGTGCGCGTCGGCCGCCGGCGCGACCGCCAGGCCGAGCCCCAAGGCCAGGAACAACGCCCCCGCGAGCGACCCCCACCACCTCGCGACGAACGCTCCCGAAGTGCTGTCTCGACGCCGCATGGCCGACCTTTCGCCGAGGGGGACTGCCTGCTCGGCACTGTACCCATACCTGGTGGCCGCCTCCCCACGGGCGCCGAGGGCGTGGCCGATACGACGAAAGAGGACACGACGAAAGGCACGGGTGTCTCAGCGCCCGGAAACGCCGAAGGGGACGTCCGCGCCACCACGGTCGGCACCCACCACCGCATCCCACTGAACGAGTACGAGCGATATAGCCGCGACCTCATGCGTCGCCTGACCGAAGCCTCGGACGGGCATCGCGGACCTCGGTTGTGCGCACAGAGATCCTCGGCACCGAGTGGTCTCCGACCCCCTCCGACCTTCGTGCGGGAACGACGCTCACCAGTGCGCACCGCGGCGGAAACAGCCTCTGAACAGAGGTAAACGCGAAAGGCAAGCCGGCCCCAGCATCGAGATGCTGGGGCCGGAGCTGGGGTGAGTGACGGGACTTGAACCCGCGACCACCTGGACCACAACCAGGTGCTCTACCAGCTGAGCTACACCCACCATGACTGGCGCGCGGACCGGGACGAATCCCCGTCGCGAAGACCAGCGGCGACCATCGTACCCGGTATCGGGGGATGCTCTGGACACACCCCGGGCGGGAGCAGCGGTCAGGCCGACGAAGGCCGCGGGGCGGGCACGCCGTGCTGGGCCGCGATGGCCTTGGCGCGCGCGGTGTCGGGGCCAGGCGTCGGCACGAAGACCGCGTCCCGGTAGTAGCGCAGCTCGGCGATGCTGTCGCGGATGTCGCCGAGGGCGCGGTGGCCGCCGTGCTTGTCGGGGGCGGCGAAGTAGACCCGCGGATACCAGCGTCGGGACAGTTCCTTGATCGAGGAGACGTCGACGTTGCGGTAGTGCAGGTGGCCCTCGAGGTCGGGCATGTCGCGGGCGAGGAACGCCCGGTCGGTGCCGACGGTGTTGCCGCCCAGTGGCGCCTTGCCCGCCTCGGGCGCCCACGCCGTGACGTAGTCGAGCACGCGCGCCTGGGCGTCGGCCATCGGCAGGCCGTGCTCGAGCTCGGTGAGCAGCCCGGAGGTCGTGTGCATGGTGCGCACGAAGTCGCTCATCTGGGCGAGCGCCTCGTCGGAGGGGCGGATGACGACGTCGACGCCGTCGCCGAGCTGGTTGAGCTCGAAGTCGGTGACGAGCGCGGCCACCTCGATGAGCGCGTCGTGCTCCAGCGACAGGCCGGTCATCTCGCAGTCGATCCAGACGATGCGATCCGACTTGGCCCGGCCGTTGGAGGTGCTCACCGGGTCACTCTACGGCGATTCGCGATAATGGCCGCGGCGCGTTCGCCTGGGGAGGCGCCGACGCCGATGCCATCGGGGCCGACCAGGCCGGCCTCGCCAGCCAGCAAAGGAGAGCCATGCCCACGCCGGCCATCGTCGACCCGTTGCGGCCGACGTCGCCCGTTCGCACGAGCTCGCGACCGCTGCTGCGGCGTTTCCTCGTGGGCACGGCTCTGCTCGTGCTCTTCACGGTCGCGGCGCTGCTGCTGTCGGTGGCGATCGGCCTCGAGGTCGGGGCCCAGGCCGCGCTGCTCGGGGTGCTGTTCGCGGCCCTGCCGGTCGGCATCGTCGTGCCGGCGTTCCTGTGGCTC
The DNA here is from genome assembly GCA_039812485.1 of Kineosphaera sp. Classification (GTDB taxonomy): domain Bacteria; phylum Actinomycetota; class Actinomycetes; order Actinomycetales; family Dermatophilaceae; genus Kineosphaera. The sequence goes on from JBDIAP010000005.1 coordinate 33,667, forward strand.
GACCGCTTCGAGGCCGAGCCGACGCGGTATCTCGTCTTCGCGTTCCTCTGGGGCGCGCTCATCGCGACGACGGTCGCCCTCGTGCTCAACACCGGCTCGCTCATCGTGCTGTCCAATGTCGTCGGAGACGCCGAGTCGGTGGCGGCCGTGCTCGTCGCGCCGGTCGTCGAGGAGTCGCTCAAGGGCGCCGTCGTGGTGCTCATCCTCTGGCGACGGCGCCACGAGTTCGACGGGGTCATCGACGGCATCGTCTACGCCGGCATCAGCGCGGCCGGCTTCGCCTTCGCCGAGAACATCCTCTACCTGGGACGGGCCTACGCCGAGATGGGTGCGGAGGGCCTCGTGGGACTCTTCGTCGTGCGGGGGCTGCTCGGGCCGTTCGCGCACCCGCTCTTCACCATGTGGATCGGCGCGGGTGTCGGCGTCGCGGCCACCCGGCAGCGGGGCGTGCTGCGCTGGCTGGCGCCCGTGGGCGGCACGTTGCTCGCCATGGTCCTGCACGCCCTGTGGAACCTGTCGGCCGTGGCCGGGATCGAGGGCTTCTGGAGCTCCTACCTCGTGCTGCAGGTGCCGATCTTCCTCGGCGCCATCGCCTTCGTGACCTGGGAACGGCGCCGCGAGGGCCGGCTCATCGGGCAGACCCTCGGGGTCTACGAACGCTACGGCTGGCTCACTCCCGGGGAGGTGCGGATGCTCGCCTCGTCGTCGGGCCGGCGCGCGGCCCGGACGTGGGCGCGCCGCGCCGGGGGCCGACCGGCGCGCCGGGCCATGGTGGCGTTCCAGGACGGGGCGAGCGACCTCGCGATGCTGCGCGTGCGCATGGCGCACGGCGCGGCCGGGCCGGACTCCCTCTACCAGGAGCGGATCTTGCTCGACGCGATGACCCGGGCGCGCGCGACCCTGCCCTGAGCGCTGGACCAGGGGCGATCGGAGGTCATGAGGCATCGGCTGCGAACCCTCGCAGGAGCTTCCATCCGACGAGACCGAACCAGGCCGGCAGCAACAGCCCATACACCAGATATCCCGGCCCGATGAGCGGGCGCAGCGCTTCGCTGACGATGCCGGTCACACCGGCGACGCATCCCAGCACGGCCAGGAAGCGCCCGAACCGCGTGCAGGCCATGATCGAGGACAGGACGAGGATCGCGGCTGCGGTCAGTATCCCGGCCCAGGAGACGGCGTTGGTCGCGGCGATGAGGGCGTCGGCGGCCGCAAGGAGTCGAGAGCGTTCCGCGCCGGTCTCGGCGGCCAGGTAGCCGTCGCTGAGGACGACCAGGCCGCCGTGCAGCGACTGCGGACTGCTGCCCAGCGCCAGCGCGATCGTCTCGGAGACTGCGCCGAGAAGGCCGCCGACGACCGCCAGACTCGGGCTCGCGGTCCGAAGTGCCACGGCGACCGCGACGAAGACGAGCAGCGCAGGCACGCCCAGTCCGACGAAACAGACTAGTTCGACGAGGTAGACGGCCCTGTGATCCGCGATGTACCTCAGCAACTCGGCGGCATCCGTCGGGGGCACCGGCGCGACGAACAGCAGGACCAGCGGGACCATCACGAGGGCGACGAACACCAGACCCGAGACGCCGCCGACCCGAAACAGCGGCAGCCACGCAGACCTCGCGTCAGGAGGTCTGCCGCTCCCAGAGGCCATGCCTGCCTCGATCCTGTAGCCCGACGCGACCGGCTGGACGTCGGCGGGCCCACCTCCACTGTAGGTCGGCGTCGGACCTGACGTCAGGAAAGCCAGATCCAGCGGCCCACCGCTCGGTCAGGCCCGGCCGTAGGTGGCGCTCGCCCAGATCTTGGCGACCTGGATGGCCTTGCCCGTGCGCGGTGAGTGCAGCATTTTGCCGTTGCCGACATAAATGCCGACGTGGTAGGGGTTGCGCCCACCGAGGAAGACCAGGTCACCAGGGCGCGGGGCGCTGACCGCCCGCGTGGCGCGCTGCTGCTGCGCGGCCGTGCGCGGCAGCTGACGGCCGGCCTTGGCGAAGGCGTAGCGGGTGAACCCCGAGCAGTCGAAGCCGGCGGGGGTCGTGCCACCCCAGCGGTATTTCGTGCCGAGCTGCGTCTTGCCGATGGCGATCGCGCGCTCCTGGATGGTGATGTTGGCCAGGCGCATCCGCGGGGCGAGGAAGTCGGCGTTGCGGGCCTTCTGCTGCCAGGTGAGACGCGGCGCCTCGGTGGCGTAGCGGTTGGCCAGGGTGAACGCCGCGGTGCGCAGCGTGACCAGGCTCTGGGGCTGCACGGCTGCGGCCGTGAGGGTCGTCTGCGTGCGGGTCGTCTGCGTGAGGGTCGACTGGGGGCGGATCGCCTCGTCGGCGGCGGCGCTGCCGGCGGCGGCGGGCGCGACGAGGGCAGCGGCCAGCGCCGCGAGCAGGATTCTGCGCATGGGGGATTCAGCCGGAAACCGCCTACGGAAGGAGACCTGTCGGGCTGGAGGATTCCGGTCCTCCGCATGATGCTTCGCCCCGAGCCGCACGTGGCGGCGAGCGTGGTGCTCCCGTTCCCGCCCTTGCCGTGCCTTCCTTGGTTTGGCTCACTACCGTGGCCGCTGCGTCGATGCGCGCGTCGTGCGCTGGCGCTGACCTCCGTGGGGCGGGACTCGGCGAGGAGGTCGTGCGCGGTCACCGCATCCCACGGTCACCGCTGCCCCTGTCGGCACCGCAGCGTCGCGTGCGAGGGAAACGGCACAAGAATTGTCACGCAGTGATCACGGCCCTGTTGCGTTGTGATAACGCTCACGCCTGTCGGGGCGGCGCCTGGCGGGTGTCGACAAGGTGCGCCCCCGGCAAGACTCGAACTTGCGACCTAGAGATTAGAAGGCTCTTGCTCTATCCAGCTGAGCTACGAGGGCATCGGCGCGCGGCCGTCGCCATGAGTGTAGGTGAGGGCCGCCTCGCGGCGACGATCCGTCGCGTCTCGGGCGGGCTTGTCGACAAGTGACCGCGACCCCGAGTTGGACGCTCGTTTAGGCTTCGGTGCGGCGGTGCCCACTGGGGAGATGCGGCGCCGCGTGCATCGGGCCGGCCACAGGGGATTCGCAGGTCGCAGGTGCCGAGACGAAGCCGAGGTGGCGGGTGCAGGGGATCGATCAGCAGGTGGCGGCGGCCTATCACGTGGCGGGGCGGGCCGTGGCCTGCGCGCTGCGGGGGTGGACGCAGGGGTGGGTGACGCTCGACGAGGCGCAGATGTGGCCGCACGCTCGCGCCGAGGCGCTGCCGTTCGTCGACTACGCGGGCGTGTGGGCCTCCGCGCGGCGACGCGGGGACCTCGCCGGCGAGCCGGGCGTCAGCGAGGACCGGTTCGCCGCGGCCATGAGCGCGCATCCCGATGACGCGTGCGCCGTCGGGGTCGCCCAGCTCGAGGTCGCGACCGCGCTCACGGCGGCGGGGCAGAGCGACGTGTGGGGCTGGCTACCGGGTGTCACGGCCGCCTGGCGCGCCGAGCTCGAACAGATGTGGCCCGTCGTGCAGCACGTCGCGGTGCTCCTGCTCGCCGGCCGCGTCGTCAGCGCGCAGCGGGTGCGGCGGCTCGCCGACGACCGGCTCCTCTCGGGGTTGGCCGTCTGAGTCGGCGGCCTGCGCGGCGTGGACTCGACCGCGTCGCTCAGCGCGGCGTCAGCAGGCCCGCCCGCATGAGCATGAGCTGGGCGTAGGGGTCGCACGTCCCCTCGCGCAGGTAGCGAGCCCGCTCGGCGAAGAGCCAGCGCTGCGTGTCGTAGGGCTCGGCCACCGGGTTCGTAGAGCCCAGCACGGGCGAGCCCGTCTCGCGGGTCGCGGCGCAGGAGGCAGCGGCCTGGCGCTGCACCGCCACGACGACGGGGTCCGGGTCGTAGTCGACGCAGTCGAGAGGCTCGCCCGCCGGCGCGGACTCCAGGCGCGGGGCCTCGAGCGGCGCGGTCGGGTGCAGCTGCGTCGGGTGGTCGATGAGGGTGATCGTCATGGTGCCCTCCTGGCGTGAATGACGTGCCGTCCTGGCGGCATTCCATTCGGACGCTCGTCCCAGGACGTGAGCGAGGGCGTCGGGTCGCCGACGTGCGATGCGCCACACGGCGCGCGGCGCGGTCGGTTGGCAACGCCCCCGGCGAGGCGTCACGATGGGCCGGTGACCGAGTCCCCTGAGGTGTCTTCACTGCTGACGGCGGTCACGGGCCTGCGCGAGCGCATCGCCGAGGCCACGTTCCCGCTGCCGGTCCCGGGGGTTGCGGCCGCCCGCGACGACCGGCGGCACCTGCTCGACCAGCTCGACGACTACGTGCTGCCGCGGCTCACCGACATCGACGCCCCGTTGCTCGCCGTCGTCGGCGGCTCGACCGGGGCGGGCAAGTCGACGCTGGTCAACTCGGTCGTGGGGCGGCGGGTGTCGCGCAGCGGGGTGCTGCGGCCGACGACCAGGTCGTGCGTGCTCGTGCATCACGTCGACGATGCGCCGTGGTTCACGACGCCGCGGATCCTGCCGAACCTGACACGTGTCAGCGGCCACGACGAAGCCGGTGCCGACGACCCGTCGGCGCTGCGACTCGTCACCGCCGACACCCTGCCGCCCGGCGTCGCGGTGCTCGACGCTCCCGACATCGACTCCGTCGTCGCGGCCAACCGGGACCTCGCACGGCAGCTCCTCGCCGCCGCCGACCTGTGGATCTTCGTCACGACCGCGGCGCGCTACGCCGACGCCGTGCCATGGGAGCTGCTGCGCGAATCGGTCGAGCGCGGCACCTCGGTGGCCGTCGTGCTCGACCGGGTGCCCCCCGGGGCGGAGGACGAGATCGGCGAGCACCTGGCCGACATGCTCGTCGCCGAGGGTCTGCGGCACGCCCCGGTCTTCACGATCACCGAGTCGCGGCTCGTCGACGGCATGCTGCCGCCCGAGCAGTCCGCGCCGCTGCGCGAGTGGCTGACCCGGCTCGGTGAGGACGCCCGCGCCCGCGGCCTGCTCGTGCGGCGCACGCTCGCGGGTGCGCTGGAGTCGATGGACCGGCGCGTCGACGCCCTCGCCGAGGCCAGCTTCGAGCAGGTGCAGGCGACCGAGCAGCTCGCTGCCATCGTCACGAGCGCCTACGGCAACGCCCTCGACGAGGTCTCGGCCGGCATGAGCGACGGCCGGCTCCTGCGCGGCGAAGTGCTCGCGCGCTGGCAGGAATTCGTCGGCACGGGGGAGTTCCTCAAGCAGGTCGAGGTCGGCTTCGGGCGGCTGCGCGACCGCGTCATCGCGGCGGTCAAGGGGCAGCCCCCGCCGGCGAGCGAGCTCGGCGAGGCGCTCCAGTCCGGGGTCGCACAGTTGCTCGTCGCGCACGCCGAGGGCGCGGGGCTCGAGGTGGCCCGGCGGTGGCGCTCCGTGCCCGGCTCCGCACCCATCCAGGAGATCGCCCCCGGCGTCTCGCCCGACCTGGCCGAGCGCGCCGACCTGCTCGTGCGCGAATGGCAGGGCGACATCCTCGAACTCGTCCGCTCCGAGGGCAAGGACCGGCGCACGACCGCTCGCGTGCTCTCGATGGGCGTCAATGCCGTCGGGGTCGTGCTCATGCTCGTCGTCTTCAGCCACACGATGGGCACGCTCGGCGGCGCGGAGGTCGGGATCGCCGGGGGGTCGGCCGTGCTGGCGCAGCGGCTCCTCGAGGCCGTGTTCGGCGACCAGGCGGTGCGCACGCTCGCCGCCAAGGCCCGGCGGCGGCTGCTCGCGCGCACCGAGACCCTCTACGGGGTGGAGAGTGAGCGGCTGCACGCGGCCATCGCCGCGGCCGCCGTGCGTCCGGAGCAGGCGCGCGAGCTGCTCGACGCCGCCGCCGACCTGCGCGCGGTGCGATGAGCGGGTTCGTGCGCCCCGGCACCGGAGCCCGCGGGGCGGGCCGCGCCCAGACCGGCGACGCGCTGCGCGCCGCCGTCGTCGGGCTCACCGCGGCGATCGACGAGGGCTCGGGCTACCTGCCCGACGACGACGTCATCGCCGTCGAGAAGGTCTTGCGCCGAGCCTCCGAGCGGCTCACGCTCACCGGTCGGCACACCGTCGTGGCCCTCGCGGGCGCCACCGGCAGCGGCAAGTCCAGCCTCTTCAACGCCCTCGTCGGGCAGGAGGTGGCGCGATCCGGGCACCTTCGCCCGACGACGAGCCGGGTCGGCGCGGCGGTGTGGGGCGGCGACGGTGACACGGCGAGTGAGCTGCTCGACTGGCTCCGCGTGCGCGACCGGCATCACGTCGCACCCGGCGCAGGTCCGGTCGGGGCGGCCGTCGCGCCGGGCGCCGCCGAGGGGCTCGTGCTGCTCGACCTGCCCGACATCGATTCGACTCGGGCGGCGCACCGGGCCGAGGCCGACCGGATGCTCGAACTCACCGACGTCTTCGTGTGGGTCACCGACCCGCAGAAGTATGCCGACGCGCGCCTGCACGACGACTACCTCGCCCGGGCGAGCCACCACGCGCAGGTGTCGTTCGTCGTGCTCAACCAGGTCGACCGGCTCACCCCGGCCGAGACCGAGCGCTGCGTCGCCGACCTGCGCCGCCTGCTGGCGGCCGACGGACTGGCGCAGGTGCAGGTCAGGGCGTGCTCGGCGCGCACGGGCGCGGGCGTGCCGGAGCTGTACGCCCAGCTCGTCGACGCCGTCGGCGCCGCCGAGGCCGCCCGGCTGCGGCTGCTCGGCGACGTCCGCGCCGGGGCCGCGCGCCTGCGTCGGCAGGTCGCCGACACCGAACCCCGGATCGGCGACGAGGCCACGGTGGACGTCATCGACGCGCTGTGCGACAGCGCCGGCGTGCCGACGGTTCTCGCCTCGGTGGCCGCGGACCACCGGCGCCGGGCCCTGGCGAGCACCGGCTGGCCGTTCACGCGGTGGGTGCGCGGGTTGCGGCCCGACCCGCTCAAGCGCCTGCGGCTCGACGCCGCGCGCGATCGCCGCCACGAGGTCACGCCGTTCCCGGCCGAGCTCGAGCGCATCGTCGAACGCTCGTCGCTGCCGCAGGCGACCCCCGCGGCGCGGGCCGCCGTCGACCTCGTGACCCGCCGGTTGGGAGCGACAGCCGCCGCCGGCCTGCCCCGCCCCTGGGCCGACGCGGTAGAACGAGCGGCCGCCCCCGACACCGCGGCCCTCGCCGACGCCCTCGATCAGGCCGTGCTCGGCACCTCTCTGCACCTGCGCCGGCCGCTGTGGTGGAGCGTCGTCGGGGCGCTGCAGCTCCTCCTGGCGGTCGCCGCGGTGGTCGGCCTCGGCTGGCTCATGGCGCTCGCCGGCCTGGCGTGGCTGCAGCTGCCCGCGCCGCCGACGCCGAGCGTGGGGGTGCTGCCGGTGCCGACGCTCCTGCTCGTCGGCGGGCTGCTGGGCGGCGTCGGGCTCGCCGCCGTGTCCCGGGTCGTGGCGGCGCGGGGCGCGCGGCGCCGGGTGCACACGATCTCGCTACGGCTGCGGGACCGGATCGGGCAGGTCGCGCGCACCCAGCTCGTCGAGCCGGTGCAGGCCGTGCTCGCGCGGCACCGCGCGACGCGGGAGCAGCTCGACGCGGCCCTGGAGGCCTGACTCTCCGCCGATTTCGGCTGGGGTTGCCGACCGCGGCGCCGGCCACGTCGGACACCCGGCGCCGCGATCCCCCTCGTCCACAGGCCCCGGTCGCAGCGGCGGCCGTCCACAGGCCGCCGCGCTCGGCCGAGCGGCTCGGGGCGTGGCGGCGCGAGCCTGTCGGTGGCGGCCCGCGGCTGGGTGGGCCGCGAGCGAGAGGAGCGGACAGATGAACGAGACCTACACGACGATCCACGGCAACGCTGTCGAAGACCCGGTGCGGCACCTGACGAGGGCCGGCGCCCCCTATGTCACGTTCCGGCTGGCCTCGACCGAGAGCCGGCGCCGGGCCGACTCGGGCGAGTTCTACGACGTGGGGACGAGCTTCTATCAGGTCACGGCCTACCGGCAGCTCGCCCGCAACGTCGATCGCAGCGTGCGCAAGGGTCAGCCGGTCATCGTGCACGGCAAGCTGCGGCTGCGGGAGTGGACCGACGGCGATCGTCGCGGCACGAGCGCCGAGCTCGACGCCACGAGTGTCGGCACCGATCTGCGCCGCGGCACGGCCGTGTTCACGCGCGTGACGGGCGCCACCACTCGGGGCGTCACCTCGTTCGGAGGGCCCGGCGGGGACGCCTTCGAGCGGGCCGCGGCGGCCGGGTTCGCTCCCGAGTCGCCAGTAGGGTCGAGCGGTCCGACGACACCGACCGCGCAGGCCCCAGCGACACGCGCCGACCTCGACGCGCACGATGCCGCCACCGACGCCACCGTGGACACCGGCGAGGCCACCGTGGTCACCGGCGACGCCACCGAGGTGACGGGCGATGCCACCGAGGTCACCGCCGACGCCACCGTGACCGCGGCGCCGCATCGGCTCGCGGGGTGAGCCGACCGCGGAATGCTCGCGCCGGCCGGGCGAGAAGCCCGGCCGGGCCCCCAACGCGCGGTCCGAGGGCCACCGGCCGGGCGGATTCGGTGCCTCACGGGGGCGACGGATAGCCTTCGGCCATGGCCGAGTTCATCTACACCATGACCAAGGCGCGCAAGGCGGTCGGCGACAAGCTGATCCTCGATGACGTGTCGATGTCGTTCTATCCGGGCGCCAAGATCGGCGTCGTCGGGCCCAACGGCGCCGGCAAGTCGACGATCCTGAAGATCATGGCCGGGCTCGACCAGCCCTCCAACGGAGAGGCGCGGCTCTCGCCGGGTTACACGGTCGGCATCCTCGAGCAGGAGCCGAGGCTGAACGAGTCCAAGACCGTCCTCGGCAATGTCGAGGAGGGCCTCGGCGAGATCAAGGCGAAGGTCGACCGGTTCAACGAGATCTCCGCCGAGATGGCCGAGCCGGACGCCGATTTCGACAAGCTCATGGCCGAGATGGGCACGCTCCAGGAGGCCATCGACCACGCCGACGCCTGGGACCTGGACTCCCAGCTCGAGCAGGCGATGGATGCGCTGCGCTGCCCGCCCGGCGACGCCGACGTCTCCGTGCTCTCCGGGGGCGAGCGCCGCCGCGTCGCGCTCTGCAAGCTGCTCCTGTCCAAGCCCGACCTGCTGTTGCTCGACGAGCCGACCAACCACCTCGACGCCGAGTCGGTGACCTGGCTCGAGCAGCACCTCGCCGCCTACCCGGGCACCGTCCTCGCCGTGACCCACGACCGATACTTCCTCGACAACGTCGCCCAGTGGATCGCGGAGGTCGACCGCGGTCGGCTCTACCCCTACGAGGGCAACTACTCGACCTACCTGGAGAAGAAGGCGGCGCGGCTGCAGGTCCAGGGCAAGAAGGACGCGAAACTCCAGAAGCGCCTCAAGGAGGAGCTGGAGTGGGTGCGCTCCAACGCCAAGGCGCGCCAGACCAAGAGCAAGTCGCGACTGGCCCGCTACGAGGAGATGGCCGCCGAGGCCGAGCGCACCCGCAAGCTCGACTTCGAGGAGATCCAGATCCCGCCGGGTCCGCGCCTCGGCTCGACGGTCATCGAAGTCAAGGACCTCACGAAGGGCTTCGGTGACCGGGTGCTCATCGACGGGCTGAGCTTCACGCTGCCGCGCAACGGCATCGTCGGGGTCATCGGCCCCAACGGCGTCGGCAAGACCACCCTCTTCAAGACGATCGTCGGCCTCGAGGAGCCGGACTCCGGATCGGTGAAGATCGGCGAGACCGTGAAGATCTCGTATGTCGACCAGTCCCGCGAGGGCCTGCACCCCAACAAGACGCTGTGGGAGGTTGTCTCCGACGGGCTCGACCACATCCAGGTCGGCCAGGTCGAGATCCCGTCACGGGCCTACGTGAGCCAGTTCGGTTTCAAGGGCCCCGACCAGCAGAAGAAGGCGGGCGTGCTCTCCGGCGGAGAGCGCAACCGGCTCAACCTCGCGCTGACGCTCAAGCTCGGCGGCAACCTGCTGCTGCTCGACGAGCCGACCAACGACCTCGACGTCGAGACGCTCGGCTCGCTGGAGAACGCGTTGCTGCAGTTCCCCGGGTGCGCGGTCGTCATCAGCCACGACCGGTGGTTCCTCGACCGCGTCGCGACGCACATCCTCGCCTACGAGGGCACCGAGGACGACCCGAGCGCGTGGTACTGGTTCGAGGGCAACTTCGAGGCCTACGAGAAGAACAAGGTCGAGCGACTCGGCGAGGAGGCCGCCCGGCCGCACCGGGTCACCTACCGCAAGCTGACGCGCGACTGAGCGACGACAGCCGGCAGGTGGTCTGAATCCGAGGTCACCTGCCGGTGGCCGTTCGGCTGCTCCGCGGACGTGTCAGTCCACGTCGAACCAGGAGTGCTTGTCATAGAAGGTCAGCACAAAGCGGCACTGCTGGCAGATCATGAGCGTCATGCGGTGGCTCGTGAATCCCCACCGCGACTCCTGACGTGACTCCTCGCGCTGGAAGTCCATGCCGCCACACAACGGGCAGCGCAGCGGGGGCCGCTGAGCAGGGGGACCGACGCGGTCTTGAAGACTCATGCCACCATCCTGCGCCCGCCGGAGTGGGCCACGCGCGTCCCGCGCCCGTCCGACCTACTGCTTGAGACGCACCATGCCCTCCTGGGCGACGCTGGCGACCAGCGCGCCGTCGCGGCTGAACATGCGGCCGATGCCCAGGCCACGCCCGCCCTGCGCCGACGGCGACGCCTGCGAATACAGCAGCCAGTCGTCGGCGCGGATCGGCCGGTGGAACCACATGGCGTGATCAAGGCTCGCCGGGCGCAGCCGGGGGTCGACCCACGCGATGCCGTGCCGCCGCAGGATCGACTCCAGCAACGTGTAGTCCGAGGCGTAGGCCACGACGGCCGCATGCACGAGCGGGTCGTCGGGCAGCTCCCCGACCGCGCGGATCCACACGTTCTGCCGCGACACCTCGTCGGTCGCGGGGGAGAGGTAGATCGGCTCCTCGACGTGTCGGATGTCGATGGCCCGCCGCTCCACCCACTTCTTGGCCGGCCCGTCGCTGACGCCGGTGAGCAGCTCGCGGACGGCGGGCAGGTCCTCAGGCCCCGGGACCTGGGGCATCTCGTCCTGATGGTCCAGTCCTTCGTCGTCGGTCTGGAACGAGGCCGCCAGCGAGAGGATCGGCCGGCCGTCCTGCAGGGCGTGCACGCGCCGCGCCGAGAACGAGCGCCCGTCGCGCAGCCGCTCGACGCCGAACTGGAGGGGGGCGGTGGCGTCACCGGCGCGCAGGAAGTAGCCGTGCATGGAGTGCACGTGCCGCGGCTGCTCCTCGAACCCCTCGATGTCGGCGACCGTGCGCCCCGCCGCGATGAGCGCCTGCGCGAGCACCTGGCCCCCGAAGACGCGCCCGTGCGGCTGCGGCTGGCTGCGCCCGACGAAGGAGTCGGCGTCGCGTTGCTCCAGGTCGAGCACGTCGAGCAGGTCGCCGATCGCGTCGTAGTCGGGGTCTGACGGGGTGCGGACGGCCGCGTTGTCGCTCACCCGCCCGAGGGTAGCGCGCGGGTCGGAGGCTGACATGATGCGGCAATGACACGTCGACCTGCCCGCCCGTTCACCGTGGCGGTGCCGCTGCGCTGGTCGGACATGGACGCCTACGGTCACGTCAACAACGTGCAATACCTGCGGCTCATGGAGGACGCTCGCATCACGGCCTTCCAGGACTGGTTCGGCCCGCGCAACACGCTGCTCTCCAGCGGCTGCCTCGTCGCGCGCAGCGAGATCGAATACCTGGCGCCGCTGTCGTTCCGGCACGAGGGTGTCGCGGTCGACCTGTGGGTGACGCGCCGGGGCGGGGCGAGCTTCGACCTCGGCTACGAGATCCGCGACCCGGCACCCGTGGGGGAGCAGGTGTTCGCGCAGGCCGAGACGACGCTGGTCTGGTACGACTTCGAGCGCAGCGCACCCCGTCGGGCGTCCGCGCACGAGATCGAGGTGCTCAGCGGCGTCGGCGGGGACCCGGTGCCGATGCGGCGGAGGGGGCGGCAATGAGCGGGGAACCGAGCGTGCAGCTGGCGGACGCCTTCGACGTCGCCGATGTCGACACCTTCCTCGCGCGGGCGCGCACCGCCGACCCCGGCGGCGCGGTCCGGCTGACCGCCCACGGTCCCGTGCTGCTGGCCACTGTGCGGCTCGTGCCCGGGGCAGGCCTCTTCGGCGGCGGCGGGGTGCTCGGCCTCCGGGCCTTCGCACTGCACGAGGCCGCCGATCCTGCTGCCGCGCCGCTCGACGTCGTCGTGGCGACCGACGCCGTGAGCGACCGGCTCGCCCGCATGAAGCGCACCGGCGAGCTCGTGCTGTCCATCCCACCCGCGCAGATCGTGGCCCCGTGGGCCGGCCAGGCCCCGCCGCGGTCGGGATGGCAGCCGATCGGGGCCGCCTCCGGCGAGACGTTGCGGCAGCTCGCCGAGGCCGGCATCGCCGAGATCGCGACCGGAGCCGGTGGCCGCAGCGGCGACGGTCCGCGCGCCGGGGCCCTCGCCGTCGACGAGCTCCGGCGGCGTGTGTGGACGCGACCGGCGCCCGCACTGCTGGGCGGTCCTGCGGGGCTGGCGTTCGGGGCACACGTCCTGGGCTTTCTGCACGCGGCGCGTCCGGTCACTGCGGCGTCGGCGGACCCGCGGCCGGTCGACCCGACGCTGTTCCGGCACGGGGAGTGGTGGCGGCTCTCGACGCCGGCCGGGCACGTCGCCGCGCGCTGAGGTGTCGGCGACGCCGTCTGCCGGCCCGCGTCAGGCGTGCCGCGGGGCGATCCGCCGGCCCACGGCGACTGCCGCGAGGGCACTGACGGCCGCGCAGCCCCACACGAGCGGGAAGGCCACGTCGGCACGGTCGGCGACCGAGGCATAGACCGATCCCGTGATGCTCACCCCGAGCACGCTGCCCAGGGTGTCGGCGAGCATGAGCGCCGACGAGGCCCCCGGGTGTCCCGCCGGCGGGGCCAGCTGCAGGATGAGCACCCCCTGGGCGGTCGTGCCCAGACCCATCCCGAGTCCGAGCAGGGCGCCCGCCGGGATCGCCCACAGCTGCGAGGCCCCGGCGACCGCGAGCAGCGCATAGCCCGCGATGCCCGCGGCGGCGCACCCGGCGCCGGCGACGACGAGGGCGGGCCCTGCCCCGCAGAGCCGCTCGCGGCCCTGCACCCAGGCTCCGGTCGCCCAACCGAGGGAGGCCACGGCGAGCACGAGGCCGGCCCCGCCCGTGCTCATGCCGCGCTGCGACACGAGCCACAGCGGCACGAACGCCACGGCGGCGGAGAACGCCGCCGTATACAGCCCGCGGGCCAGGATCACGGCCGGCAGCCCACGCGCGGCCCGCAGCGCGCCCGCGGGCAGGAGCCGCGGCAGGCCGACCCCGAGCAGGATGATCCCACCGACCGCGGCGATCGTCGGGCCGACCCGCGGCGGTGCGAGCTGCGTGCCGGCCCACTGGAACAGGGCCGCGCCCACGGTGACGACGAGCCCGACGAGCGCCTCGCCGCGCGCGTCGACGCGCCGGGGGGCTTCGGTGGCGTCGCGGTCGGGTGCGACGGGGTCGGCCGACGCACGCGTCTCGACGCCTCCCGCGCCGGGCAGCGCCCGCGCCAGCACGACGAGGGTCGCGGCCACGGCCGGCACGACGAGCAGGAACACGCCACGCCACGACCACGCCTGGCTCACCGCGGCGGCGAGCAGCGGCCCGACGATCGACGGCAGCACCCAGGCCGCCGAGATCCACCCGAAGAGCTTGGGCCGCAGCGACGGCGGATAGCACGCCCCGATGAGCACGTAGAGAGCCACGACGACCAGCCCCGCGCCCAGCCCCGCCAACACCCGCCCGACGAGGAAGACTCCCAGCTGCGGCGCGACCCCCGCGACGAGGCTGCCGAGCGCGAAGAGCAGCTGGCCGGCGCGCATCACGGGCCACGCCCCGGCGCCCTCGATCCACGGCCTGGCCAGGACGATCCCGAGCAGCTGCGCGGTGAACATCGCGCTGAAGGCCAGCGCGTAGGCGCCGGCCGCGTCGAGCTCGGCGGCGACGACCGGCATGATCGTCGAGATCGCCAGCCCCTCGAAGGCGACGATCGAGACGAGACACACGAGGGCCGATGTCACGGCGCGGTATCGGGGAGCGAACGGCGTGTCCGCCCGCTCCCCGAGCCCGCCCTGGCCCCTCACGTTTGTGGTCTCAACGCGTCCGTGGTCTCAACACGTCCGTGGTCTCAAGCCTGCGACCGCTCGGGCAGGCGCACCCAGGCCGCCGTGTCGGTGGGGAGCAGCCCCTCTACCAGGTCGTCGCTGGTGACCAGGACCGTGCCCGCGGGCAGTTCGACCGGGTGCTCCCCGAGGTTGAGCAGCAGCGCGATGCGGGCGCCGCCGCGAGCCTCGTTGACGAAGGCGACGACGTCCGCTGCGACGTCGCCGGTCCAGGGCCCCTCGAGCGTCGAGAGCCCACCGGCACCCAGGTCGTGCTCGCGGCGGACCGCCAGCAGCGCCCGGTAGAGCTCGAGGGTGGAACCGGCGACCCCCAGCTGCCGGTCCACGGCGAGCTCCCGGTAGGCGGCCGGCTGCGGCAGCCACGTCCGGCCGGTCGTGTTGAAGCCGAGCGCGGGCGCATCGGCCTCCCACGCCATGGGAATGCGGCAGCCGTCGCGCCCGAGTTCGGTGTGCCCGGACCGGAACCAGACGGGGTCCTGGCGGGCCTCGTCGGGCACCTCGGACGACTCCGGCAGCCCGAGCTCCTCGCCCTGGTAGAGGTAGGCCGACCCCGGCAGGCCCAGCATGAGCGTCGTCGCGGCGCGGGCCCGGCGTAGGCCGACGACGCCGTCGGGCTGGGGGTCGTTCGGCCCGATGCCGTTGGGCCGAGGCGTGCCGACCGGCAGGCCGAGCCGGGAGGCGTGCCGCACGACGTCGTGGTTCGAGAGCACCCAGGTCGTCGGGGCGCCGACGGAGTCCGCGGCCCGCAGCGACTGGGCGATGACCGCCCGCAGGTCACGCGCGGTCCAGGGGCTGACGAGGAACGCGAAGTTGAAGGCCTGGTGCATCTCGTCGGGCCGCGTGTAGTCGACGAGCCGCTCGATGGGCTCGACCCAGGCCTCGGCGCACAGGATCTTGTCGTGCGCCGGGTCGCCGTCGGGGTTGGCCGCGTCGAGCACGCGCCGCCACTCGCGATAGATCTCGTGCACGCCGTCCTGGTCCCACATCGGCGCCGCCGACGTCGGCGGCGCCGGCGGCAGGTCCCCCTCGCCGCCGTGGTCGTCGATCATGACCGTGTCCTCGTCCCACGACGGCAGACCCTCGCGCTTGACGAGCCCGTGGGCGACGTCGACCCGGAAGCCGTCGACCCCGCGGTCGAGCCAGAACCGCAGGACCGCCTCGAACTCGGCGCGCACCTGCGCGTTCTGCCAGTTGAGGTCGGGCTGCTTGGAATCGAAGAGGTTGAGATACCACTGACCCCGGCGGACGACCGCGTCCTGGTCGTCGGTCAGGCCCTTCTCGACCTGCGTCCAGGCCGGCCCGCGGAAGACCGAGCGCCAGTTGTTCGGCGGCCGATTGCCGCCCTGACCCGAGCCCGGCCGGAACATGTAACGGTCACGTTCGGGGCTGCCCGGCTTGGCGGCGAGGGCCGCCTTGAACCACTCGTGCTCGTCGGAGGTGTGGTTCGGCACGAGATCGACGATGACGCGCAGCCCCAGCTCCTTGGCCCGGGCCAGCAGCGCGTCGGCGTCGGCGAGGGTGCCGAAGAGCGGGTCGACGTTGCGGTAGTCGGCGACGTCGTAGCCGGCATCGGCCATCGGCGAGGTGTAGAAGGGCGAGAGCCACACGGCGTCGACGCCGAGGTCACGCAGGTAGGGCAGACGGGCGGTGATGCCGGGCAGATCGCCGACGCCGTCGCCGTTCGCGTCGGCCCACGAGCGCGGATAGATCTGGTAGATCACCGCGTGTCGCCACCAGGCGGCGTCCGGCCCGTCGGGGGAGTGCAGCAGCAGGGATCGGCCTGCCGTCGTCGGTGCTTGGATCGTCGTCACGGCTTCAGTCTGGGGAACGGTGTCGCCGTCGCTCGAATCGTTTCGGGAGGTTTCCACATGCTGGACTCTCGCGGTCTCGGCCGGCGTGCCGAGGCCCTGGGTGCGGGTGTGCGGTCGAGCCTCGAAACCGTTGCACGCGTTCACATCCGGTGGATCGGGGCCGGTTCCCCTTCCTCGGAGTTGACCATCGACCAGGCCGCGCGCGTCAGGTAGTCGCGCAGCGCCGCATCGAGCCGCGGGTCGAGCCCATGCCGGGGTCCGGCGTCGTCGAGCGAGCCCAGCATGTGCGCCAGCCACGCGTCGCGCATGCGGGGCGTCACGGCATACGGGATGTGCCGCATCCGCAGCCGCGGGTGTCCACGCCGGTCGGAGTAGGTGGTCGGCCCGCCCCAGTACTGCTCGAGGAAGAGCAGGAGTCGCTCCTGTGCCGGGCCCAGGTCCTCCTCCGGGTACATCGCCCGCAGCTGCGCGTCGCCCGCGACCCCGCGGTAGAAGCCCGCGACCAGGTCGTCGAAGAAGGCGTGCCCGCCCATGGCCTCGAAGTACGTCACCTGCTGCTCACTCACGCGGCCCATCCTCTCAGCCCGGTTCCGGTGCTCGCCCGCGTGCCCCGCCGGCGTCGACAGGCGCGACCCCTCCGCCGGTCGCTACGCCGGATTGGTCGGTTTGTCCGTCGTGACCGGATTGGCCATCGGGTCGAGGTGGTAGCCGCCGGGGATGACGATGGGCCCGCGCACGCCGGCCTTCTTGAGGGCGATCTTCGTGCGCTCGCGGATCTCGCGCTGCACGGCCCAGTGCTCGTTGGGTGCGCACTTGACGAACACTTTGATGATCATCGTGCCGCCGCTGATCGACTCGACGCCGGCGACGTTCGCCGGCTCGAGCATGACCCGCGACCACTGCGGCTCCTCCTCCATGCCCGCCAGCGACTCCTTGATGACGGCGATGGCCTTCTCCGGGTCCTCGTCCGAGGACACCGGCACGTCGACCGAGGCGGTCTGCCACCCCTGTGAGCGGTTGGCGATCCGCACGATCTCGCCGTTGCGGATGTACCAGACGACCCCCTGCATGTCGCGCACGCGCGTGACGCGCAGCGTGACCTCCTCGACGGTGCCGACGACGTCGC
Organism: Kineosphaera sp.; assembly: GCA_039812485.1. Taxonomy (GTDB): domain Bacteria; phylum Actinomycetota; class Actinomycetes; order Actinomycetales; family Dermatophilaceae; genus Kineosphaera. Next base: position 50,735 of record JBDIAP010000005.1, read on the forward strand.
CGGTGTCGACGATGTCGCCGACCCCGTACTGGTCCTCGAGGATCATGAAGATGCCCGACAGGAAGTCCTTGACGAGGCTCTGCGCGCCGAAACCGAGGGCCACGCCGCCGACGCCGGCCGACGCGATGACCGGCGCCATGTTGAGGCCCAGCTCCGCGCCGATCATGAGCGCGGCGATGCTCCAGACGAGCACCGAGGAGATGCTGCGCAGCACCGAGCCGAGGGTCTCGACGCGCTGCTTCTGACGGTCGGTGTCGACGAGTCCCGAGTGGCTCAGCGCCCGCGCGGCGCGCCGGGCCTGGCGTTTCATGACCGGCAGCTCGTCGGTGGGGACAGGGTCGACGGCCAGGATGGTGCCCGACGAGGTCGTGCTCGTGCGTCGCGACACGATCGTGCGCACCATCGCGTCGATGAAGCGATGGGAGAGCCAGCGGGCCACGACGGCCAGCAGCACGATGAATAGGATGTGCAGGGGGGCGTCGAGGAACCAGTCCCGCACCTGTTCGCCGGTGAGCGTCGGCAGGCCACCGCTGAGAATGGCGTCCGCGCTCGTGCTCGGTGTGGGCTGCGCGGCCACGACGTCCGTGACCGATGGATCGGCGGTCGCGCCGGCCGCTGTCAGGAGGGTCACCGTCATGTCCGACATTCTCACCTGACAGGCCGCCGGCCGGAGCCGCCCGGACGCGGTCGCGGTGACCTGTCCGAAGCGCCACCTCCGGGCACACACGGCGGGCATAGGATCGTGTCCGCGCGATCGCGCCCCCCGCCACCGGAAGGCCCCACATGACCATCGACGCTCCGTCCGCCGCCCTCGCCGACCTGGCCCGCGCCTATGGGGTCGCCACTGAATATTGGGATTGGCAGGGTCGCCACACGACGGTCACGGCGAGCTCGATCCGGGCCGTGCTCGCCGCCCTGGGGGTGCGGGCGGAGAACGACTTCGACGCCCGCATGGCGCTGGATGAGGTCGCCGTCCGACCCTGGCGTCGCCGGGTGCCCCCGTTCACGCTGCAGCGACGGGGCGCCGCGACGACTGTGCTGGTGCACGTGCCGCACGGCAGTCCCGTCGAGGCGTGGCTCGAGCTCGAGGACGGCACCCGGCACGACATCGAGCAACTCATGGTGTGGATCCCGCCGCGCTCGGTCGACGGTCAGCTCGTCGGGGCCGCGACCTTCGAGCTGGCGGCCGACCTGCCGCTGGGCTGGCACACGCTGTGCGCCCGCATCCCCGACGCCGAGGAGCCGCATCGGGGCACCGTGGCTGTCGTGCCAGACCGACTGGAGCTGCCCGCGTCGCTGGCCGACGACGGAGCGTGGGGTCTCATGACCCAGCTGTATTCGGTCCGGTCCCGCTCGTCGTGGGGCATCGGCGACTTCGGCGACCTCGCCGACATGGCGGTCTGGTCGGCCCGCGACCTCGGCGCCGACTTCACCCTCATCAACCCCGTGCACGCGGCGGAGTTCGAGCCGCCGATCGAGCCGTCCCCCTACCTGCCGACGTCGCGCCGGTTCGTCAACCCCATCTACATCAGGGTGGAGGACATCCCCGAGGTCGCCTACCTCGAGGCGGACCTGCGCGCCGAGGTCGAGCGGATCGCCGAGCAGGTCCGCGTGCTCAACACGTCCTCGACCATCGACCGTGACGCCTGCTGGACCGCGAAGAAGGAGGCGCTGCGGCTCGTCTTCGCGCACCCGCGTCCGCCGCGCCGGCAGACCGCGTTCGAGACGTATTGCGAGACCGAGGGCGTCGGGCTCGTCGACTACGCCACGTGGTGCGTGCTGCACGACCTGCACGAGGTGCCCTGGCCGCAGGAGTTGCAGGACTCTCGCTCCGAGGCGGTCGCCGCGCTGCGCGAGGAGCACGCCGACGAGGTGTTGTTCGCGATGTGGTGTCAGTGGATCGCCGACGCCCAGCTCGACGCCGTGCAGCGCGAGGTCGCCGAGGCCGGCATGACGCTGGGCATCATGCAGGACCTCGCCGTCGGCGTGCACCCCAAGGGGTCCGACGCGTGGAGCCTGCGGGACGCGCTGGCCGTCGGCGTGACGGTCGGGGCGCCGCCCGACCCCTACAACCAGCGGGGCCAGGACTGGAGCCAACCGCCCTGGCGCCCCGACCGGCTCGCAGAGCTGGGCTACAAGCCGTTCCGCGACATGATCAACGCCGCCCTCCGGCACTCCGGGGGGCTGCGGGTCGATCACATCATCGGGCTGTTCCGGCTCTGGTGGATCCCGGAGGGCCACTCACCGGTGGAGGGCACGTATGTGCGCCTCGATCACGAGGCGCTCATCGGCATCCTGGTGCTCGAGGCTCACCGCGCCGGGGCGGTGGTCGTCGGCGAGGACCTCGGCACCGTGGAGCCCTGGGTGCGTGACTTCCTCGTCGAGCGGGGGGTGCTCGGCACGTCGATCCTGTGGTTCGAGCGCCGCGACGACGGCTGGCCCCGCAGCCCTGAGGAATACCGTCGGCTGTGCCTGGCCTCGGTGACGACCCACGACCTGCCGCCCACGTCGGGCTACCTCACGGGCGAGCATGTGCGGGTCCGCGACGAGCTGGGCCTGTTTACGCGCCCGTTGGCGGAGGAGCTGGCCGAGGACGAGCATGCCCGCGAGCAGATGTTGACGGTGTTGCGTGACCGTGGCCTGCTCGACGAGCGCGCCGACCTGCGCCAGCTGACGGCCGGCCCGTCGGAGACCCAGCTCGAGCAGATCGTCGAGGGCCTGCACCGCTACCTCTCGTGGTCGCCGGCGCTGCTGCTCGGTGTCGCCGTGCCCGACCTCGTGGGCGACCGGCGCACGATGAATCAGCCGGGCACCGAGAACGAATACCCCAACTGGCGGTTGCCCCTGGCCGGTCCCGACGGGCAGCCGGTGCTGCTCGAGGACCTCATGTCGTCCCGATGGGCTCGCCGCCTGGCTCGCTGCGTGCACCGGGGCCGCCGGCGCTGAGGCACGCGCCGGCTCACTGCCGCGTCCGACATGTCCGCCTGACTCAGCCTCCGTCGCTGCGCACGGCCAGCGGTTGCGGGGTGGCGTGCACCGGCAGCAGCAGCAGGAGCCCGGCCAGCAGCACGACGATGAGCCCGAGGATGCCCCAGTGCTGGGCGCCCTGCCCGGGGGCGACGACCCGTCGTCCCACCTCGATGCCGGCCGCGAAGAGCATCGGGGCGAGGAAGCTCACGGCCCGGCCCGTCGTCGCGTAGAGCCCGAACATCTCGCCCTCGCGACCGGTCGGGATGACGCGCGCGAGGAAGGTGCGGGAGGCCGACTGCACCGGCCCGACGAAGATGCACAGCACGAGCCCGAGCACCCAGAAGGCGGCGGGCCCGCGGTCGTGCAGCGCGAAGATGCCCAGGCCCGCCAGGCACATCGCGATCAGCGAGGCGACCATGACCCGCTTGGCGCCGAGGCGGTCGTCGAGCACGCCCAGGGAGACGGTCGCGATGCCCGCGGCGACGTTGGCGGCGATGCCGAACACGATGACCGACCCGGGGGACAGGCCGAAGGTGCCGGCGGCGATGACCCCGCCGAACGTGAAGACCCCCGCCAGCCCGTCGCGGAACACCGCCGAGGCCACCAAGAAGTAGAGGGTGTGCCGGTCGGTGCGCCACAGCCCCCGCACGGTCCGCCACAGGGCGCGATACGACGCCGCGATGCTGCCCCGCGCCGGCCGCGCGTCGCCCGCAGGCCGGGGGTCACGCAGGGTCACGAGCAGCGGGATCGAGAAGACCCCCAGCCACGCGGCCGCGACGAGCATCGCGACCCGCACGTTCTGGCCGTCGTCGTGGGTCACCCCGAACCACCCGACGTCGGGGTTGATGAACCCGACGACGAGCAGCGACAGCAGCACGATCCCGCCGAGGTAGGCCGAACCCCACCCCAACCCGGAGACCCGCCCGATGGTGCTCGGCGTCGAGATCGTCGGCAGCATCGCGTTGTATTGCACGCCCGCGAACTCCTGGAAGATGTTGCCGAGCGCGACGAGTCCCACCCCCAGCCACAGGTAGGAGGGGTCGGGCCGCACGAGGTAGAGCCCCGCCGAGCATGCGACGACGACCGCGGTGTTGACCCCGAGCCAGAACGTACGCCGCCCCGCCCGGTCGGCCCGCTGCCCGGTGACAGGGGCGAGCACGGCGATGACGGCCCCGGCCAGTGCCAGCCCCAGCCCGAGCGCCGAAGAGGTCTCGTCCTTGGGGCCGAACGGTGCGCTCGTGAGATAGACCGTGAAGACGAACGTCGTGATGACGGCGTTGAACGCCGCCGACCCCCAGTCGTAGGTGGCCCAGGCCAGCACAGGGCGCGTGAGGATGCGTCCCGCGCCGGCCCCAGGTCGGCCCGACACCACTAGCCGTCGATCGCCTGCGCGCGCAGGGCGCGGGCCACACCGTCGCGGTTCTCGGCGACGAGCCGGCGCAGCCCGTCGGGGGCGTCGGGGTGGGCATCGAGCCAGCTCTGTGACGCGGTGAGCAGCGGCTCGTCCGCGAGCGCCATGGGATAGAAGCCCTCGACGATGCTCTCGGCGATCGCGTGGGTGCGAGTCGACCACACGTCGGTCAGCGCGTCGTGGTAGCGCGCGACGTAGGGGCGCAGCAGCTCCGTGTCGTGCACGAGGCCGAAGCCCTGCCACGTGGCGTCGACGGTCTGGTTGGCCAGCCCGCTGCGCTCGACCGCGCTCGCCCAGGCGTCGGCCTTGGCCTGCGCGGTGGGGCGGGCCGCGAGGGCTCGCGCCGCGCGCTCGCGGCCGGTCGCGGTCGCGTCGCGGGTCCGCTCGGTCTCGATGGCGTCGGCGTCGGCGCGACCGGCCGCCACCAGCGACGTCAGGAGCGTCCAGCGCATCTCGGTGTCGACGGCGAGCCCGGGCAGCTCGCGCGAGCCGTCGAGCAGGCCGGCGACGAGGTCGAGCTGCTCGGGCGTGTGCGCCCACCGGGCCGTGGCGGTGACGAACTGCAGCTGCGCGTCACTACCCGGCTCGGCCGCGAGCGCGAGGTGCATCAGCCGCTGCGCGACGTCGTCGACGAGCTGCGCCCGGCGGGCGGGCGCACTGTAGAGCCGCGTCGCCGAGTCGACCTGCGAGAGCAGCACACGCAAGAGTGTGGAGTCGGTCTCGCCGTCGAGGCTCGTGAGCACGAGCCGCACGAAGTCGCGCGCGCGCAGCTGGGCATCGCGCGTCATGTCCCAGGCGGCGCCGAGCACGAGGGCCCGGGGCAGGGAGTCGGCGAAGCCGTGCGGCAGCCCGGTGGCGACCGCCAGCGACGGCAGGTCGAGGCGGATCTTGGCGTAGGTGAGGTCGTCGTCGTTGACCAGCAGCAGGGCCGGCCGGCGACGGCCGACCAGCTGTGGCAGAGGTGTCCGCGGGCCGTCCGCGTCGACCTCGAAGCGGTCGGTGCGCACGAACCGCTCGCTGACGCCCGGCTCGCCCTCGATGTCGTAGCAGCCGATCGCGAGGCGGTGCGGGCGCAGCGTCGGCAGCTGCGCGGTGGCCGTCTGCACCAGCACCGCGTCGGTGATCGTCCCCTGGTCGGCGAACGGACCGGCCGCCGCGACCGTCCCCTCGGCGCCCTCCGCGCCCTCGGCGCCCTCCGCGCCCTCGGCGCCCTCCGCTCCCTCCGCGTCGGTCGCCAGCTCGACGCTCAGCGTGTTGACGCCGGCGGTCTCCAGCCACGCGGCGGACCAGGCGGCCATGTCCCGGCCCGACGACTTCTCGAGCTGGGCGAGCAGGTCGCCGATCGTCGTGTTCCCCCAAGCGTGCTCGCGGAAGTAGGCCCGCAGCCCCTCGCGGAAGGCGTCGCGACCGACATACGCGACGAGCTGCTTGAGCACCGACGCGCCCTTGGCGTAGGTGATGCCGTCGAAGTTGACCGCGACGTCCTCGAGGTTGCGGATCGGGGCGAGGATCGGGTGGGTCGAGGAGAGCTGGTCCTGGCGGTAGGCCCAGCTCTTCTCCGCCGTCGCGAACGTCGTCCACGCCGACCGCCACCGCGTGGCCTCGCTCTGGGCGGTCGTGCTGGCCCACTCGGCGAACGACTCGTTGAGCCACAGGTCGTCCCACCAGCGCATCGTCACGAGGTTGCCGAACCACATGTGCGCCAGCTCGTGCAGCACGGTCAACGCCCGCCGCTCGATGCGCGACTGCGTCTCCTTGGCGCGAAAGACGTACATCTCGTTGTAGGTGACCGCGCCGACGTTCTCCATCGCGCCCATGTTGTATTCGGGCGTGAAGATCTGGTCGTACTTTTCGAAGGGGTAGGACAGGTCGAACTCACCCTCGTAGAAGGTGAACCCGGCCTTCGTGATCGCGAAGAGCTCGTCGGCGTCGAGGTGCTTGCGCAGCGAGGCGCGGCAGAACAGGCCGAGCGGCACGACGCGACCGTCGCGAGTCGTCAGCTCGTCGCGCACCGCCTCATACGGGCCGGCCACGAGCGCGGTGACGTAGCTGGACAGCACCGGCGTCGGCGCGAACCGCCAGGTCGCCACGCCGTCACCGGCGGGCTCGGGCTCGGGGGTGGGCTGGCACGAGATGACCTGCCAGCCGGCCGGCGCCGTGACCGTGAAGGCGAACCGCGCCTTGAGGTCGGGCTGCTCGAAGACCGGGAACATCCGCCGCGAGTCGGCCACCTCGAACTGCGTGTAGAGGTAGACCTCGTCGTCGACGGGGTCGACGAAGCGGTGCAGCCCCTCGCCGGAGTTCATGAAGCGCCCCGTCGCCTCGATGACCACCTCGTTGTCTCGCGCCAGGCCCGGCAGGCGCACACGCGCCCCGTCGTAGTGCGTGCTCGGGTCGAGCGCGACCCCGTTGAGGGTGATCGCGTCGACGGACTCGCCGAGGAAGTCCACGAAGGTCTGCGCGCCCTCGCGCGCGCTCGTGAAGCGGATCCGGCTCGTCGTCGGGAACGTCGTCTCGCTGCGCGTGACGTCGACGGCCACGTCGTAGGTCGACACGGTGAGCAGGTCGGCGCGCTCCCGCGCCTCCTCACGCGTGAGGTTCTCTCCGGGCACTGTGGTCACTCTCCGGTTCATCGTCGGCGTTCGGCGTCGGCCGGGCCCGGCCACCTTGCGGCTCGTGCCCTCTGATCGCCCTCAGATCGGCGGGGTCCCCGCGCAGCGGCATCCTCGCACGACCCCCTGACAAGATTCGGCTGCCGCGACCCGACCCGCCCGCGGTGGGCGCGCACCTGCCACGATGACGCCATGACAACGATGCACAACGAGACCGCCGGCACCGACTCGAACGCGGCGGCGCCGCGGGTGCGCATGTGGTTCGACCCGGCGTGCCCGTGGGCGTGGATGACGTCCCGCTGGCTCATGGAGGTCGAGCGGGTGCGCGGCATCACCGTCGAATGGCACGTCATGAGCCTGGCCGTGCTCAACGATGGACGCGAGCTGCCGGAGGACTACCGGGCGGTCATGGACGCCGCGTGGGGCCCCGTGCGGGTCATCATGGCGGCGAAGGCCGCTCACGGCGACGAGGTCGTCAAGAAGCTGTACGACGCGATGGGCAACCGCATCCACCCCGGCGGCATGGCGCTGCGCGATCCCGCCCAGCGGGCCCAGATCATCAGCGAGGCCCTCGCCGAGGTCGGCCTGCCGGCGCAGCTTGCCGCGGCCGCCGACACGACGGATCACGACGATGCGCTGCGGGCCAGCCACGAGGAGGGCATCTGCCTCGTCGGAGACGAGGTGGGCACCCCCGTCGTTGCCGTCGGCGACGTCGCCTTCTTCGGCCCCGTCGTCTCGCCGGCCCCCAAGGGCGAGGCCGCCGGCAAGCTCTTCGACGGGTGCGTGCTCGTGGCGGGCACACCGGGCTTCTTCGAGCTCAAGCGCAGCCGCGACGTCGACCCGATCTTCGACTGAGCACCGACCCACCACCGAAGACGCCCAGGACGCCCAGGGCGCCCAGGGCGCTTAGGACGCCCAGGGCCACGAAGAGACCACGAAGAGAAGTGGAGCAGAGCATGCGCGTGCACATCGGAGGCGACCACGCCGCCTACGAGCTGAAGGAGGCCCTCGTCGAGCACGTGCGTGCCCTCGGCCACGAGCCCGTCGACCATGGCCCGCACGAATACGACGCGCAGGACGACTACCCGCTCTTCGTCGTGCCGGCCGCACAGGCCGTCGCGGCGGAGCCGGGGTCGCTCGGCATCGTGCTCGGCGGCTCGGGCAACGGCGAACAGATCGTCGCCAACAAGGTGCCCGGGGTCCGGGCGGTGCTCGCCTACAACCCCGAGACCGCGGAGTTGGGCCGCCAGCACAACGACGCCCAGGTCGTCGCCATCGGGGCGCGCATGAACACGGTGGAAGAGGCGGAGCAGATCGTCTCAACGTTCCTGGCCACGCCCTTCAGCGGCGACCCGCGGCACCAGCGGCGCATCGACCTGCTGGCCGCGTTCGAACGCGACGGCCGCCTGCCGGACTGAGACGGTGGAGCGGGTGACGAGAATCGAACTCGCGTAGCCAGTTTGGAAGAC
>JBDIAP010000006.1:0-54183 GCA_039812485.1 Kineosphaera sp.
GACGAACGGCGCGGCGCCCGGGCCCGGCGGCGCCGCGCCGAGTCCCCCGGCAGCGACTGGGGCCGTCGTCGTGCACGTCGTCGGCGCGGTCAAGCGGCCGGGGGTGGTGCGGCTGCCTGCGGGGGCTCGGCTCGCCGACGCCGTCGGGCGCGCGGGCGGTGTGGCCGCGGGGGGTGACCCGGCGAGCGTCAACCTCGCCCGCCCGGTCGTCGACGGCGAGCAGGTCGTCGTGCAACGTCGCGGGGCCAGGCCCATTTCGCCTGCCGCGGCGGCAGGGTCTGGGGCCACGCCAGGCTCGGGATCGGGGGCCGGGTCGTCGGCAGCCGCGGGTGCGACAGGGCCGCCGGGCGGCCAAGTCGACCTCAACACCGCCGACGAGCAGGCGTTGGACGCCCTGCCGGGCATCGGCCCCGTCATGGCCCGCCGCATCCTCGAATGGCGCAGCCAGAACGGCCGATTCGGATCGGTCGACGAACTCGCCGAGGTCGCCGGGGTGGGCCCGAAGACCCTCGAGGAGTTGCGCCCACACGTGCGGGTGTGACGCGTCGCCCAGGGCGTGCCGCGCCTGGGCAGCCACAGCCCACACAGGACTGTGCGACCCGCGAGGCGGAACCGCCGACGGCACCGTCCGAGTCGGTGCTTGATGCGCGGTTGCTGCTCGCGTCGGGCGTCGGGTGGGCGGTGCTCGTGGCGGTGCTCGGCGCGGACTGGGGTGCTCCGGCGTGTGCGGGGGTCGCCGGGCTGGGCCTGGCGATCGCCGGAGGGGTCGCGCGAGCCCGGCGGCGCGTGCCGCGGGCCTGGTCGGCCCTCGCGCTCGCGGGGCTCGTCACCGCCCTGCTGTGCACGAGCGCCGCCGGACACCTCGCGGTGCGCGACGCCGGGCCGGTCGTCGAGCTCGCGCGGCAGCGGGCCGTCGTCACCATCGAGGGGCGGGTCGACGAGGACCCTCGGGTGTTGCCGGCCGACGCCGAGCGCCGCACACCGCGCGCGGTGGTGCGGGTGCTCGTCACGCGGGTCACGGCCCGCGGGGTGAGCAGCGCCGTGCGCACGCCGATCGTGCTCATGGGCACCACCGCGCTTGCCGAACTGCGATGGCGCGAACGCGTCGTCGTCACCGGGCGGCTCGCCCCCGCCGACCCGGCGCAGCCGGTGGTCGCGATCCTCGCCCCGACGTCCCCCGCGCGCACGCAGGCTCCGGCGGGCTTCATCGCTCGCGTCGCCGAGCACGCCCGCGGGCGACTGCGCACCGCCGTCGAACCGTTGCCCGCCGACGCCCGCGGGCTCGTGCCCGCGCTCGTCATCGGCGACCGCAGCCTCACTCCGGGGCTGCTCACCGACGACATGCGCGCCACGGGCATGACCCACCTGACGGCGGTCAGCGGCTCGAACGTCACGATCGTCATCGGTGCCGCTGTGCTCGTCGGGGGAGTCCTACGGGTGCGACGCCGCTGGCGGCCGCTCGTGGCGGGCGGCGCGTTGGTCGCCTTCGTCGTCCTTGCCCGCCCCGACCCGAGTGTCCTGCGCGCGGCGGTCATGGGCGCGGTGGGTCTGCTCGGCGTCACCGCCTCGCGCCGCTCCGCCGGGCCGGCGGCGCTGGGTGCTGCCGTCGTCGTCCTCCTGTGCGTCGACCCGTGGCTGGCGCGCTCCTACGGGTTCGCGCTCTCCACCCTCGCGACGCTCGGGCTGCTGCTCTTCGCGCGCCCGTGGGGTGCCGCGATCGCGCGCTGGCTGCCCCGCCGCGCCCGCCCGCTCGCCGACGCCACCGCGATCCCGCTCGCGGCGCAGGCGACGTGCGCACCGGTCGTCGTGCTGCTGCAGGGCTCCGTGCCGGTCATCGGCGTCGTCGCCAACCTCGCGGCGGCGATCTTCGTGGCGCCGGCGACCGTCTGCGGGGTCGTGGCGGCCCTCGCGGCGTCGGCGTGGGTGCCGGCCGGCACCGCCGTGGCCTGGCTCGCCGCCCTGCCCGCCGCGGCGATCGCGCAGATCGCGCACACGCTGGCGCCCGTGCCGTTCGGCACGCTGCCCTGGCCGGACGGCACCCCCGGTGCCCTGCTGCTCGCGGCGCTGACGGTCGCCGCACTGCTGACGGCTCCCTGGCTCACCTACCAGGCCCGTCGTCGACCGCTGGCGGCACTGGCCGTTGGCGTCCTCGTGATCGCGGCCTGCTGGCCCCTGCCGCCGGCGGCAGCTCCCGCCGCCTGGGTGTTCGCTGCGTGCGACGTGGGCCAGGGCGACGCGCTCGTCCTGGCGAGCGGTCCGGGCCGCGCGGTCCTCGTCGACGCGGGGCCGCGACCCGAGCCGGTGCGCGCCTGCCTCGACCGGCTGCGTATCACCTGCCTCGACGCCGTCTTCCTCACCCATTTCCACGACGACCACGTCGCCGGGCTGCCCGGGGCCTTGGAGGGGCGCACCGTCGGCACCGTCTACGTCTCGCCGCTGGCCGACCCGCCCGAGCAGGCGCGCGACGTGCAGCGCTGGGTGCAGGAGGCGGGAGCGACCCTCGAGCCCGTCGTGGCGGGCGCCTCGTTCGACATCGGCGCCGTGCACCTCGTCGCCCGCGGGCCGGTGCGCACCATCCACGAGGGTTCGATGCCCAACAACAACGGCATCCTGCTCGACGTGCGGACCGCCGGGCTGCGGCTCGTGTTGCTCGCCGACGCGGAGCGGGAGGAGGCCTCAGACCTCGCCAAGACCCTGCGGGTGACACCGGGCCGGCCCGCCGCTGCCGTGGAGCCCCCGGTGGACGTCGTCAAGGTCGCCCACCACGGGTCGGCCAACCAGGATCGCGGCCTCGTCGAGGCGCTCGCGGCGCCCGTGGCGGTCATCAGCGTGGCCGCCGACAACGACTACGGCCATCCCGCGCCCAGCACCCTCGACCTCTATGCCCGCGCGGGTGCGGCCGTGCTGCGCACCGACCGGGATGGCGACATCCTGCTGCAGCCCGACTGTTCGCCGGACGCGGCGCAGCGGTGCCGGGTGCGGGTCGGGCGAACCCGGGGCTGACCGGCCGCCGATCTCGTCGTCCGGGGTTCCGGCCGCCCGACGTGCTCACCCCAGCGCCGGCGCCTCCAGCCCCGAGGCCACGCACATGCCGAACGAGCCGCCCATCGACCGCGCGCTGGCGCACAGGGCCTCGAGCGTCGTGTTCACGGCGGGCACCCGCTGCAGGTCCGCGGTCGTCACCGCATAGACGGTGCGCTTGGAGGCCGGCTCGATGGGCACCGTCACGACGTCCGGGTGCTGGGTGTTGCGCATGATGAGCCCGGGGATGAACGCGATGCCCAGGCCGTTGGCGACGAACGAGAGCACGGTGACGTAGTCCTCGGTCTCGAAGCCGACGCGCGGCACATAGCCCGCGTTGGCGCACACCTGCAGCAGGTGGCCGCGGCACCGCGGACAGCCCGCGATCCAGTCTTCGTCGTTCAACTCGTCGAGGCGCACGACGCTCCTGTCGGCGAGCGCATGGCCGCGCGGCAACGCCAGATGCACGTCGTCCTCCAGTAGCGGGTGGATCTCGTAGGCGTCGAGGCTCTCGTCGCCCCGCGCCAGGTCGCTGCCCTCGTAGGAGAACGCGACCGCGATGTCGCAGTCCCCGGCTCGCAGCGCGGCGAGCGACTCGGGCGGCTCGGCCTCGGAGAACGTGACGTTGACCCCCGGGTGCTCGCGGCGCACCTTCGCCAGCGCCATGGGCACGAGCGTCGACGCCGACGAGGGGAAGGCCATGAGCCGCACCCGCCCCGCGCGCAGCCCGGCGATCGCGGCGATCTCCTCCTCCGCCGCGTCGAGCGACGACAGCACGCTCACGGCGTGCCGGGCGAGCACCTGCCCGGCCTCGGTGAGCCGCACGGACCGACCGACGCGTTCGACGAGCGCCGTGCCCGTGCGTTGTTCGAGGCGGCGCACCATCTGGGAGACCGCCGGTTGGGAGTAGCCGAGCGCCAGGGCGGCGGCGGTGAAGCTGCCCTCGTCCGCGATGGCCCGCATGACTCGGAAGCCAGCTGTATCGATCATCCAAAGATGATAACTCCGTGTTACTGAAACGGCAGAGTGAATTGTCGGTATCGCACGGATTGCGAGGTGAGGCCTCGCTCAGCGCCCTGGACCGCGCCCCTGTGCTCGATGTCACGGGAGTGCCGCACAATGACCGCGTGACCTCTCTCGACGCCGCTCGGTCGGCATGGCACCCGGTGCCGGGGGCGGCCGCGCCGCTCCGGGGCGACTTCGACGACCTGCTGGCGCTCGTCGCCGGTGGCGGCGTCGTCGTGCTCAGCGGCGCCGGCCTCTCCACGGAATCGGGGATCCCCGACTATCGCGGTCCCGACGGCCGGCGCCGGGTGACCCCGATGACGATCGCGCAGTTCCGGCACGATCCGGACGGCCGACGGCGCTACTGGTCGAGGGCGTTCGTCGGGTGGGACACGCTGCGCGCGGCCGAGCCCAACAGCGGGCATGCCGCTCTGGCGCGGCTGGAGGCCGCCGGCCTCATCGATCACGTCATCACCCAGAACGTCGATGGCCTGCACCAGCAGGCCGGTTCACGCGTCGTGACCGAGCTGCACGGCACCCTCACGAGCGTCGTCTGTCTGCGCTGCGCCGCCCGCCTGCATCGCGACCGGGTGCACGCCGCGCTGGCCCGACTCAACCCGGACTTCGAGCGGCGCGCCCGGTCGGTGCGCGGCGGCATCCGCCCGGACGGCGACGTCGAGTTGCCCGCCGACCTCATCGACGCGTTCTGCGTCATGCGCTGCGAGGAGTGCGGCACCGACGAGCTCAAGCCGGACGTCGTCTTCTTCGGCGAGTCGGCGTCGCCGGACGTCGTCGCACGCTGCTACGAGGCGGTCGAGCGCGCCTCGGCGCTGCTCGTGGTCGGCACCTCGCTCGCGGTGATGTCCGGGCTGCGGTTCGTGCGGCGGGCCGCGGCGCTCGGGCTACCGATCGCGATCGTCACCAACGGGCCGACGCGCGGCGACGAACTCGCGACGCTGCGACTGGCCGGCCCCCTCGGCGAGGTGCTGCCGCGACTGTCCGATGCGCTGTCCGGATCGGAGCCACTCGTGGCAACCGCCCCCTGACAGGGGCTCCCTGCACGGCGACTCGCCCGTCGCGCCCGGCGCTCAGACGCGGCGCAGGACGGCCGTGACCTTGCCGAGCACGACCGCGGCGTCGCCGGCGATCGGCTCGTAGGCCGGGTTGTGCGGCATGAGCCAGACGTGCCCGTCGACGCGCTTGAAGGTCTTGACCGTGGCCTCGTTGTCGAGCATGGCGGCGACGATGTCGCCGTTGTCGGCCGTGGGCTGCTGGCGCACGACGACCCAGTCGCCGTCGCAGATCGCCGCGTCGACCATGGAGTCGCCGCTCACCTTGAGCAGGAAGAGATCGCCCTCGCCGACGATCTGCTTCGGCAGCGGGAAGACGTCCTCGACGAGCTCGTCGGCCGTGATCGGCACGCCGGCCGCGATGCGCCCGAGCAGCGGCACGTAGGTGGCCGCCGGCCGCTGGTCGCCGCTGCCGGTCTCGTCATGGCCCGACTCCGACGGCACACCGGGGAAGTTGTCGGGCAGGGCGACGATCTCCAGCGCGCGGGGACGGTTGGGGTCGCGCCGCAGGTAGCCCTTGCGCTCGAGCGCGCCCAGCTGGTGGGCGACGCTGCTGGGGCTCGTGAGTCCGACGGCCTGACCGATCTCGCGCAGGCTCGGGGGGTAGCCCCGGCTCTCGACGGAGTTGCGGATGACGAGCAGCACCTTGCGTTGGCGACCGGTCAAGCCACGCTTGACGGGACGCTCGGGCAGCTCGTGGATGTCGGCCATGTCGTGTTCTCCTCAAGACCTCGCGAGCGGCCCGGTCTGGCCCGCCCGTCAGCATGTCATACCTGGTCAGCGCCCTGTCGGCCGCAGGAGGCCGAATCTTGTCGGTGGTCGCTGCTTGAGTACTCGTCAGGCAGGAGTCTAGACCGACGTCGTACATCTGTCGCAATCGCGACGTCGGCGTGTCTGGACAGCAGTTCGATCCTGTGATGAGATACAGACAAGTGTTCTATCGAACAGCAGTGCGAGAGCGATGTGTGACGGCACGCGTAGTGGCACTCGTGATGGCACGCAGGGTGGCACGCGCGGTGGCACTGGCGGCTGCTGGCGATGGACGAGCAGCGTCCCGCGGTGCGGGGCGGGAGTGGAGGCAGAGATGAGCGTTGTGGCGATGCAGGTGCCGGCGAGCCGTCAGCAGTCGCGGCCGACCCTGCGACTGGTGCCCACGGGGCCCGAATGTGTCGTCGACGTGCCGGTCCTGCCGGTGCCGTCGGTGCGGCCGGTACGTCGTGCCGCTGTCGCGGCGAGCCTGGCGGTGCGGCCCGCGCCCGTGCGGCTGACGAGGCGCGGGCGTCTCGTGCGCACCCTGGTGGCCTTCGCCGTGCTGTGCCTGCTGGCGTCGCTGGCCGTCGCGCGACTCGCTGCGCCCGGACCGCTCGTCGCCGATCGTGCGGTCATCGTGCAGCCGGGGCAGACGCTGACGCAGATCGCGCGCGAGCAGCTGCCGCAGCGACCCGTCGCCGAGGGCATCGAGCTGCTGCGTGAGCTCAACGCGATGAACTCCACGGTGCTCGTCGCGGGCCAGAGCCTGCTCATCCCCGCGGGATAGTCGGCCCCGCCCCTCGCGCGGATGGCCGGCCGCGGGCGCGACACGCCGGGGTCTGTGCTCGGACACGCCGACGGCTTGAACCTGGGCCGCGACGTGCCTACGATCCCTACATCTAGTGGTTACACCGCTGTAGTTCATCCACATGTAGTCCCCAACTGGACGAGCGTCATGCACAGCTCGTGCACACGTCATCCACAAGGTCATCCCCAGGTCATGCGGTCCGAGGGTGCCCGGGCGGGGGTCCAGGGCTCATCCGACGCGAAGGAGGTGCGGTCGTGCACTGCCCGTTCTGCCGACACGTCGACAGCCGTGTCGTCGACAGCCGCACTGCGGACGATGGGGCGACGATCCGTCGTCGCCGGCAGTGCCCGGCGTGTCAGCGGCGCTTCTCGACGAGCGAGACGGCGACGCTGACGGTCATCAAGCGGTCCGGCGTGACCGAGCCCTTCAGCCGGCCGAAGGTCGTCAGCGGGGTGCGCAAGGCCTGTCAGGGGCGGCCAGTCAGCGACGACGACCTGGCGGTGCTGGCCCAGCAGGTGGAGGAGACGATGCGGGCCAGTGGTCAAGCGCAGGTCGAGGCTCACGACGTGGGGCTCGCGATCCTGGGCCCGCTGCGGCGGCTCGACGAGATCGCCTACCTGCGGTTCGCGTCGGTCTACCAGGGCTTCGAGAGCCTGGAGGACTTCGAGCAGGCCATCGCTCTGCTGCGAGCCGAGCGAGACATCGACCCCGACCCGTCAGCGGCCATCGATGCCGAGGCCGTGGCGGGGGCGGGGGGCGTCGGCACCGGGCCGCCGGGTCGAGAGCAGGGGGCCGCGGCATCCGCCGCCGGCTGAGCCGGCGCCGCGATCTCGCGCGGATCACGAGCACCACCAGCAGTCACACATCATCAGCAGCCGCACACGAGCAGCACCATGACGTCCCGCGCCGGGCCACCGGAGCGAAGGCATCGCAGGATGCCCTGGCGGGATTCGCAACTGACCTCGGGTCAAGGAGGAAACACCCATGACGGAGACGACCGGTGCACGCACAAGCGCCCGCAAGAGTGCACCCAAGGGTGTGCGGATCCAGCGGATCTTCACGACGCCCGGCGTTCACCCCTACGACGAGGTGACGTGGGAGAAGCGCGACGTCGTCCAGCAGAACTGGAAGACGGGCGCGACGATCTTCGAGCAGCGTGGCGTCGAGTTCCCCGACTTCTGGTCGATCAACGCGAGCACGATCGTCACGACGAAGTACTTCCGAGGCGCCCTCGGCACCGACAAGCGCGAGGCGTCGTTGCGCCAGCTCATCGACCGGGTCGTGCTCACCTACGTCTCGGCGGGCACCAAGCACGGCTACCTGGCGACGCCGGAGGACGCGACGCTCTTCGAGCACGAGCTCACCTACGCCCTGCTGCACCAGATCTTCAGCTTCAACTCTCCCGTGTGGTTCAACGTCGGCACCCCGAGTCCGCAGCAGGTCAGCGCCTGCTTCATCCTCGCGGTCGACGACTCGATGGACTCGATCCTCAACTGGTACAAGGAGGAGGGGTTCATCTTCAAGGGCGGCTCGGGCGCCGGCCTCAACCTCTCGCGCATCCGCTCGAGCAAGGAGCTGCTCTCCTCCGGGGGCACCGCGTCCGGTCCGGTGTCGTTCATGCGCGGTGCCGACGCGTCGGCGGGCACCATCAAGTCGGGCGGGGCGACCCGGCGCGCGGCCAAGATGGTCGTGCTCGACGTCGACCACCCCGACATCGAGGAGTTCGTCGAGACCAAGGCGCGCGAGGAGGACAAGATCCGCGCCCTGCGCGACGCCGGCTTCGACATGGACCTCGGCGGCAAGGACATCGTCTCCGTGCAATACCAGAACGCCAACAACTCTGTGCGGGTCACCGACGAGTTCATGCGCGCGGTCGAGGACGGCTCGTCGTTCGGGCTGCGCGCCCGGATGAGCGGCGAGGTCATCGACGAGATCGACGCCCGCTCGCTCTTCGGCAAGATCGCCAAGGCCGCGTGGGAGTGCGCCGACCCCGGCATCCAGTACGACGACACGATCAACGACTGGCACACCAACCCCGAGACCGGCCGCATCACCGCGAGCAACCCGTGCTCCGAGTACATGTCGCTCGACAACTCAAGCTGCAACCTCGCGAGCCTCAACCTGTTGAAGTTCCTCAAGGACGACAACACCTTCGACGCCGCCACGTTCGCTGCGGTCGTCGAGCTCGTCATCACCGCCATGGACATCTCGATCTGCTTCGCCGACTTCCCGACCGAGTCCATCGGCGTGACGACGCGCGACTACCGGCAGCTCGGCATCGGCTATGCCAACCTCGGGGCGCTCCTCATGGCGACCGGCCACGGCTACGACTCCGAGGGTGGGCGCAGCCTCGCGGCGTCGATCACGTCGCTGCTCACCGGCGCTGCCTACCGGCGCTCGGCGCAGCTCGCCGAGGTCGTCGGGCCCTATGCCGGCTTCGCCCGCAACGCCGAGGCCCACCAGCGCGTCATGCGCAAGCACCAGGCCGCCAACGACACGATCCGCACGCTGGACGAGATGGACACGCAGGTGCACCGGCTCGCGACGAGGGCATGGGACGACGTCGTGCAGCTCGGCGCGCGGCACGGCTTCCGCAACGCGCAGGCCTCGGTGCTCGCCCCGACCGGCACGATCGGCTTCATGATGGACTGCGACACGACCGGCATCGAGCCGGACTTCTCGCTGGTCAAGTTCAAGAAGCTCGTCGGCGGCGGGTCGATGCAGATCGTCAACCTGACGATCCCGCGGGCGCTGAAGAAGCTCGGCTACCCCGGCGAGCAGATCGAGGCGATCGTCGAATACATCGCCGACACGGGCCACGTCGTCGACGCGCCCGGCCTCAAGACCGAGCACTACGAGGTCTTCGACTGCGCCATGGGCACCCGCGCGATCTCGCCGATGGGGCACGTGCGCATGATGGCGGCGTGCCAGCCGTTCCTCTCCGGCGCGATCAGCAAGACCGTCAACCTGCCGCAAGAGGCGACGGTCGAGGAGATCGCCGAGGTCTACCTGCAGGGCTGGAAGCTCGGGCTCAAGGCCCTGGCCGTCTATCGCGACAACTGCAAGGTCGGTCAGCCGCTGTCGGACGCCAAGGGCGCGAAGGCGGGCGAGTCGGCCTCGGCGGCCGGTGAGAAGGTCGTCGAGAAGGTCGTCGAATACCGGCCGGTGCGCAAGCGTCTGCCGAAGCGACGCAACTCCCAGACGACGTCGTTCTCGGTCGGCGGCGCGGAGGGCTACCTCACGGCCAGCTCTTACCCCGACGACGGCCTCGGCGAGATCTTCCTCAAGTTCGGCAAGCAGGGCTCGACCCTGGCCGGTCTCATGGACGCGTTCTCCCTCGCGGTGTCCGTGGCGCTGCAATACGGGGTGCCGCTGGAGACGTATGTCGAGAAGTTCACGAACCTGCGGTTCGAGCCGGCCGGCCTCACGGACGACCCGGATGTGCGGATGGCGCAGTCGATCATGGACTACGTGTTCCGCCGCCTCGCGCTGGACTTCCTCGACTTCGAGACCCGTGACTACCTCGGCATCCACTCCGCCGAGGAGCGCGCCCGCCAGCTGGAGACCGGCTCGTATGCGAGCGACGACTCCGACGACGACGTCGAGGACGAGCTGGCGAACTTCTCGCAGACGCCGGCGTCCTCCCAGCAGGCTCAGCACGGTGGGGGACACGCCGTCGAGACGGCCCGCGCGGTCGGGGTCACCTCCGGCAGCGGCGCGGCCGCGGCCAAGCCGGTCTCCGGCGACGTGCACTCCTCGGCCGAGCTCTTCGAGAAGCTCCAGGGCAAGGCTGCCGACGCGCCGATGTGCATGACGTGCGGCACGAAGATGCGGCCCGCGGGCAGCTGCTACGTCTGCGAAGGCTGCGGCAGCACCAGCGGCTGCAGCTGAAAGCGAGCCCTAGTCGTCAGATGCATCGCGTGCGGGGTGCGGCCGTTCGGTCGCACCCCGCACGTCGATGAGTCCCTGGACACACCCGCTGCCCTGAGCATGCGAGAAGAGCCAGCTCTCCAGGGTCGGCTCGGGTCCCTCGCTGCCGCCACGGGGATTGCGTGCTGCGCCGGAGGCGGTTCACGGCAAGACGGGCGATCACCCCGATGGCTGAGTCGACGCGAGGCTGGTGGGTCTGGGGGCGAAGGGAGCGAGCGAGGATCACGACGGCGACCGGGACCTCGTCGTGGTACTCGATGACTGCCATCTCGTGGCGCAGTCGCCCGAGCGTTCCGGTCTTGCCCGCGACGGTGACGTCGTCGTGGGGGAAGCCGGTTCCGATCCGGTGGCGCCAGGCCTGGTGGCGCATTCCCGTGCGTACCGGCTCGGCATACTCCGTCGTCCAGAGGTGGGCGAGCATCGTGGTGAGGTCGTCCCGCGGCGGGCGGTGGTGTGGGCGCACCCGGCCCGGTCGATCCAGTCCCCGAAGCGGCGATCGCCGAGCAGCGACCGGAAGCCCGAGTTCGCGGACGTACCTCTGGTGATCTGCTGATCGCGCGAATTCTCCACTGAGACAGCGGGTTCGCATTCCACTTCCGGACCCGCAGGTGGGGCAGGGTGGTCCGCATGGGGACAGGGTTCAGATCGACCGTCAGCAGGCTGGGCGTGGTGGCCATGACTGCGGCCGCCCTCGCGGCCGCAGCACTTGGCGCTCCGGGCGCCGCAGCGCAGGTGGGCACCGCCCAGGCCGGGAGTCACGCCTCGGCGGCCGTGCCCGCCGACACCTCGGGCACGACAGAGCAGGGGAGCGAGCCGGGTGACTGGAGCTACACCGGCGCGAGAGGCCCGTCGCACTGGGGCGAGCTCGGCTACCCTATCTGCGCGGCGGGCCGGCAACAGTCGCCGATCGACCTGCGCGTCAGCGCCCGCGCGGTGCGCCGCGAGCGGCTGCCGAAGCTGCGGGTCGACTACGGCCGGCTGGACGCCGAGGTCGTCGACACCGGGCGCGGGATCGAGGCCCGGCCGGCGCACGGGGCGCGGCCGCAGGGCATCGTGCTCGGCGGCATCCGCTACACGTTCCTGCAGTTCCACCCGCACGCGCCCAGCGAGCACGAGTTCGACGGTCTGCACTATCCGGCCGAGATCCACTTCGTGCACCGCGCGAAGGACGGCCGGCTGGCGGTCGTCGGCGTGCCGGTGCGCGGGGGCGACGCGACGAACCGGGCCTGGCAGCCGTTCGTCGAGGCCGTGCGCGCGGCCTCCCGCACGTCGACCACGCGGGTGCCGACGACCCTCCACCTCGAGGACCTTCTGCCGGGCGACCGGCGCTCCTACCGCTATCGGGGCAGTCTGACGACCCCACCGTGCACCCAAGGCGTGGCGTGGACCGTGCTCGCTGCGCCCGTGACCCTCAGCCGCGCGCAGCTCAGCGTGCTCACCGAGGCCTACAACGGCACGAACCGGCCGGTGCAGCCGCTGCACGGGCGTGTCGTGCTCACCGACGTCAGGGTCGGCTAACGCTGACCCTGACTGGTCACGATGTCCCGTGAATGCGGCGATCAGGCGCGCAATATGTACAGAATGGTCCGCCTGCAACGCTGTTCTTGTCGCCAGGACGGACCACCGTCACACTCGCGACATGACGGATCTGCAGTCCCGCGACATCGCCGACCTGACCTCCGGTGAGGACGCCGAGCTCACCGCGACCGAGCGGATGGCCGACCTCGACTACCGCGAGCTGCGCCAGCTCGTGGGCCTCGTCGACTACGACGAGAGCGCCGACCCCTTCCCGGTGACGGGCTGGGACGCGATCGTCTTCGTCGTCGGCAACGCCACGCAGGCCGCGCACTACTACCAGTCCGCGTGGGGTATGGAGCTCGAGGCCTACTCCGGGCCCGAGCACGGCAACCGCGATCACAAGGCGTTCGTGCTGCGCTCGGGGTCGATCCGGTTCGTCCTTCAGGGCGCCGTCGACCCCGACAGTCCGCTCGTCGCACACCAGGCCGCCCACGGCGACGGGGTCGTCGACATCGCCCTCGAGGTGCCCGACGTCGACCGCTGCATCGCGCAGGCCCGGCGGGCCGGCGCGACAGTGCTCGTCGAGCCCCACGACGAGAGCGACGAGCACGGCACGGTGCGCCTCGCGGCCATCGCCACCTACGGTCAGACGCGGCACACGCTCGTCGACCGGTCGCGCTACCGCGGTCCCTATCTGCCGGGCTACGTCGCGAAGCGATCCGGCCACCTCAAGCGCCCCGGTGCGCCGAAGCGGCTCTTCCAGGCCCTCGACCACATCGTCGGCAACGTCGAGCTCGGCCGGATGGACCACTGGGTCGCCTTCTACAACAAGGTCATGGGCTTCGTGAACATGGCCGAGTTCATCGGCGACGACATCGCCACCGACTATTCGGCGCTCATGTCCAAGGTCGTCGCCAACGGCAACCACCGCGTGAAATTCCCGCTCAACGAGCCGGCGATCGGCAAGCGCAAATCCCAGATCGACGAATATCTCGAGTTCTATCGGGGACCAGGCGCCCAGCACCTCGCGCTGGCGACCAACGACATCGTGGCGACGGTCGACGCGCTGCGCGCCGAGGGGGTGGAGTTCCTCGACACGCCGGACTCCTACTACGAGGACCCGCAGCTGCGGGCGCGCATCGGGCACGTGCGGGTGCCGATCGAGGAACTGCAGGCGCGCGGCATCCTCGTCGACCGCGACGAGGACGGCTACCTGCTGCAGATCTTCACGCGCCCGCTCGGCGACCGGCCGACCGTGTTCTTCGAACTCATCGAGCGGCACGGGTCGCTCGGCTTCGGCAAGGGCAACTTCAAGGCCCTCTTCGTCGCGCTCGAACGCGAGCAGGCCCTGCGCGGCAATCTCTGATCATCGACGCCCGAAAAGCCGGGCGCTGACACGCGAGAGGCGCTCAACCCGAACCCCACTTCAGGTTGAGCGCCTCTGAGCGCGTCAGTCACCGCACTCGCCGGTCAGTACGCTCCCGAGCCCGCGACCACCGCGCGGAACGTGCGGAAGAGGATCTGCAGGTCGACGATCGGCGACCAGTTGTCGACGTAGCGCAGGTCGAGACGGATCGACTGCTCCCAGTCGAGGTCACTGCGGCCGCTGATCTGCCACAGACCCGTCATGCCCGGTCGCACGTGCAGGCGGCGCATGGCGTCCGGCTCGTACTGCTCCACCTCGGCCTGGCTCTGCGGCCGGGGGCCGACGAGCGACATCGTGCCGAAGAGCACGTTGAACAGCTGCGGGAGCTCGTCGAGCGAATACTTGCGCAGGAAGTGCCCGATGCCCGTGATGCGCGGGTCGCGCTTGAGCTTGAACTGCACCGCGTTGCCGTCGGACATGTGCAGCAGCGACTCGAGCTTCTTCTCCGCGTCGACGCACATCGTGCGGAACTTGAAGATCGTGAACATCTCGCCGCGCACGCCGACGCGACGCTGCTTGAAGATCACGGGACCCGGGTCGGTCACCTTGATCGCGATGGCGATCGCAATGAGCACCGGCGACAGGGCGAGGATGAGGAAGAACGCCAGCGTGCGGTCCATGAGGCTCTTGAGGAACACCGACCGCCGGGTCGCCGCGGGACGCTCGATGTGCAGGAGCGACATGTCCGTCGACTGCCGGATCGACAGGCGCGGACCCGCCACGTCGAGCAGACCGGTGGAGACGACGAGTTCGACCCCCCGCTCCTCGAGCGCCCAAGCGAGCCGACGCAGCTGCTTGCCGGCCAGCTCGGGATGCGACGTCACGACGACGATCTCGGCGTCGCACAGATCGACGGCCGAGACGACGTCGAGCGGCGAACCCATGACCGGCACATCCTCGATGTCCGTCGTCGAGTTCCAGTCGGAATCCATCGCCGAGGTGCACACGGCGACGGGCTCCATGCCCTGGTCGGGCGACGACTTGATGTTGCGGATGAGCTCGGCGACCGCATCGGCGCGCCCGACGACCACGGTGCGCTGCATGAGCGAACCGAGGCGACGACGGCGGTGCAGCCAGTGCCGCATGATCCGGCGCGCCAGCACCCCGAAGGCGAAGAGCCCCACGATGAGCGTGATGACGTAGAGCCGGCTCCACTGGACCTTGACGAACAGGCCTGAGACGGCGAGCATCCCGAGCAGGGCGACGGTCGCACGCCCCACCGCGCGGTATTCCTCGTCGGAGACCCCGAGATAGCGCCGCTCGTAGGCCCTCGACAGGGCGAGCGTGAGCACCCAGACGAAGGGCATCGCGGCGCTGGCGACGATGTAGCCGCGGCCGACGTCGCCCGGCGCGGGGCCGATGACGAGCGCCAGGGCGACGACGACGGCCCCGACGACGAGGTCGAGGCCCACGAGGCGCTTCGTGTATGTGTCGGACCAGGTGCCCGCGCGGGGCGAGTGCGCGAAAATGTCGCCGCGCATCGACGGAGCCGACAAGGACGTCGCTCCCCTGTGCGACGCCGCCGAGCGGACCGTGCGGGGTCGGTCGGCGCGACGCGCGTGCCGAGACTCCCGGGCAGCCTCTCGTTCGTGAATGGACAACGGACCCCTCCCAAAAAGCGAAACCTTGCAGCAGCGCGCCGATCCACCTCGTGCGCGCAGCAGCCCCCGAACCCCTACGTCGCCGTCCGCGCAGGCCCGTGAACTCGGAGAACTCCGAACGGATGACTTGGACGACAGACCAGAGCTTAGACCGCCCATGCCGGTCACGTCACGTCGGGGTCGCATTCGCGCTGTGCCCCGAGCGAATTCGTGCGCAACGCGGGCCGCGGGTTGTCCGCCCCCGAGCCCACAGCCTTCGGCCGACGAGCCCACAGCCTTCGGCCGACGAGCCCCAACAGCCCTCGGCCGACGAGCCCCACAACCCTCGGCGGCACGGGTCCACAGGCCCGGCACGATAGCCTGTCCCGAGGGCATGCGCGGTGAGGGGGCCTCGCCGCCGCGTCGAGCAGCGGCCGCACACGAGCGGCCGGAGACGAGCCGCCGAAGAGAGCCGATCCATGGGACGGCGGGGGAGCGACACCACATGAGGACATCGAGCGTGCAGCGAAACGACGTGCAGCGAAACGACGGGCAGCCGAACGACGGGCAGCCGAACGACGGGCAACGAAACGATCAGGACGAGGCGAGCACCACGGCGCCGAACGCCGCGACGAACGCGACGCCGCGGCACCACACCGACTCTGTCGGGCCGGCCGACCTCGAGGTCGTGCTCGTCAGCTACAAGAGCCGCCATCACGTCGAGCACCTGGTGGACGCCTGGGGGCCGGCGGTGTCGGTCGTCGTCGTCGACAACGCCGGGGGCGCCGACAACCTGCGCGAGCTGGCAGACACCCGACCCAACGTGCGCTGGCTGGACGGCGGGGGGCAGGGTTTCGCGCGCGCCGCGAACCTCGGCGCGTTCTCCAGCGACGCCGCCTACGTCGCCTTCGTCAACCCCGACTCGCGGCCGACCGCGGCCGACCTGCGGGCCCTCGCCGACGGGCTGTCGCGCGACCCGTCGGCGGTCTCGCACGCCGCGACCGTCACCGGGCACGACGGCGACGTCGAGATCGGCGTCGGCGGTTGGGAGCCCACCGTGAGTCGCGCCGCGACGTTCGCGTTCGGCCTGCACAAGCGCTTCCCGACGAAGGGCATCTACGCCAAGCCGAAGCTCGGCAAGCAGATCGACCTCGAGTGGACGACGGGGGCGTGCATGGTCGTGCGCGGAGCCCAGTTCCGCGAGCTCGGCGGCTTCGACGAGTCGTTCTTCGTCTACAACGAGGACATGTCGTTCGGGCGGCGGGCCCGGGCCGCGGGCCTGCGCCAGGTGTTGCGGCCGGACGTCGTCGTGCGACACGGCGCCGGCGGCTCGGGCGCGCCGTCGGCGGAGATGCTGCGCTTGCGCGGTGCCTCGTTCGCCAACTATGTCGAGCGCTACCACGGCGGTCTGGCCGCCAAGACGATGCGCGCGTCGATGGTCGCCGGCTACGGGCTGCGCGCCCTCGAGCAGCGACTGCGCGGTGACGCCGGCCTCGCCTCGTCCTACCGCTCCTACATGCGCGGCATGGTCACCCGCACCGCCTACGTCGGGGGCGCGGAGGTGGCCCAGCAGCGTTTCGAGGCCACCGCCCCCGAGCACACCCCCCTGGTCGGCGACTCCGGAGCGCCCTACCTCTTCGTCACCAAGGAGTTCGGAGTGCCGGCCACGTCGGGCGGCATGCTGCGCACCCTGGCGATGGTGCGTTGGCTCGCTGCTCGCGGCAATGTCGTCGTCGTGCACCCCCAGGGTGTGCACGGCGCTCGCCTCGACGCCGCCGGCGACGTCGTCATCGAGCGCCTTCGCCGGGCTCCCGAGCGCAGCCTCGCCCGCGATGCGCTCAGCGTCGTCACCTACCGCAGCATCGGCGCGCCGCGCACCTGCGGCGCCGGCCTCATCACCGGGCTGCGGGAGTCGCTCGCCGACCTCGGGCCGTTCCGGGCCGCGGTCGTCGACCACACGTGCGTCTTCGGCGTCGAGTCGCTGCTGCCCGACGACCTGCCGGTCGTGCTGAGCACCCACAACGTCGAGTCCGACCTCATGGCGCAGCGCGCGCAGGCCGAGTCGGGGTGGCAGCACTACGCGGCCCTCGCCGAGTCCCGGCTGCTGCGGGCCCTGGAGAAGGGGGTCGGCGCGCGCCGCCCGACTGTCGTCTGCACCCAGGCCGACGGCGATGCCGTCTCGGCGGACACCGACGGCAACGCGGTGGTCGTCGCCCGCAACGGCGTGACTCCGCCGACCCGGCCCCTGCGACTCGAGGCGCACCGCGAGGGCCGCATCAACGCCGACGAGCTGCTCTTCACCGGCGCCCTGGACTGGCGTCCCAACGTCAACGGCATCCTCTGGCTGCTCGAGTCGGACGCGTGGCAGGCGCTGCGCACCGAGCGCCCCGACATCGTGCTCACGGTCGCCGGGCGCAACCCGTCGGCCGACTTCGTCGCGCGCGTCGAGGCGGCCGGCAACGCCCGCGTCGAGGCCGACGTGCCAAGCATGGAGCCGCTGCTGGCCCGCGCCAGTCTCGGCGTCGCGCCGCTGCTCGAGGGGGGCGGCTCGCGCCTCAAGCTCCTCGAATACATCGCCTACGGGCTGCCGAGCGTCTCGACGTATGTCGGTGCGTCCGGCCTCGACGGTCTGCCCGAGCGCGCGATCCTGCAGACCCCGCAGGACGCACAGGCATTCTGCGACGGTGTGCGCCAGGCCCTCGACGAGGCGCCGATCGTGCTCCCGGACAGCGACATCGAGGTGCTTCTCGACCGCTATGGGTGGGACCGGGCGCTCGCGCCGATCGCCGGGGTGCTGCAGGCCGATTGACCCCGCGGCTGCGTTGATCCGGCGGCTGCTCGTCCTCGGGGAGCCGCACGGCAACGCCCCGCATCGCGGACGCCGGGTCGGGTCTCGTCAGGCGCCGGCGGCGGTGACGCCGAGGGACGCCGGTCCGGAGCGGCGGAAGTCCGGGTGCCGGAGCAGCCCGCCGAGGAAGCCGACACCCCACGAGTGGTGCGTGACCATCGCGATGGGGCCCATGAGCAGCAGATCGGCGTCCTGTTCGCGCGCGGCAGTGCGGGCACCGATCGCCAGGCACGCCCCCGCGTAGGCCAGCGGCGGCACGAGCGCGCTCGCGCGCAGGGGGCTCGCGAGCAGGCACGCGGCGTTGAGCGCGGTCACGGCGGCCGGCGCGATCTGGCGCAGCTTGGGGCGCGTGTGGTGTTTGACGGTGTTCCAGGCGCGGCCGCGACCGTGGTTGTACTGCTGCCGGGCCAGCGAGCGCCAGTCGCGGCGCGGGAAGTAGGTGATCGCGGCCTGCGTGTCGAGGAAGATCCGGCCGCCGTCGGCGACGAGCCGCACGTCGAGCTCGGCGTCCTCGTTGTGCAGCATGCGCGGGTCGTAGCCGCCGACCCGCTCGAACGCCGCCCGGTCGAACGCGGCGTGATGCCCGTGATCGACATAGCGCGACTCGCCGAGCCGGCGGTGCGCGGAGCCCCCGTTGCCGAGCAGGCTGTTCTGCGTGGCGGCGACGGCATGCTGGAACGCGGTCTCCCCGTCGGCGACCATCGGCACGACGACCGACACGCAGCCCTCCTGCCGGCGGCTGCGGACACCCTCGACGACCCGGCACAGGAAACCGTCCGGGTAGGCGGCGTGGCAGTCGGTGCGCACGACGACGTCGACCTGTGGCCCGGCCTCGCGCACGGCGAGGTTGACGCCGCGCGACTGGGTGCGTCCGGGGTTGTCGAGCAACTCGACGCGAGGATCGGCCGCCGCGAGTTGCTCGACGATCGCGCGGGTGCCGTCGGTGCTGCCGCCGTCGGCGACGACGAGGCGCACGTCGAGCCCGTCCGCCGTGGCCAGGAGCTGGCCGACGGCGGTGGCGACGAACGCCTCCTCGTTGAGGGCGGGCATGACGACGAGCACACTCATCTGCACATCCTCCCCCGTCTCGCGTGGGCGTCGATCGCCCTGTCGGTCAACGTCTTTTGGCCTGCTCGCTTTTATCCTGCCTCGCCGCGGTCCGCGTCGGACCGGCGGGCCCGACCGACGGGCCCGACGCGCGCTGCGTCCCGGCGTCGGAGCACCGGCGCCCCGATGCGCAGGCCGACCGTGGCAGCAGTGAGCCCTTGGGCACGCGCGGCGCACCCTCTCCGATCCTAGGTCGGGCCGGGATGTGGTGGCGACCACCGGGGGTTTCCGCCCGTCGGCCCGCGATGGGGGAGAGCAGGAGTCGCGTGTGACGACGCCCTGGAGGACCGCCGACGGGCCGTCCGAGCGAGGGACTCCGGGTGTCTCATGCTGTGGGATGGCGACCGGCCGGGTCCGACCTGTGGTGGCACCCCCGGGGGCCGGCATCCCTGCGCGCGGTGTCGACCCGCCCGGACCGGCGCGGCTCGCCAGACGCGCGAGTTCGCACCTGGGTCAAGGCGATTGTCCGGGGCGGTCGCGGTCCCGGCCACACCGGCGACGGCCGACCACCAGCTGAGCGTTTCCAATCCGTGATCTATGCCGCACGGCCGGTGCTGTGAGAGTTCTCAGCGGGCCCACGGCGCAGGCCGATCGACAGGGAGTCCACACCCCTCGCACCCTCCTCTCGAAAGCCCACATATGTCTGATCGCACCCCTACGCCCCCGCGCAGGGCGGTGGCCGTCGCGTCCCTGTCGGCCCTGACGCTCGCTCTTCCACTCGCCGGGATCGGTGTCGTCTCCGCGGCGGCGGCCGCTGATTCCGCTCCCGCCTACCAGTCCGCGTCCGCCGCGCGAGCGGCCCACCGAGCCGCTCCCGCGCCGAGGGTCCGCGCCGCGGCCACGTCCGTCGCGACCCGCATGACGGTCAACCCGGCGACGGTCAAGGATGCGTCGGGCAACACCTTCCAGGCCCGCTTCGGTTTCGACAAGGGCGACTACTCGCCCAGCTACGGCCCGGGCACCGACATCCTCGGCACGAGCGACGACGCTCTCTACCGGGGTGAGCTCGTGCGCTTCAACACCTGGAGCCAGCCGATCGCCAACGGCACCTACGACGTCACGCTCAAGATGCGCGAGGCCTGGTGGACCGCAGCCGGCCAGCGTGTCTTCGACGTGGCCGCGGAGGGCAGCACCAAGCTGACCGACGTGGACATCTACAAGGCCGTCGGTCAGCGCCGCGCCTACGACCGCACGTTCCGGGTCGACGTCAAGGACGGCACGCTCAACCTCGCCGTCACCAACAAGAAGGACTCGGCGCTCTTCTCGGCGATCGTCGTCTCGAAGGTCACCTCCGCCTCCACGCCGGCGCCGACCACCCCCGCCCCGACGCCCACGACCCCGGCACCGACGCCCACCACCCCGGCGCCCACGCCCCCGGCGAGCTCGACGAACCGCCCGAGCGGGCTGCTCTTCGACTCCGGCGCGTTCCCCATGCACAAGGCGTCGGTGCTCACCGCCTTCGAGAACAGCCGCGGCAGGAAGACCGACGTCGTCACCGTCTTCCCGGCGCGCGAGAACTGGGGCTCGATGCTCGGTGCCTGGTTCATGGACGACCAGCGGATCCCCGCCGGCTACAAGGGCACCCTCGATGTCGGCGTGCCGCTGTGGCCCAACGACGGCAACCTCGGCACGGCCGCGGCCGGCGGCTACAACTCCCAGTGGGAGCAGTTCGGGCGGCTCGTCGCGAGCAAGTACCCGAACGCCTACATCCGCCTCGGCTGGGAGATGAACCTGCCCGGTTGGAAGCACGCGGCCTACCCGAACAGCGCGGAGCAGTGGAAGCAGGCCTACCGGCAGGCGGTGACGTCGCTGCGCAAGGGAGGCTCCCAGCTGCGCATCGCGTGGGTCGTCAATGAGGGCCCCGGCCAGACCGGCACGCAGGATGCTCGCGTCTTCTACCCCGGTGACGCCTACGTCGACTTCATCGGGATGGACGCCTACGACTGGTGGCCGGGCTACACGAGCGCGTCGAACATCGCCAAGCACCGCGACCAGACCTACGGCTGGAACTTCTGGCTCGACTTCGCCAAGAGCCACGGCAAGAAGTTCGTGCTGCCGGAGTGGGGCGTGGCGCCCGCCAACAGCGCCAGTGGCGGCGACAACCCGATGTACATCAACTTCGTCTACAGCTGGCTCAAGGCCAACTCCGACTGGATCGGCTACGAGAGCTACTTCAGCGAGAACGACTCCTACATCCGCGCCGACCTCTTCACCAACAACCCGAAGGCCTCGGCCGAGTACAAGCGCTGGATGGGCCTGCTGAGCTCCACGTAGGAGACGGCGCCCACCCGTCGCGACCACCGCAGTGGCACGTCATGCCGGCCGCTCCCCGATCCGGGGGCGGCCGGCATCGTCGTCAGTCGACGCGTCACCTCCCCGCTGCTCACCCCGCCGCTCGGGAGCGATGCCGGCGGCGTGCGCGTAGGGCGTGTCGAGGAACGGGGTCCAGTCCTGGTTCTCGACCCAGAGCCGGGTCATGACCTGGCCCGGCTTGTCGAGGAACGGCTTGAGCACCGGCAGCGAGCGGGTGCGCAGCACCCGGGCCTCCATGTCGAGCTCGCTGAGCACCGCCTCGATGCCGCCGAGGATCGAGCCGTGCAGCAGCCACGTCGAGGTGTCCTCCTTGGGGTCGACGAGG
This sequence comes from Kineosphaera sp., assembly GCA_039812485.1. Classification (GTDB taxonomy): domain Bacteria; phylum Actinomycetota; class Actinomycetes; order Actinomycetales; family Dermatophilaceae; genus Kineosphaera. The sequence goes on from JBDIAP010000006.1 coordinate 21,702, forward strand.
CACAGCTCGGTGAGCATCGCCCGGGTCTCGCGCAGGATCTCCAGCGTCTGCGCCGCCGACTCCGCGACGTCGTCCTCGCGGCCCTGGGCCTCGGCGATCGTCAGCTCCCCATAGGCCTCGATGCTGTCGCCCATGTCGGTGAGCACGACGGCGAAGGCCCGCCGCAGCTCCTGCTCGTGCTCGTCGTCGGGCTCCTCCAGGCCGGGGGCTTCCTTCTGGAACGACAGGAGCGTCTGGCGCACGGCGAGCAGCGTGCGGTCGAGGGCCGAGGCGCCGTGCCGCAGCACCGGAAGCGCGTCGAGCGAGACGAGCGCGCGCGGGTTGAGGCGCCGCGTGTCGCGGGCCTGCGCGATCGCGGCGTCGGCCTGGGCGACGAGCGGCAGCAGCGCGTGCACGTCGTCGAGCCAGCCCTCGATCTGGCGGCGATCCACGCCCTGGTCGAGCTCTTCGCCCGCGATGCGCAGCACGCGAGCGGTGCCGCCGGCGAGGGAGCGGATCGCGTCCTCTGCGCTGCGCAGGGTCACCGGCGGCGGGAACGCGAGGTTGAACGCCATGCCGACCCCGGCGCCGATGAGGGTCGTGACGATGCGAGTCGTCGCCGCGACGTCATGCTGGGCCACGCCGAGGATGAGCATCGCGCTGATCGGGGTCTCGAGGATGTGGTCGCCGAGCTTCATGGCGTAGGCGAGCGCCAGCGCGGCAGCGATGACGATGCCCAGGCTCCACCACGTCAGGCCCACCCACGTCGAGACGACGATCGCGACGAGCACCCCGGTGAGCACGGCGGCGACGCGGCCGAGCCCGCTGCGCAGCGAACCGGTGGCGGTGGCCTGCACAACGAGCAGGGCCGTCAGGGGGCCGGTGAGGTCGGTGTTGCCCGGGATGAGCGCCTGGGCCAGCAGGTGCGCGAAGACAGCGGCGACGGTGAGGCGGGCGATGCGCGCCCCATGCGGCAGCACCCGGTCGGCGAGCCGGGCCGCCAGCGCGGCCAGGTGCCGGCGGCGGTCGGGCGACGACCACAGCCGGCGGATCCGGCGCAGCTCACCGGTGGACACCTCGCCAGGATGACACGCCGCGCCGCAGCGGCCGTCAGGCTCGCGGGGCAGGGCCGCCGACGGGCCGGTCGGTCGGCGCCCGGGGGTGGTCGAGCCGCTGCCGGGGTGGTCGGCGGACCGCCTACCCACGCGGGGGAGAATCGAGCGCATGACTGCACCCGTGTCGTCGGCACCAGCGACGACGAGCCCGCCGCCCGCAGGGCCCGCGGGCCTGTCCCCGGCCGACGCGGCGCGCGCGGCCGCGCTGCGCCGCATGCGCATCGTCGCGACGTCGCTGCTGGTCTTCGCCGCGATCGTCTTCGTCGCCACGCTGCACCGGGGCGGGGCGTGGGGCTATGTCAACGCGACCGCGGAGGCGGCGATGGTCGGCGCGCTCGCCGACTGGTTCGCGGTGACGGCGCTCTTCCGGCATCCCCTAGGGCTGCCGATCCCGCACACGGCGCTCGTGCCGCGCAAGAAGGACGTCTTCGCCAAGAGCCTCGAAGACTTCGTCGCCGGGCACTTCCTCACCGGCGACGCCGTGCGGGAGCGCTACCTCGCCTCGGATGCCAGCACACGGGCGGGGGAGTGGCTCGCCCGACCCGAGAACAGCGAGAAGCTCGTCGGCGTCGTCGCCCGGCTCGGCGGGCAGGCGCTCGCCCACGTGCGCGAGGACGACATCCGCGAGCTCGTGGAGCATTCGCTGCTGCCGCGTCTCGTCGCCGAACCCGTCAGCCCCCTCGCGGGCCGGCTGCTCGAGCACATCGCCGCCGACCGCATCCAGCAGCGGCTCGTCGACATCGTGCTCGCCGAGGCCCACCAGTGGCTGCTGGAGAACCCGCGCACGTTCATGGCGATCATCACCGACCGCGCGCCGTCGTGGGCGCCAGGCTGGGTCAACGACATCGTCTCCGACCGCGTGCACACCGAGGCCGTCAAGTGGGTGCGCGACGTGCGCGACGACCCGATGCACCGCGTGCGACTGGCGGTCGACGAGCTCGTCGCCGACCTCGCCCGCGACCTGCAGGAAGACCCGGCCACGATGGCCAAGGCCGAGGCGGCCAAGGAGGTGCTGCTCGCCCATCCGCAGACCGCCGACACGATCCTCGCGATCTGGGAGGTGCTGCGCTCGGCCCTGGCCCGCTCCCTGGCCGACGAGGAGGGTCAGCTGCGGCGCCGGCTCGTCGCCGAGTCGGTGTCGTTCGGGCAGCGGCTCGTCTCCGACGAGGAGCTGCGCGCGCGGGTCGACGCCCGGGTGGGCGACATGATCGCGTCGGTCGTGTCGACCTACGGGGGTGAGGTCGCGCCGGTGATCTCGCAGGTCATCGCCCGCTGGGACGGCAAGGAGGCCGCGCAGCGCATCGAGCTGCACGTCGGGCGCGACCTGCAGTTCATCCGCATCAACGGCACGATCGTCGGCGGTCTCGCCGGGCTCGTCATCCACACGCTGTCGCAGCTGGCCCTGTGAGCGCGGCTGCCCCGTGCGGACGATCGGCCGACTACGGAGAGTCGGCTGATCGGACGGCCCTCATTGAGAGACCAGTGCAGCGCGGACGGGGTTCGCCGCCACCGTGATGCGGGTGGCGGCATGCTGCGGCGAGCTTCTCAAGGATTCTCGGACTCGACTGCTGGTTTGCCACGCAGCGATTGGACGTGCCCGGTATGCGATGCCACCGCTTCTGGTGCCGGGACGAGGAATCCGTCGTCGTCGAGATGCCCCTGGAGGACGGTGGGGGCCAGCGCCCACTGCGCCTCGACGCCCACCTGCCCGGCGACGGAACCCCCGTTCGAGCCGCCGGACCGTTGCTCGATCGGCCGGACCTGGGAGAGGGTGACGCCGGGAAGCGCGACCCCGAGCGTGCCGAAGCGCACCCGCGTCGGCACGTTGCAGGTCACCGGGCCGAAGGCTGTCGGCGGCGTCCAGGCCTGGTAGAGGGTCAGGCCGGCCGCGAAGTAGCCGTCGAGCACCTCCTGCGGCAGCGCGACCTCCGCGCAGCACAACGCGATGCCGGGACGGCCCAGCGCCGCGCGGGCGGGGGCCAGGACCGTCGCCTCGAGCAGCCCGTGCCCTGCCCTCGACCACCACGAGATCGGGGATCCGGCGGCGCGGGCCCGTTCGACGCTGCGCGCGGCCCGCTCGGCGGCCCGCCGTAGGCCGGAGCGACCCGGGGCGAGCACCCGGTCGGCGACGCCGACGACCTCCTCCGGCGCGGCGACGAGCACTCGCGGAGCGAGCGCCTCCAGGTCGGCGAGGCGGCTCACCCAGCAGTGCTCGGCGCCGTGCAGCAGGGCGTGCCAGGCGAAGGCCCGGGCGGCGGCGCCGGAGCGGGGCAGATGCGCCACGTGCCGCCACCCGCCCCGCATCGGTAGCAGGTCCGCGAGCGCGTCGAGCCCCGCCACGACGTGGCCGTGCGTGAAGACCAGCGGCGCGTCCCCGGCCTGCGGGAGCAGGAGCGCGGGGGAGTCGTCGCCGGCCGCGACCGGCTCGAGGCGCGCGGCGACCGGCCCCGGGGCCGGGACCAGCGGCAACACCGGAATCTCGGCGTCGGTCGCATCGGTCGTCTGGGTCGTGTCGGTCGTCTCGGTCGCATCGGTCGTCTCGGTCGCATCGGTCGTGTCGGTCGTCGCGTTGGCGTCGTCGGCCGTCGAGGCCACGGCGGCAGCGCCGATGGCGGCGAGCGTCGTGAGCCCCGCGGCGGCCGCAGCCGCGATGGCCGACGGCACCTGCGAAGCGTCCGCCGCCGGCACGGCGACCCGCCCCGCAACGATGACGCCGAGCTCGGCGACGAGTTCGTTGGGTCCGTCTCCGGCCACGACGACGGCCTGCGTGTCCGCCGAGCCCCCGGCGGGCGCGAGCGACTGGATCGCCGCGGCGTGCCGCGCCACGCGGCGGCCGAGCTCGGCATACGTGATGATGCGGGTCACGCCGTCGCGCACCTCGTGCAGGGCGATGCGCGTGCCGTGGCGCTCGACGGAGGCCGCGAGGCGCGCGCTGAGGCGTGCGTCGCTGCGGGGCGCGGGGTCGCTCATGCTCATGCTCGGGCCTCCCGAATCCAGGGGTCGTGGGGTTGCCCCAGTGCCGACGGTGTCGATGATGCCGACCCGTTCACGGTAGACGCCGGTCGTCACGACGTCGGTCGTCACGTCCGACCTCGCTCCGATCGTCGTCACCTTGCGACCGGGCAGATCGGGTGGGTGTCGGGCCGGGGTGGTTGACTTGCCCGGTCGGTGCCCCGACCATCGTCCGGGACGAGGCCACCGCACGCCTCACCACCGCGTGGGCCGCGTCGAGGCGGTCACGCCGAGCCGATGGAGCGACCATGTCCGATCGTTCGTCTCGCCCCTCCACCCGCCTCCTGGTGCCGCTCGTCGCCGTCGTCACCCTCGCCCTGGCCGCCTGCTCGGCCGGCGCGGGCAGCACCGGCCAGCAGCCGGGCGCGACCGGGGGCGGCACGCAGGCCGCCGGCGGGGTGCTGCGTGTCGGCATGGTCGCCGAGCCCGCGAGCCTGGACTTCACGACCTCCGACGGCGCCGCGATCCCGCAGGCCCTGCTGACCAACGTCTACGAGGGCCTCGTCAAGCTCGACGGCGAAGGCAAGATCGTGCCGGGCCTCGCGACGTCGTGGACGGTCTCGGACGACCGCAAGACCTACACGTTCGACCTCGTGGAGGGCGCGACGTTCACCAACGGCGACACGTTCGACGCCTCGGACGCGGTCTTCTCCATCAACCGCGTCAAGAAGGACTGGACGACGTCGCTGGCCAAGGCCATGGCCGTCGTGCAGGACGCCAAGGCGGTCAGCCCGACGCAGCTGCAGGTGACGCTGAGCCGCCCGAGCAACGACTGGCTCTATCGCATGACGACCCGCATCGGGGCGATGTTCAGCCAGTCCGGGGTCGACAAGCTCGCGACGACGACGGTCGGCACCGGCCCCTACACCCTCGACACGTGGAACCGCGGCGACTCCCTGACGCTCAAGCGCAACCCGGGCTACTGGGGCGCCAAGCCCTACTTCGACTCGGTGAAGCTCGCCTACTTCAAGGACCCGACGGCCCTCAACAACGCGTTGCTCACCGACACCATCGACATCATCTCGACGGTGCAGGCGCCGGAGACGCTCGCGCAGTTCGAGGGCAACAGCAAGTACGAGATCATCGAGGGCACGACGAACGGCGAGGTCGTGCTGTCGATGAACAACGCGCGCCCGCCGTTCGACAACTCCCAGGTGCGCATCGCGGCGCGGCACGCGATCGACCACAAGGCCCTCCTCGACACGTGCTGGGCCGGGCGCGGCACGCTCATCGGCTCGATGGTGCCGCCGACCGACCCCTGGTACGAGGACCTCACGAGCGTCGCCCCCTACGACGTCGCCCAGGCCAAGGCGCTGCTCGCACGGGCCGGCACGCCCAACCCGGCCGTGCGGCTGCGGCTGCCGTCGCTGCCCTATGCCACCGCGTGCGGGCAGGTCGTCAAGAGCCAGCTCGAGCAGGCCGGCTTCAAGGTCACCATCGACCAGCTCGAGTTCCCCGCCGCGTGGCTGACGAGCGTCTTCAAGGGCGGCGACTACGAGATGTCGATGATCGCCCACGTCGAGCCGCGCGACCTGCCGGCGGTCTTCGGCAACCCCGACTACTACATCCACTTCAAGGACCCGGAGCTGACCAAGCTCCTCGAGGCCGCCGACACCGGCGACGAGGCCGCGCAGACCGAGAACATGAAGAAGGCCGCCAAGCTCCTGTCCGCGCAGGCGGCCAGCGACTGGCTCTTCCTGCTGCCCAACCTCATGGTCGCCGACGCCGGCATCACCGGGCTGCCGAAGAATGCGATCTCGGAGTCCTTCGACCTCACGGCCCTGCGCCGCGCGTAGCCTGGCTGGTTCGGTCGCCGCATGGTCGTGCTCGTCGGTCGCCGCCTGGCGACGCTGCTGCTCAGCCTCTTCGTCAGCTCGCTGCTCGTCTTCGGCTTCCTGCAGGTGCTGCCCGGCGACCCGGCGCGGGTGGCGCTCGGCGTCAACGCCAGCGAGGAGGCGGTCACGCGGCTGCGCGCCGACTTCGGCCTCGACGCCCCCCTGGCCACGCGGTATGTCGAGTGGCTCGCCGGGCTCGTGCGCTTCGACCTCGGCGAGAGCTACATCAGCCGGGCGCTCATCGCGCCGCAGATCGTCGACCGGCTCCAGGTCACGCTGTGGCTCGTGGTGACCGCCATGGTCATCGCCGTGGTCATCGCGCTGCCGGCCGGCACCCTCATGGCGGTGCGGCACCGCCAGGTCAGCGGCCTCGCGCTCTCGGCGCTCTCGCAGCTCGGCGTCGCGATCCCGGCGTTCCTCGCCGGGCTGCTGCTCATCATGGTCTTCGCCGTGCGGCTGGGGTGGCTGCCCGCCAACGGCTGGACGCCACCGGTCGTCGACCCCGTGATGTTCGTGCGCCAGCTGACGCTGCCCGCGTTGTCGCTCGGGCTCGTGCAGGGGGCCGTGCTCACGCGTTACGTGCGCAGCGCGGTGCTCGACGTCATGCGCGAGGACTACGTGCGCACCGCCCGCGCCAAGGGCCTGCCGCCGCTGACGGCGCTGTGGCGGCACGGGCTGCGCAACGCCGCGATCCCCGTCGTCACCGTGCTCGCGCTGCAGCTGGCGACGCTGCTCATCGGGGCGGTCGTCGTCGAGCGGGTGTTCGTCGTGCCGGGCCTGGGCAGCCTGCTGCTGGACTCCGTCGCCAACCGCGACCTCATCGTCGTGCAGGACGTCGTCATGGTGCTCGTGCTCGCGGTGCTCGTCGTCAACATGGCCGTCGATGTCATCTACACGCTCATCGACCCGCGGCTGAAGACGGGGGCGGGGCGATGAGCCAGGTCGACGCCGCGCGCCTCGGGGTGCCGCCCGGCTCGCCGGGCGGTCCCGGTGGCCGCAGGCGCGCCCTGCGCAACCCGAGCCTGCTCGTCGGCGGCCTGCTCGTCGGGCTCGTCGTCGCGGCGGCCCTGGTCTCCTACGTGTGGCTGCCGCACGACCCGCTGCGGGTCGACGGCACCGTCCGGCTGCAGGGGCCGTCGAGCGAACACTGGCTCGGCACCGACCGATTCGGGCGCGACGTGCTGAGCCGGGTGCTCGTGGGGGCGCGCACCACCCTCTACGTGGGGGTGGTGGCGGTGGGGGTCGCGGCGCTCATCGGCGTGCCGCTGGGCATCGTCGCGGCTATGGCCCGGCCGTGGGCGGGGGCGGTCGTCATGCGCGGCGCCGACATCCTGCTCGCGTTTCCGGCGCTGCTGCTGGCCATCATGTTCAGCGCGGTCTTCGGCGGCAGCACGCTGACGGCGATGATCGCCATCGGCATCGCGAGCATCCCGACGTTCGCGCGCGTCGTGCGGGCCGGGGCGCTGCAGGTGCTCGGCACCGACTACGCGCTCGCGGCCCGCGCGGCCGGTCGCCGGCCGGTCGCGATCGCCTGGCGGCACGTGCTGCCGGGCGTCGGCAGCATCCTCATCGTGCAGGCCAGCGTCGCCTTCGCCATCGCGATCCTCGCCGAGGCGGCGCTGTCGTTCCTCGGGCTCGGCACGCCACCGCCGACGCCCTCGTGGGGGCTCATGCTGCAGGAGAGCCAGCCGCTGCTCTTCATGGCGCCGCTGCTGACGATCGTGCCCGGCACCGCGATCGCCCTGGCCGTGCTCGGCTTCAACCTGCTCGGCGACGGGCTGCGCGACGTGCTCGACCCGCGGCTGGAGGACCGCCGATGAGCCCGGTGGCAGCGCAGCGCGGGACCGCCGCGCAGGACCGCGGCGACGTCGTGCTCGACGTGCACGGCCTGTCGGTGCACGCCGACGCGCCGCTCGTCGAGGGCGTCGACCTGCGCATCGCCCGCGGCGAGCGGCTCGGGCTCATCGGCGAGTCCGGTTCGGGCAAGTCCCTGACGGCGCTGGCCGTCATGGGGCTCCTGCCCGAGGGGCTGCGCGCCACGGGATCGGTGCGCCTGGCCGGGCTCGACCGCGACGTCGTCGGCGCGGGGGAGCGGGCCCTGTCGGCGGTGCGCGGGCGGCAGGTCGCGATGGTCTTCCAGGAGCCGATGACCGCGCTCAACCCGACGATGCGGGTCGGTGCACAGGTCGCCGAGGTCATGACGATCCACGGCATGGCCGCCGGCGCGGCCCGGGCCCGGGCCGTCGAGCTGCTCGCCGACGTGCGGCTGCCCGACCCCGCGGCGGCCGCCCGCGCCTACCCCCACCAGCTCTCCGGCGGACAGCGTCAGCGGGTCGTGCTGGCGATCGCGCTCGCCAACGACCCGGCCCTGCTCATCTGCGACGAGCCGACGACCGCTCTCGACGTCACCGTGCAGGCGGGCGTGCTCGACCTCATCGTCTCCGGCGCCGCCGCCCGCGACGCGGGCATGCTCTTCATCACCCACGACCTCGCGGTCGTCGCGACCGTCTGTCACCGCGTGGCGGTCATGTATCGCGGGCGCATCGTCGAGACCGGCCCCGTCGAGGAGGTGCTCACCCGACCCCGGCACGACTACACGGCCTCGTTGGTCGCGGCCTCCGACCTCACCCGAGTCGACGAGCGCGGGCGTCTGATCGCCGGGACCATCCCTCGACCTCATCCTGACATCGAGGGTCAATCACAGGGAGAGAGTCAGCGACACCCCGGGGCACGTCCCCGCCCTGATCGACCGACGGCGAGCGACCGCGACACCGCCCGGACCAGCGGCGTCGCCGCCGAGGAGCCGATCATCGAGCTCACCGACGTCGTGCGGCACTACCGCCGGCCGCGCACCCACCTGCTGCGGCCGGCGCCGACGGTCGAGGCGCTGCGCGGCGTGAGCCTGACCGTGCGGCGCGGCGAGCGCGTCGGCATCGTCGGCGAGTCGGGCTGCGGCAAGTCGACGCTGCTGCGCATCCTGTCCGGCCTCGACACCCCGACGAGCGGCTCGGTGCGCGTCGAGGGCCGCGAGATCGCCGGCCTGCCCGAGCGCCGGCTCGGCTTCGTGCGCGAGCGCCTCCAGCTCGTCTTCCAGGACCCGATGAGCTCCCTCGACCCGCGGATGCGGGTCGCCGACATCGTCGCCGAGCCGCTCGTCGCCCAGGGACGCGCCGCCGAGCGGGGCCGGGTCACCCAGCTGCTCGAAGCCGTCGGCGTCGAGCCGGCCGCCGCGCGGCGCTACCCGCATCAGTTCAGCGGCGGCCAACGGCAACGGATCTCGATCGCCCGGGCGCTGGCGCCCGAGCCCGGCATCCTCGTCGCCGACGAACCCGTCAGTGCCCTCGACGTCTCGGTGCGCGCCCAGGTGCTCAACCTCATCGCCGACCTCGTCGACGACTTCGGTCTCACGCTCGTCTTCGTCAGCCACGACCTGTCGGTCGTGCGGCACACGTGCGAGCGGGTCGTCGTCATGGAGGCGGGACGCATCGTCGAGGAAGGGTCGACGGCGCGCGTCTACGACGACCCGCAGCACCCCTACACGCGGCGGCTCGTCGCGAGCATCCCGACCCTGCAGGGGGCGCTCGCCGGCGTCGACGCCGCCGAGCTCGCCGCGGGGGTGCGGGGTGCCGACACTGCTGCCGACACCGCTGCCATCGACACACAGCGAGGACGGACGGCATGAGCGGACCCGCGCAGATCGGCCCCACCAACACCCTCGTCGACGTCACCGGCCTCACCGTCGGGCACGCGACGCTCACCGGCGGCGGGCGCCTGACCGGCACGACGGTCGTGCTCGCGCCCGACGAGGGCGTCGTCGCCGGGGTCGACGTGCGCGGCGGCGGGCCGGGCACCCGCGAGACCGACCTGCTCGACCCGCGCAACGTCGTCGAGCGCGTGCACGCGATCTGCCTGTCCGGCGGCAGTGCCTTCGGGCTCGCCGCGGCCGACGGGGTGATGGCCGCGCTCTTCGACGACGGCGTCGGCCTCGCGATGGGCGGGCCGGGGGAGGTCGTGCCGATCGTGCCGGGCGCGGTCGTCTTCGACCTCGGGCGCGGCGGGGACTTCGCCCTGCGGCCCGACGCGGGCACCGGGCGGGCGGCCTACCTCGCGGCTCGCGAGGCCCGCGACACCCCCACGGCGCCGGTCGAACTGGGTGTCGTCGGAGCCGGCACCGGCGCCACGTGCGGCGGGCTCAAGGGCGGCGTCGGTTCGGCGAGCGCGGTGCTGCCCGACGGCACCGTCGTCGCCGCGCTGCTCGTGCTCAACCCCCTCGGTGAGGGGCTCGACCCGGCGACGGGGGAGCTCTACGCCCGCCGCTTCCTGGCACCGGGCGAGCTGCCCGGTCTCGGCGTGCCGAGCGCCGCCGAGCTCGCCGCGGCCCGCGCGCGCGCCGCCCAGGCGCCCCCGCAGATCGTCGGGGCGCCCGGCATGGCGACGACGATCGGTGTCGTCGCGACCGACGCGACGCTGACGAAGGCCCACTGCGCCAAGCTCGCCGGCATCGCCCACGACGGCCTGGCTCGCGCGGTCAAGCCAGTGCACACGATGTTCGACGGCGACACGTTCTTCGGGGCCGCGACCGGAGGCCGCCCGCCCCCGGACCTCGTCGGATTCCACGCCCTGCTCGACGCGACCGGCGACGTCGTGACGCGCGCCGTCGCGCACGCGCTGCTCGCGGCCCGTACGGTGACCACACCGGCGGGCACCTGGCGCTCCTACAGCGACGCCTTCCCCAGCGCCGTCGCCGGCCAGATGACAGGGAGGACGCCGTGAGCGATCCCGCAGCCGCCCACCGACCCGACTACGGAGCGCTCTTTCGCCTCGACGGCCGGCTCGCCGTCGTCGTCGGTGGCGGTAGCGGGATCGGCCGCGAGAGCGCACTCGCCCTGGCCGCGCAGGGCGCCCGGGTCGTCGTCGCCGACCGCGACTTGGCCGCCGCGCAGGAGACGTGCGGGCTGGGTGAGGGTCTGGGCGGCGGGCCGGCCGGTGCAGGGCTCACGGCCTACGAGCTCGACATCCTCGACGAGGCGGCGATCGAGCGGGCGGCGACCGAGCTCGGGGCCGTCGACGTGCTCGTCGTCACCGCGGGCGTCAACGTGCGCAAGCGGCTGCTCGACTATTCCGGCGCGGAGTTCGACCGCGTCGTCGGCCTCAACCTGCGGGCCCATTTCGACCTCGTGCGGGCGTTCGGGCGCGGCATGGCGCAGCGCGGGCGGGGCAGCATCATCGCGTTCAGCTCGATGCGGGCGGTGCTCGTCGAGCCGGGGCAGGGGGTCTACGCCGCGACGAAGGCGGGGCTCGTGCAGCTGCTGCGCACGGCCGCCGCCGAGCTGGGGCCCTCGGGGGTGCGCTGCAACGCCATCGCGCCGGGCGTCGTCGACACGCCGCTGACGACGCAGATCAGGTCCGACACGGCGTGGGCCGACGCCTACGCGCAGGCCAATGCCCTGCGGCGATGGGCGCAGCCGAGCGAACTCGCGGGGGCCGTCGTCTTCCTCGCCTCGGACGCCTCGTCCTATGTCACCGGCAGCCAGCTCATGGTCGACGCGGGCTGGACGGCCGTCGACGGCCGGTTCGACCCGCCGGCGTGACCGCGTCAGGAGCGATCGGTCCGGCGCGAGGCGGGCGCTCGTGAACGACGTCGGCCCGACCTCCTACACGAGCATCGCCGGCCCGGTCGAGGCCGTGATCGAGGCCAGGCGCTCGCGCTTCCTGGCCCGCCTCGAGCCGGTCGCCGACGAGGCGGCCGCCCGTGACGTCATCGAGGCCGCCCGCCGCGCCCACCACGACGCGCGGCACCACTGCAGCGCGTTCGTGCTCGACCCCGACGCCCGCACCCAGCGCAGCAACGACGACGGCGAGCCGGCCGGCACCGCGGGCGCCCCGATGCTCGAGGTGCTCCGCGGCAGTGGGCACACCCAGGTCGTCGCGGTCGTCACCCGCTGGTTCGGCGGCACACTGCTCGGCACCGGCGGGCTCATCCGCGCCTACTCCGGCGCGGTGAGCGCCGCGCTCGAGCGCGCGACGCCGCAGGTGTGGCGGCTGCGGCGGCGCGTCCACGTCGAGATCGACATCGCGCACGCGGGCCGCCTCGAGCACGAGCTGCGCGCCCACGATCCGGCGCTGCTCCAGGTGCTCGGCGTCGACTACACCGCGTCGAGTGCTCGGGCGGCGCGGGCGCGACTGCAGCTGGCCGTGCACCCGCATCGGGAGGCCGACGTGGCGGCGCTCGTCGCTTCGGCCACCGGCGGCGCGGGCCGATTGGCCCGGGACGCGGCCGGCGCTGCCGGCCATGCCGACGCCGTGCTGGAGTGGTCGCCGGACGGCGGTGTTCCCCCATTTCGGTGAGGCGCGCACACCACTGCCCGCCTCCGGGGCGGATCGAGTCGTGCCGAAGGATGCGCAGCGGATAACGTAACCGCCGGAGATTTCGGATCCATCGACACAGGAGGAGGGCTGCGCGTGGGAGTGCTGCTGGTCGTGCACGCCGTGCTCGCCATCGCCGCGCCCGCGCTCGTGCGTGCCTGGCATCGGCGTGCCTTCTGGATCCTCGCGCTGCCGCCGGCCGCGACCTTCGTGTGGGCCCTGAGCAACACCCGGGCCGCGCTCTCGGGCGACCCGCCCCTCGAGCACGTGACGTGGGTGCCCAGCATCGGCCTCGAGCTTGCGTTCCGCCTCGACCCGTTGTCCTGGCTGCTGTGCCTCGTCGTCGGCGGCGTCGGCGCGCTCGTGCTCGCCTACTGCTCGGCCTACTTCGTCGCGGACGAGCCGGGGCTGGGGCGCTTCGCCGGGTGCCTGCTGGGCTTCGCCGGCGCCATGCTCGGCCTCGTCACCAGCGACGACCTGCTCGTGCTCTACCTCTTCTGGGAGGCCACGACGGTGCTCTCCTACCTGCTCATCGGGCACCGCCCCGAGAGCGGGTCGAGCCGCACCGCCGCCACCCAGGCCCTCGTCGTGACCACGTTCGGCGGCCTGGCGATGCTCGTCGGGCTCATCATCGTGGGGGAGCGGGCCGGCACCTACCGGCTCAGCGAGGTCATCGCCGCCCTGACGGCCCACCCGCCGACGAGCGCCGACCCCGCGGCCCTGGCGGCCGTCGCGCTCATCCTGCTCGGCGCCCTGACGAAGTCGGCGCTCGTGCCGTTCCACTTCTGGCTGCCCGGGGCGATGGCGGCGCCCACGCCCGTCAGCGCCTACCTGCACGCCGCGGCCATGGTCAAGGCCGGCATCTACCTGGTCGCCCGCTTCGCGCCCGCGTATGCCGAGGTGCCGCTGTGGCGGGTGCTCGTGCTCGTGCTCGGCGGCACGACGATGGTGCTCGGGGCCTATCGCTCGCTGCGGCAACACGACCTCAAGCAGCTGCTCGCCTACGGCACGGTGAGTCAGCTCGGCTTCTTGACGATCCTCGTCGGGTCGGGGACCTCCGACGCCGCGCTGGCCGGCGTCGCGATGCTGCTCGCCCACGCCCTCTACAAGTCGTGCCTCTTCCTCGTCGTCGGCACGATCGACCACACGGTCGGCACCCGCGACCTGCGCGAACTATCGGGGATCGCCCGGCAGGCGCCGTGGCTCGCCGTGGCCGGGTGCCTCGGGGCCGCGTCGATGGCGGGGCTGCCGCCGCTGCTCGGCTTCGTCGGCAAGGAGGCCGCCTACGCCGCCTACGCGGATGCCGAGCAGGATTGGGCGCCGTGGGTGCTCGCGGTGCTCGTGCTGGGCTCGGTGCTCACGTTCGCCTACACGGCCCGCTTCGTCTGGGGCGCGTTCGCCGACGTGCCCGGTCGCGAGCCCCAGCCCATGCACGCGCCCGGCCCGGTGCTCCAGGGGGTGCCGTTGCTGCTCGGCACCCTCGGGCTCGTCGCGGGACCGCTCGCCCCCGCGCTGGAGCCCGCCCTGCGCGCCTACGCCGACGGGGTCGGGCCGCAGCCCGCGACCGGTCACCTGACGCTGTGGCACGGCTTCACGCTCGCGCTCGGGCTGACGCTGCTGACGTGGCTCGCCGGCGGCCTGCTCGCCGCCCAGCGCACCCGCGTCGAGCTCGCGCAGGAGCGGGCGGCGACGATCTGGGGCACGGCGTCGGCCGACGCCACCTACCGGCACGTCATGCTGGGCCTCGACCGTGGCTCGCTCTTCGTCACCGCGGCGATGCAGCGCGGGTCGCTGCCCCTGTCGCTGGCGCTCATCCTCACGGTCTTCATCGCGCTGCCGGGCGGCAGCGTGCTGCTCGGCACCGACTGGTCGAGCCTGACCTGGCGCTTCTCCGACGGGCTCGGGCAGGTGCTCACGGCGCTCGTCATGGTCTTCGCCGCGATCATGGCCGTGCGTGCCCGGCGGCGCATGCGCGCGGTCTTCCTCGTCGGCGTCACCGGCTACGGGTGCGCGGTGCTCTTCCTGATCTTCGGCGCCCCCGACATCGCCCTGACGCAGATCCTCGTCGAGACGGTCTCGATCCTGCTCTTCGTGCTCGTGCTGCGCAGGCTCCCGGACCGATTCCCCGACGAGCGGCCCCGCGGCGACCGGGTGCTGCGGGCCTGCTTCGGCATCGCGGTCGGCGTCGTCGCCGCCGCGCTGGCGCTCGTGCTCCCCAACGCGCGCACCGCGGCGCCGGCGTCGACGGGGCTCGGCCCGGCGGCCGTCGAGTACGGCGGCGGGCACAACATCGTCAACATCATCCTCGTCGACGTGCGCGCCTGGGACACGATGGGGGAGCTGTCCGTCGTGCTGGCCGCCGCGACCGGCATCGCGAGCCTGATCTTCTTGGAGGAGAACCGCTTCCAGGTCGTGCGCGACCGCATCGCCGACGCCCGGTCGCGCCGCCGCGCCGCCACGCGGCTCGGCCAGGCCCGCGGCCGCTGGCTGTCGGAGGACGCGCACTTCGACGAGCGGCAGCGGTCGGTGATGTTCGAGGTCGTGACGCGGCTCGTCTTCCACACGGTGCTGCTGTGGTCGGTGTTCCTGCTGGTCTCGGGTCACAACGACCCCGGCGGCGGCTTCGCGGCCGGCCTCATGGGGGGTCTTGCGCTGGCGCTGCGCTACCTGGCCGGCGGCCGCGAGGAGCTGCGCGCGGCGATCCCGGTGCTACCGGGCTGGCTGCTGGGCATCGGCCTCTTCCTGTCCGCCGGCAACGGCCTGGCCTCGATGATCGCTGGTGGCGACGTGCTGCAGACCTGGATCTTCGACATCCCCGTGCCGCTCATCGGCACGCTGCACATCGTGACGTCGCTCGTCTTCGACATCGGCGTCTACCTCGTCGTCGTCGGGCTCATGCTCGACACCCTGCGCAGCCTCGGCGCCGGCATCGACGCCCAGGTCGAGCGAGAGTATGAGGAGACGCCCGCCCGGGGCGCGACCAGCGAGGGCCTGACACAGAGCGGAGCGGCGACATGACCTCGAACCTCGTGCTGGCGCTGCTCATCGGGGTGCTCTTCGGCACCGGCGTCGTGCTGCTCATGTCGCGCGGCATCAGCCGAGCCCTGCTCGGCGTCATGCTCATGAGCAACGGCATCAACCTCATGTTCGTCGTCGCCGCCGGCAGCCCCGGGCGAGCCCCGATCGTCGACGACGCCGGCACCGAGACCGGCATCACCGACCCGCTGCCGCAGGCGCTCGTGCTCACCGCGATCGTCATCACACTGGCGCTCACCGGTTTCGTCATGTCGCTGGCCTACCGCGCGTGGGAGCTGTCGCGCACCGATCTCATCGAGGACGACGACGAGTCGATCCGCATCGCCCGCAAGGCGAGCGAGACCGACGCGATCGACTCCGACTACGACGAGGAAGCCCCCGTGGACCCGCTCGACGACCCCGACCCCGGGGCCTGCTACCACCCGGACACGCCCGCCGACGACGACCCGCGCCGCCTTGAGCCGAGCCGGGGGGCGTCGTGATCAGCGGGTGGGCGTGGCTCGTGCCGCTGCCGGTGCTCTTTCCGCTCGTCGGTGCCGGCCTGACCCTCGTGGCCGGCGGCCGCGACGCCGTGCAACGGTCCATCAGCGTCATCACGTTCGTCGGGGTGCTCACCGCCGCGGCGGGGCTGCTCGTCGCCGCCGACGGCCACGGGCCGCTGGCGGTCGAGGTCGGCGGCTGGCCGGCGCCGATGGGCGTCGTCCTCGTCGTCGACCGGCTCGCCGCGCTCATGATCCTCGTATCGGCGATCGTCACCTTCGGGGTGCTGCTCTACTCCATCGGCCAGGGCCGATCCAGCGAGGACGAGCGCGACGCCGGCGCGCCGCTGCCGATCTTCCACCCCACGCTGCTCGTGCTGCTGGCGGGCGTGTGCACGACGTTCGTCTCCGGCGACCTGTTCCACATCTTCGTCGGCTTCGAGATGCTGCTCATGGCGAGCTTCGTGCTGCTCACCCTCGGCGGCACGGCCGACCGGGTGCGCGCCGGCGTCAACTACGTCTTCGTCAGCGTGCTCAGCTCGCTCCTCTTCCTCACCGCCCTGGCCATGACGTATGCCGCCACCGGCACCGTCAACCTCGCCCAGCTGGCCCAGCGCATCCCCGACCTGCCCGCCGCGACCCAGACGACCCTGCAGGTGCTCATCCTGCTCGGCTTCTGCATCAAGGCCGCGGTCTTCCCCATGTCGGGATGGCTGCCGGACTCCTACCCGACCGCGCCCGCGCCGGTCACGGCCGTCTTCGCCGGCCTGCTGACCAAGGTCGGCGTCTACGCGATCATCCGCACGCAGACGCTGCTCTTCCCGGGCGGCGCGCTCGACGACCTGCTGCTGTGGGCGGCGCTGCTGACGATGATCGTCGGCATCCTCGGGGCCATCGCCCAGGACGACATCAAGCGGCTGCTGTCGTTCACGCTCGTCAGCCACATCGGCTACATGCTCTTCGGGGTCGCCGTCGGCAACGAGATCGGCCTGTCCGGCGCGATCTTCTACGTCGTGCACCACATCATCGTGCAGACGACGCTCTTCCTCGTCGCCGGGCTCGTCGAGTGGCGCGCCGGCAGCGCGTCGCTCAGCGAGCTCGGCGGTCTCGCCAAGTCCTCGCCGTTCATCGCCGTGCTCTTCTTCATCCCCGCGATGAACCTCGCCGGCATCCCGCCGTTCTCGGGCTTCCTCGGCAAGATCGCGCTGCTGCAGGGCGGCGTCGTCAACGGCGGCGCCCTCGCCTACCTGCTCATCGGCGGCTCGGTCCTCACGAGCCTGCTCACCCTGTATGCCGTGAGCCGCGTGTGGTCCCGCGCCTTCTGGCGCCGGCCCCCGGCCGAGGGCGGGCCCGACACCGTGACGTGGACGATCCCCACCACGAGCACCTCGAGCACCTCGTCCGCGTGGACGACGTCGGGTGGCGGCACCGGAGCCGACACACTCACCCAGGACCCGCCGGGCATCATCTCGACCGGCATCGCCGCCGGGCTGCGCAGCGTGCCCCGCGGGATGCTCGCCCCGACGACCGCGCTCGTGATCATCGGCATCGCCATCACGGTCGTCGCCGGGCCGCTCTATGCGATGACCGACCGCGCGGCGACCGACCTGCGGGCGCGGACTCCCTACCTCAGTGCGGTGTTGACGACCGAGGAGGTGCACCGATGAGCGCCGACGCCCCCGCGAGACCGGACCCCGCGCGAACCGACCCCGCGGCCGGGCGGCGCGGCGTGCTGCGGCGCCGCGTCCAGCCGGTGAGCCTGCTGCTGCTCACGCTCCTGTGGGTGCTGCTGTGGGGCAACGTGTCGTGGATCAACGTCGTCTCGGGGCTGCTGCTCGCCACGCTCGTGCTGGTGCTCTTTCCCCTGCCGCCGCTGACGTTCGGGGTGCGGCTGCACCCGTGGGGGACCCTCGTGCTGGTCGTCCGCTTCCTCGTCGACCTCGTCGTCGCCAGCGTCGAGGTCGCCTACAAGGCCAGCGTGCCGTGGGAGCATCCCCAGGGGCGGCTCACCCGTGTGCCGTTGCGCGGCGACAACGACCTCATGTGCACGATCACCGCACAGATGACCACGCTCGTGCCCGGCTCGATCGTCATCGACATCGACTGCGCCGCAGACGGCCGATCGCTGCTGCTCCACCTCTTCGACGCGCCGCAGGACCGCGACGTGCAGGCCATGCACGAGCGGGTCCGGGCCCAGGAGCTGCGCGTCCTGCGCGCCCTCGCCGCCCACCCTCCCCAGCCGACGGAGCAGCCATGAACCCGACCTGGGAGCTGTGGGCCTACGGGGTCATCGGCCTCGTGCTCGGCCTCTCGGCGATCCTCGCCACCGTGCGCATCGTGCGCGGCCCCACCGTGCTCGACCGCACTGTCGCCGCCGAGGTGCTCGTGTCCACGCTCGTGTGCGCCCTCGCCACCGAAGCCGCCATGAACCGACACTCGACGACCCTGCCCATCGTCATCTCGCTCTCGCTCGTCGGCTTCCTCGCCTCGGTCGGCGTCGCCCGGTTCATGGGCCGGCCCGGGGGCGCCGGGCCCGACGAGATCACCGGCCTCAACCGATCGGAGCGGCGATGACCTGGGCCACGCTCGTCGACGTCGTCGCCGTCGCGGCCCTCGCCGGCGGGGCCATCCTCTGCCTGACCTCGGCGATCGGGCTCCTGCGCCTGCCCGATCTGTATTCCCGCATGCACGCGGCGACCAAGCCACAGGCTCTCGGCCTGCTCCTCATGCTGCTCGGACTGGGGCTCACACTGCGATCCAGCCTCGACGTCGGCATGCTGCTCTTCGTCGCGGTCTTCCAGCTCATGACGATCCCGGTGTCGGCGCACCTCGTGGCCCGCGCCCGATACCGGGACGATCATGGAGACGACGATCACGTGGACGACCATCACGGGGACGAGGACCACGGGGACGACCATGGTGACGACGACCACAGCGACGACCACAGCGTCGACTCGCCCGCCGAGCATTGAGCCGACCCCGGTAGCCTGACGCCAGCCCCGCAGGGGCGTGGACGACGGCTGACGACGAGGTGGGCAGGCATGAGCGAGCAGTGGCGCTTCGAGACTCGACAGGTGCACGCGGGGCAGACACCCGACGCGGCGACCGGGGCGCGGGCGCTGCCCATCTATCAGTCGACGTCGTTCGTCTTCCCCGACGCCCAGACCGCCGCGGACAGGTTCGCGCTCGCCGACCTCGGACCCATCTACACCCGCATCGGCAACCCCACCCAGACGGCCGTGGAAGACCGCATCGCCTCCCTCGAGGGCGGCGTCGGGGCGCTGCTGCTCGCGTCCGGGCAGGCCGCGACCACTTTCGCGATCCTCAACGTCGCCCAGGCCGGTGACCACGTCGTCGCCAGCTCGGCGCTCTACGGGGGCACCTACAACCTCCTGAAATACACGCTGTCGCGGCTCGGCATCGAGACGACCTTCATCGCCGACATCGGCGACCTGCAGGAGTGGCGCGACGCGATCCGCCCCACCACCAAGCTGCTCTTCGGCGAGTCGATCTCCAACCCGGACGGCAAGATCCTCGACATCGCCGCGCTCGCCGACATCGCCCACGAGGCCGGGGTGCCGCTCTTCGTCGACAACACCGTCGCCACCCCCTACGTGCTGCGGCCCCTCGAGCACGGCGCCGACGTCGTCATCCACTCGGCCACCAAATACCTCGGCGGGCACGGCACGTCGATCGGCGGGGTCATCGTCGACGGCGGCACCTTCGACTACGCCGCCGACCCCGACAGGTTCCCTCAGCTCAACACCCCCTCCGAGAGCTACCACGGGCTCGTCTTCGCCCGCGACCTCGGCGTCGGCAGCGCGCTCGGCGCCAACCTCGCGTTCATCCTCAAGGCCCGCGTCGAACTGCTGCGCGACCTCGGCTCCGCGATCAGCCCCTTCAACGCCTGGCTCATCCAACTCGGCATCGAGACCCTGTCTCTGCGGGTCGAGCGGCACCTGGCCAACACCCGCCGAGTCGCCGACTACCTGCAGGCCCACGACCAGGTGGAGAAGGTCTACTGGTCGTCGCTGCCCGACAGCCCGTATGCCGACCTCGCCGCCCGCTACACCCCGCTCGGCGCCGGGGCGGTGCTCTCCTTCGACATCGTCGGCGGACTCGACGCCGGCCGCGCGTTCGTCGACGGCTGCGAGCTGCACAGCCACGTCGCCAACATCGGCGACGTCCGCTCCCTCGTCATCCACCCGGCCTCGACGACCCACTCGCAGGGCTCCGACGCCGATCGTCTCGGCGCCGGGGTCACCCCGGGGCTGGTGCGCCTCGCCGTCGGCATCGAGCACATCGACGACATCCTCGCCGACCTGCACAGAGGCTTTGCCGCGGTCGGCTTCGCCGACTCTGGCGCTGCACGCCAGGATTGACGCGGCCGCGCCGCGGCGCCCGTGGGTGCCGACGAACCACGCTCGCTACGCTCGACGGTTCGTCGGGCTGCTGACGCAGCCGCAGTCGCTCACCTCGGTCGGTCGGCTGCGGCGACACGGCGCGTGGCCGGCTGGGCCGCTCGGATCGTGGGACGGGGCGTCGGTCCGCTAGGGTGCGCTGGTCCGTCGACGCCGACGGTCCGGCGGAGGCGCCGGGGCGCGGCGTCTCCCTGCGCCGCCGGGCGGCGCCATCCCCAACGAAGGAGCCGCGCGTGGATGCCCTCAACGACGTCATCGGCACACTCAACGACGTCCTCACCTCCTACCTGCTCGTGCCGCTGCTGGCGATCGTCGGCATCTACTTCACCGTGCGCTCCCGAGGCGTGCAGTTCCGCTCGCCCGGGTCGATGCTCAAGGTCATCCTCGGTTCCCGCGGCGGCGCGGGCGAGGGGATCAGCTCGTTCCAGGCGTTCTGCATCAGCCTCGCCTCACGCGTCGGCACCGGCAACATCGCCGGTGTCGCCATCGCACTGGCCGTCGGCGGGCCCGGCGCCATCTTCTGGATGTGGGTCATGGCGCTCATCGGCATGGCCACCGCGTTTGTCGAGGCGACCCTCGCCCAGCTCTACAAGGAGCCACACGGCGACGGCACCTTCCGCGGCGGGCCCGCGTACTACATCGAGCGCGGGCTCGGCTCCCGGGCCTGGGGCATGGTCTTCGCTGTGCTGCTCATCTTCACGTTCGGCCTGTCGTTCAACATGGTCCAGGCCAACACCATCGCCTCGGTGCTCGAGTCCGGCCACGGGGTCTCGCCGATGGTCACCGCCGTCGTCGTCGCCGCACTCACCGCCGTCATCATCTTCGGCGGGCTGCGCTCCATCGCCCGCGTGACCGAGGTCATCGCCCCGCTCATGGCCCTCGTCTACTTCCTCCTCGCGCTCGCCGTCATCGTCGTGCGGCTGCCCGAGGTGCCGGGCGCGTTCATGGCGATCATCAAGGGCGCGTTCGGGCTCGACCCCGCGCTCGCCGGCGTCGGCGGCGGCATGCTCGCCGCGCTCATCAACGGCGTCAAGCGCGGCATGTTCTCCAACGAGGCCGGCATGGGCTCGGCGCCCAACGCCGCCGCCACCGCGACGACGAGCCACCCTGCCCACCAGGGCCTCATCCAGGCCGCGGGTGTCTGGGTCGACACGATCATCGTGTGCACCGCGACGGCCGTCATGATCCTGCTCGCCGGGCCCGAGATCTACACCCCTGGCGTCACGACCAAGGAGCAGGCCGGCGCCGCGCTCACCCAGACGGCCCTCGCGTCCGAGCTCGGCGGCTGGGTCGTCATCGTCATGACCGCCCTCATCTTCGTCTTCGCCTTCTCGTCGGTGCTCGGCAACACCTCGTACGCCGAGATCAACGTCGACTTCCTGCGGGCCGGGCGGGTCGGCGACCTCATCATGCGGTGTGTCGTGGTCATCGCCGTCTTCGTGGGCGCGATCACGAGCCTGTCGTTCGTCTGGTCCCTCGCCGACGTCGCGATGACCCTCATGGCCCTGGTCAACCTCGCCGCCCTGCTCCTGCTCGGCAAGTACGCGATTGCCGCGTTGGGCGACCTCGAGTCGCACCGTGGCGACATCGCCGACGCCGAGTTCGACGTCGACTCGCTGGGCACCCGGCCTCGGGGGGTCCTCGAGGACGTCTGGGGCCCGGGCGCCCCCGATGCGGCGATCCACGAGCACTGACCCGGGACACACAGCGAGAGCATCAGATCCCCAGACATCGCGCAGCGGCCGGTCACCCCAGAGGGTGACCGGCCGCTGCGTGCTGCCGAGGGGAGGTCAGACCGTGGCCGGCTCCTTCGCGCCCGCGTCTGCGCCGGCACCGGCCCGGCCGGCGAGGATGCGGTTGATGGTGGTGGCGTACTGGTCGGCGTCGAGGCCGGCCACGAGGTGCCACACGCCGGGGGAGACCTCGACCGCGCCGGGCAGGCCCGCGTCGGCCAGGGCTCCGAGGTCCACGCGGGAGGAGTCGCGCACCGCGACCCGCACCCGGGTGCCCGCGACGAGGTCGGCCTTCTCGATGTTGTCGGCCCCACCGAGGGCGTCGAACCAGGCCTTGGCGGCCTTGGCCTCGTCGTCACCCACGACGACGACGATCGGCTCGGGGGCCGGTGCGTCGAGGTCCGCCTTGCCCGCGGCCTTCTGCTCGGGCGTGCGGTAGTCGAAGATCACGACGAGAAGCATCGAGGTGAAGAACGCCGCCGTGATCGAGATGATGTAGACGAAGACCGGGTCGAACACCGGGATCGTCAGCAGCGACGTGAACGCGAACGCCGACGTCTTGACGCCGCCGAGCACGCCGATGATGACACCACCGACGAGGCAGCCCACGAGCATCCGCGGGTAGATCTTCTTGAACCGCAGGTGGATGCCGTAGAGCGAGGGCTCCGAGATGCCGCCGAGCAGGCCCGCGGCCAGGGCACCGGTCGCGGTCTGGCGCATCGCGACGTCGCGGTCGCGCAGCGAGTGCACGAGCACGCCCGCGGTGGCACCGAAGCAGGCGAAGTTCCACGCACCCATGGGGCCCTGGATGAAGTCGTAGCCGAGGGTCTGGATGTTGGCCAGCATGAGCGCGTTGAGCGGCCAGTGCAGGCCGAGCGGCACGAGGAAGGGGTAGAGCAGCGGGATGAGGATCGCGAAGACGATCGGGGCGTTGCCGTTGAGCCACGCGAGGCCGACGCCGAGCCCGTTGCCGAGCCAGATGCCGAGCGGGCCGAGGAGGAACGCGGTGAGCGGCACCATGACGACGATCGACAGGAAGGGCACGAAGACCATCTGCACGTTCTCAGGGATGATCCGCTTGAAGAACTTGTAGACCAGGGCCAACACCGCGACCGCGATGAGTGGCACGAAGACCTGCCCGCCGTAGTCGTTGAGCTGCATCGGCAGCCCGAAGATGGTCGCGACGCACTCCTTGGTGCCGAGTGTGGGGTTCGTCGTGCAGACGGTGTCGGCTGCCTCGGAGAGGGCCGCGTAGTTGGGTGTCATGACCGCGCCCATGACGGTCGCGCCGACCCACGGGTCGATGTCGAGGGCCTTGGCGGCGTTGTAGGCCACCATGATCGGCAGGAAGTAGAAGACCGCGCGCCACATGGTGTCGACGAAGACCCACGACGCCGGCTTGTCGGCGGCGCGGAAGTCGACGACGCCGAGGGCGTCGAGCACCGCCGCGAAGGCGATGATGAGCGACGCGCCGAGCAGCACGCCGAGCAGCGGCCGGAAGCTGTTGGACAGGTATTCGAAGAAGTTGTCCAGCCAGGCGTACTTGCCGCGAGCCTTGGCCCGCTCGGCGGCCTTGACGTCGGCATCGGACATGGCCCCTCCGCCACCCGAGCCCGCCGCCTTGCCCATGTTGGCCATCTCGGGCAGCGCCTGGATGTCGCGGAAGACGTTGCCGACGGCACCGCCGATGATGACCTGGTAGCGGTCACCGGACTGCGGGACCGCTCCCATGACGCCCTGGATCTTCTCGACCTGGCCCTGGTCGACGCCGGAGGAGTCGGCCAGTTCGAAGCGCAGACGGGTGGCGCAGTGGGTGAGGGCGGTGATGTTCTCGGCCCCGCCGACGGCCTTGACGATCTCTGATGCCGTGCTCATGACGTGATGTTCTCCTTGGGGGTGGCCCGGACGCTCGACGCTGGGCGTCTCAGTCCTCGTCCATCGGGACGAGGGCACGCACTTCGGCGGGGGTGGAGCACTGCACCGCCTTGGCGGCCAGCTCCTTGCACTGCTCGAGCGAGTAGGCGCGCACCTGCGCCTTGATCGAGGGGATGGCCGGGATCGAGCAGCTCAGCTCATCGACGCCGAGCCCGACGAGGATCGGCACGGCCTGCGGGTCGGAGGCGACCCCGCCGCAGATCCCGAGCCACTTGCCCCGCTCGTGCAGCGCCTCGCACGCGCCGCCGATGAGCATGAGGATCGCCGGGTTGCACGGGTCGACCTGCGCCGCGAGCTTGGGGTGTCCTCGGTCCATCGCCAGCGTGTAGGAGGTGAGGTCGTTGGTGCCGACGCTGAAGAAGTCGCACCCTTCCTCGGCGGCGAACTGCCGGGCCATGACGGCGACGGACGGCACCTCCATCATGATGCCGACCGGCACCTTGGTCTCCAGGCCGAGCTTGTCGCGCTCCTCGTCCCAGATCTTCTTGACGGTGCGCCAGTCCTCGATGGTGGCGATCATCGGGAACATGACGTTGAGCTCGGCGCCGGCGTTCGCGGCCTTCATGATCGCGCGGCACTGGGCGCGCAGCACCTCCGGCTTCTCGATGCCGACGCGCACGCCGCGGATGCCGAGGAAGGGGTTTTCCTCCGCCGGGATCGGCAGGTAGGGCAGCGGCTTGTCGCCGCCGACGTCGAGCGTGCGGATGACGAGCGGCTGGCCGGGTCGAAGCGCCCGGGAGCAGTCGGCATACACCTGGGCCTGCTCGTCCTCGGTGGGGGCGGTCGTGCGGCCGAGGAAGACGAACTCGCTGCGCAGCAGACCCACGCCCTCGGCGCCCTTGGTCATCGCCTGCTCCGCGTCCTCGACGCCGCCGATGTTGGCGACGACCGCGACCTGGTGGCCGTCGGTGGTGATCGCGGGCTCGTCCTGATGTGCCTCCTCGCGCGCCTTGCGGGCGGCCATCCGCTCCTGGCGGCCGAGGATCGCGGCGATCTCCTCGTCGGAGACGTTCGTCTGCAGCGAGCCCTTCGACCCGTCGAGCACGACCTTGGAGCCGTTCGGGATGTCGAGGGCCCGGCTCTCGATGCCCGCGACCGCCGGGATGTCGAGAGAGCGGGCGATGATCGCGACGTGGCTGGAGGCGCCGCCGTTCGTCGTGGCGAAGCCGACGACCTTGGTGCGGTCGAGCTGGGCCGTGTCCGACGGGGTGAGGTCCTCGGCGATGAGGATCGTGCCCTCGGCGAGCTCGGGCTTCTCGCTGCGCTGCCCGGTGAGCTCCTCGAGCACGCGCTGCCCGACGTCGCGCACGTCGTTGGCGCGCCCGGCGAGCACCTCGTTCTTCAGGCTCGCGAGCCGGTCGGCGTAGGTGTTGAACGCACCCCGCCACGCGTAGGGGGCGCTCTTGCCCTTGTCGATGGCGCTGACCGCGAGGTCGAGCAGGTCGGGGTCGGCGAGCAGCTCGGCGTGCGCCCCGAAGATCGCGGCCTTGTCGGGGTCGGACTCCTTCTCGAGGCGGGCCTGCAGGGCAGACAGGTCGAGGATCGAGCGGTCGATGGCCGCGTTGAGCTTGCGGCGCTCCTTGTGGTGGTCCTCGCCGAACTCCTCGACGGTGATGTCGTCGTGGCGCAGCTGCAGCACGGTGCCGACGCCGAGGCCGGGGGAGGCCGAGACACCGAGCAGCAGGTTGATGTCGCCCGACTTCGGGCCGACCGGCTCGGGCTCGGGCTCGGGCTCGGCGACCGCCGGGACCGGACCGGTGTCGTCCGTGCCGATCGGCGGGCACTCCTCGCCGAGGCCCTCCTGGATCGCGGCGGTGATGCGCGCGATGGCCTCGGCCGCGTCGGTGCCGTGAGCGCTGATCGTCACCTTGTCGCCGCGGGCGACCGCCAGGCTCATGATGCCGACCATGCTCTTGGCGTTGGCCGAGTCCTCGCCGCGGCGCAGCCGGATGTCCGAGCCGAACGACTTGGCGAGGGCGACGAGCGTGGCCGTCGGGCGGGCGTGCAGACCGGTGGGATTGGGGATGAGCAGCGCGTCGGACGTCACGGTGCGGGCGCCCTCGCCGGCCCCCGCGTCCTGCACCTCCTCGGCGAGGTCGACCTGCGCCGCGATGTCGGAGCCGGCGGTGACGAGCCCGGTGCGGGGCTCGAGCGCGGCGACGCGTTCGGAGTTGGCGATGACGACCTGGGTGAGCAGGCTCTTGGCCTGGCTGGCCACCAGGTCGAGGTCGAACACGATGAGGGGATCGCCGACCTCGACGCGGTCACCGGCCTTGACCTGCGGGGTGAAGCCGTGTCCCTGCATCTTCACGGTGTCCAGGCCGATGTGCATGAGCACCTCGATGCCGTCGGCCGAGCGGATCGTGATGGCGTGCCCCGAGGGTTGCAGGTCGACGACCTCCCCGGCGATCGGCGCCAGCAGCGTGTTGCTCAGGGGGTCGATCGAGATCCCTTCGCCCACCATCTTCTTGGCGAAGACCGGGTCGGGGACCAGTTCGATCGGCACCATGACCCCGGTCAGTGGCGCGATCAGTTCGATGCGCGAGACGGCCGTTTTCGCTTCCACCTTCAAGACTCCTTTTCGTCGCCCCGGACCCGCGCGGGGGCGCCGCTGCGACAGTGCCCGAGTCCGGCAGGCGCCAGGCTAGTCCTTGCTGTGTGCACAACGGGTGCTAGCGACCGTGTCCCTTAGCCGTGGACGAGCGGAAAGATCGGCAATTGCTCCGGATGGTGGGCGTGGACGATGACGAGGAAGACGATCGCGTCGAAGAGCAGGTGGACGACGACGACATACAGGAGGTTCTTCTTCGTCCAGGTGAAGGTCAGCGCCTGGATGAGCGCGAACGGGATCGTCAGCAGCGGCCCCCAGGCCTGGTAGCCCAGCTCCCACAGGAACGAGACGAAGATGCTCGCCTGCAGCACGTTGGCCACCGGCGCGCTGAAGTGCCGGCAGAAGAGCACGTAGCACGTGCAGATGAAGAACAGCTCGTCCCAGAGGCCGACGGCGTTGACGCCGACGAAGAGCCGCGCGATCTCGTGCCACTGCACGACCGCCGGCCAGTTGAGGTAGACCCCCGAGGTGAGGAAGTAGTAGGGCAGGATCACGTAGGCCGCGACGATGACGACGACGAGGTAGAGCCACATCCGCCCCGTCCAGCGCCCGCCGCCCCACGGGAAGGAGATCGCGCGGTCCCGGTAGACCCAGCGCGAGATCGCGTACGGCGCGAGCACGGCCCAGGACAAGGCGATCGAGAAGCGGGCGATGCCGGCGGGGGAGATGTCGGCGTGCAGCGAGATGAAGCTGATGCCGACGAGCGCGACGACGATGAGGATGAGGTCCGGCAGGAGGCGCCGGGAGCGGCCGGTGGCGTCGGTCCAGGCCGCGGCGGCGAGTCCCGCTGCCAGGCACACGTAGCCGGGCCCGTCGCGCATGACCCAGAAGAGCCACACCGCGCCGGCGCACACGAGCATCCCAGGCACGAGCGCCGCCGGGCGCGTCGTGGCGCCGGGCGCGGCGAGCCGCATCCTCACGCGCCCCGCGCGGGCGCGGCCGGCCGGGTCGCGAGCACGTACAGCCGCTCGGTCGGGGCCTCCACGTCGGCCAGCGGGCCGCGGACATACCACTCGTCGATCACCAGGCCCGCGGCGGTGACGGCGTCGCGGACGGCCCGCGGGTCGTGCCACACGAACGTCAGGTCGACGTCGTGGCCCCACCACGAACTCTGATGGCGCAGCTCGTCGCCGGCGTGCAGCGCGAGGGCCAGCCGCCCGCCGGGGGCCAGCGTGCGGGCCAGCGCGGCGACGGCGCCCGGCAGCTCGGAGCCCGCGAGGTGGACGAGGCTGTACCACGCGACGACCGCGGCCCAGCCGGTGGCCCGCGGCGGCTTGAGCAGCCGGGTGAAGTCGCCGACCTCGAACGTCAGGTCCGGATAGTCCGCGCGGGCGCGGGCGATCATGCCCGGCGCGATGTCGATGCCGGTGACGTCGGCGCCCGCGTCGGCGAGGAACGCCGCGAGGTGGCCCGGCCCGCAGCCGACGTCGACGACCGGCCCGCCGGCGGCAGGCGCGCCGGCGTGGAGGCGCCCAGCGTCCTCGGCGACGCGCTCCAGCAGCCACTGGTCGAACGGCTTGTGGACGAGCTCGTCGCCCAGCTCCTGCGCGTAGGAATCGGCGACTTCGTCGTAGGCGGTGCGGACCGCCGCGTCCCGCGCCGCCGCGCCGTCGGCGAGCACGACCTCCCGGTCGACCTCCGCTCCCGCACCGCCGCGCATGCCGCCGCGCGCCCCGGCCGCGCCCGCGGGCTCCGCCTCGGGCACGGGGCCGAGCAGGTGCTGCCAGCGCGGGTCGTGCTGGCCGGCCTGGCGTTGCAGCTGGACGACGAGAGGGTCGGGGCGGTCGGCCAGGTCGCGCAGACACGCCTCGACCTCGTCGCGGTCGGCGAACGGGTGCAGTCGTTCGGTGCGGGTGCGCAGCTCGCCCGCGGCCTGCGGACCGCGCAGCAGCAGGACGGTCACCAGCGCCCGCTGCGCCGGGTCGAGCGAGAGCGCCTCGCCGAGCAGCTGGTGGTACTTCACGCTGCGGGAGCCCTTGCCGGCCCACACCAGCCGCAGCAGCCCCGCGTCCTTGAGCCCGCGGGCGACCTCCTGCACGTGCGCCTCGTCGAAGTCGGTGACCGGATCGCGGCTCGTCGCCTGGTTGCACGCGGTGCGCAGCGCGTGCAACGTCAGCGGGTAGCTGCCCGGCACGGTGATCTCCTTCTCCAGGAGCGCGCCCAGCACGCGTTGCTGATCCGGCTCGAGCACGGGTCGATCCATGTGCCCAGTCTCGCAGGCACCCCCACGGCGCGACGCGCCCCGCGCAGCGTTCGGCCGCCGGGGCACCCCTGGGGCCGGCGCACGCCGCCCAGGTGACCTGCGCTCGCGCACCCCCGGGCGCCCGCGCCGCGACGAGTGCCCGTCGCCTCGTCGCCGCGCCGGCCGGGCGCCTCCGGCGAGCCCCTGGGGCCCGAGACGACACCGCACGAGCACCGGCGCGGCGACACGGGCGAAGGCCGCCACCCGGGGTGGGGTGGCGGCCTTCGCCGTCGCCGACTCGGTCGGGTGGGTCTCAGGCGCCGGCCTTGATGAACTCCTCGGCGGTCTTGCCGGTGACCGGGTTGTCGGTCTCGGAGGAGTTCGGGCCCGCGGTGACGTCGGGGTTGAGCGCCTCGATCGCCGCGCGGACCCCCGCCCCGTAGGCCGGGTCGGCCTTCGTGCAGTTGGCGATGTGCCGCTCGATCGTCTCGAGGGAGGCCCCCGCGATGGCGCGCGCCGTGTTCTCGAAGAGGGCCTGCTGCTGCTGCGGCGTCATCTTCTCGCGGAAGAGCACGCCCGGCTGGCTGAAGTAGTCCTCGTCGTCCTCACGGTGGTTGAACCGGTCGGCGGAGGGGTCGATCTTCAGCGCCGGCTCGCGGAACTGCGGCTGGTCCTCCCAACGCCCGTAGGAGTTGGGGTTGATCGCCGGCGTCGGGCCCTGGCTGATGCGCATCCCGCCGTCGCGGTGGAAGGAGTTGACGTTGTTGGCGGCGCGGGGGCTGTTGACCGGGATCTGGTGGTGATTGACGCCGAGGCGGTAGCGCTGGGCGTCACCGTAGGAGAAGAGCCGGCCCTGCAGCATGCGGTCGGGCGAGAAGCTGATGCCCGGCACGACATTGGCCGGGTTGAACGCGGCCTGCTCGACGTCGAGGTGGTAGTTCTCGGGGTTGCGGTTGAGCTCGAACTCGCCGACCTCGATGAGCGGGTAGTCGCCCTTCGGCCAGATCTTCGTTAGGTCGAACGGGTGGTAGGGCACCTTCTCGGCGTCGGTCTCCGGCATGACCTGGATGAAGAGCTTCCACGTCGGGAAGTCGCCCTTCTCGATCGACTCGAAGAGGTCACGCTGGTGCGACTCGCGGTCCGACCCGATGAGCTCGGCGGCCTCGGCGTCGGTGAGGTTCTTGATGCCCTGCTGGGTGCGGAAGTGGAACTTCACCCAGAAGCGCTCGCCGTCGGCGTTGTACATCGAGTAGGTGTGCGAGCCGAAGCCGTGCATGTGCCGGTAGGAAGCCGGGATGCCGCGGTCTGACATGACGATCGTCACCTGGTGCAGCGCCTCGGGCAGGTTGGTCCAGAAGTCCCAGTTGTTCTCGGCCGAGCGCAGGTTGGTCTTGGGGTCGCGCTTCACAGCGTGGTTGAGGTCGGGGAACTTCAGCGCGTCGCGGAAGAAGAACACCGGGGTGTTGTTGCCGACGACGTCCCAGTTGCCCTGTTCGGTGTAGAACTTCAGCGCGAAGCCGCGGATGTCGCGCTCGGCGTCGGCCGCGCCGCGCTCACCGGCGACGGTCGAGAAGCGGGCGAACATCTCGCACTCGTTGCCGACCTGGCTGAAGATCGTGGCGCACGTGTACTTCGTGATGTCGTGGGTCACGCGGAACGTGCCGTAGGCGCCGGAGCCCTTGGCGTGCATGCGGCGCTCGGGGATGACCTCGCGGTCGAAGTGGGCGAGCTTCTCCAGGAACCAGACGTCCTGCAGCAGCATCGGCCCGCGGGGGCCGGCGGTGAGGCTGTTCTGGCCGTCCCAGACGGGGGCGCCGGCGACGGTGGTCAGCGGCCGGGTGTCGCCGGGGGACTGGCGGGGACCTGCGGCTTCCATGATCTGCTCCTTCATGCGATGGGTTCTGACGAGGTGGGACAAGTCGGGTCGCTCGGCGGGTGGGGTCGTGACATCGGGGTCATCTGGACGTCATCCGTGACCTGGGATCAGCTGGTCGCCGGGTCGGGCGCAGGGCTCGACGCGACGCCAAGCCTCGCGGGAGTGCTCGCGGGAGTATCGGTGACGGCGCAGGCCGGGCACACGCCCCAGAAGACGACCTCGGCCTCGTCGACCGCGTAGCCGTGGGTCTGCGCCGGGTCCAGGCAGGGGGCCTCGCCGAGCGCGCACTCGACGTCGGCGAGGGCACCGCAGCGGCGGCAGACGAGGTGGTGGTGGTTGTCGCCGGTGTGCAGTTCGTAGAGAGCCGGCGAGCCGGCCGGCTCGATGACGCGCACGATGCTCGCGGAGCGCAGCGCGTGCAGCACGTCGTAGATGGCCTGACGGCTGACCTTGCCGAGCCGTGTGCGGACCGCGCCCGCGATGTCGTCGGCGGTCGTGTGGGGCGCGCGTCGCAGCTGGTCGATGACGGCGATGCGGGGTCGCGTGACGCGCAGGCCCGCGGCCCGCAGCATCGTCGCGGGCTCCGGAGCGGGGCCCTGGTGGGGGCGCTCTCGGGGCGTCGTCGTCATGTCGGCCAGCCCATCACGAAAACTGGACACGGTCAAGAACAGAACCGGGCTGTGTCTAGAGATGAGACGCCATGCGGGCCTGCGGAATGCCGGCGGAGGCGGCCCGGCGGTCGGGGGCGGCCAGGGTGACCTTCGGCGGTGGGGTGGCCTTCGGGTGTGACGTCACGGCCGGCGAGGTCGTGGCCGCCTCACGGGGAGCCGGCACGTGCCCGGTGCAGCCTGCGAGTCGCTCGCGCGCGGCGTTGACGACGGTGGCGACACCGATCGCGTCGAGGCGGGGGTCGATGACCAGTCCGTGCCGATCCCCGTGCTCGTGGCCCTGCCCAACCCACAGGACAGCGTGCAGATCGTGGTCGATGATCGGGCCGCAGGACGCCGGCGGCGTCGGCCCGTAGAGGGTGACGGACGGCACGGCGAGGGCGGTCGCCAGGTGGGCCACGCCGGTGTCGGACGAGAGGACCAGGCAGGCCTTGGCCACGGCCGCGGCGAACCGGTCGAGTGCGAGCCGGGCGCAGATGTTGGCGACCCGCTCGCGCAGCGGCCGACCGACGGACTCCTCGATCTGGGCGCACAGCCGGCGCTCGGTGGCGCCGCCGGTGAGGACCACGTGATGGCCGTCCTCGACGAGATGGCGGGCCACGGCGGCCCAGCGGGCGGCCCCCCAGCGGCGCGCACCTGAGGACGCCCCGGGGTGGATGATGACGGTCCGCCCGCCCTCGCGGCGGGCCGGCGGGCCGGCGTCGGGCCCGGCGCGTGGCCGCAACCGCATGTCCTCGAGCGTCGGTTGTCCGCCCATGGTGGCGACGAGGCGGCACCAGCGCAGCACCTCGTGCTCGCGGGGGCGCCAGGCGGGGCCGGGCTCCTGAGCGCAGGGGTAGGAGAAGCCGACGACCGCTCGGGGCGCGGTGGCGCGCAGCACGGCGCGGCCGGCGGCACCCCTACCGTGCAGGTCGACGGCCAGGTGACCGCCGGCCATCGCGGGCAGCGGCCCGAGTTCGCGCACCGGGAGCACGGCGTCGACGACGCCGTGCTGGGCGAGCAGCCGGCCCACCTCCAGGCCGCCGGCGAACACGAGGCGATGGTCGTCCGCCGTGCGACGCAGGGCGCGCAGCGCGGCGACGGCGGTGAGCGCACCGCCGAGCCCCCGGACGCGCAGTGCGAGCACGTCGCGGGGTCCGATGGTGCTGGGATCGACGACGACGGAGCGGCTCATGATTCGACCTCCGGGGTGAGTAGGGCGCTGGTGGCATGTCGGACGCTGGTGGCATGTCGG
>JBDIAP010000007.1:0-52986 GCA_039812485.1 Kineosphaera sp.
CGTAGGACTCCGGGTCGTGAGGACTCCGGGTCGGAGGACTGCGTGTCTGATGACTCCGTGTCTGATCACTGCGTGTCTGACGACTGCAGGTCGCCTGGCAAGGGTGCCAGCACCCCGAAATCGCCTCGCCGGGATCTGTCGAGCAATGACCTTGGCACCCTCAGGAGAAATGGCCCGGCATTTCCCCGGATCGCCTTTCGATAACGGGCGTTCGACTTGGACGCCCGTTCGGCGACATTCGATAGGCGCGGGATCGGTGCGGCCGGGGGCGAGCGACGCAATGGCCGCGAAGAAAGGTCGTGAACCGCCTCACGGCGAGAGGCTGCACGGCCTGGCCGACATCGCGCCGGCCGGCGCCCGGCGAATGCCCGTCGGTCCCGGGCTTTGCCCGCGCCCGCACGGGACCGATGATGGGGGTGCCATGACGATCGCCCCCGCCGCCCTCCTGCCCGCAGATCCCCCGAGCGACCCCGACGAGGCCGTCGCGACCTTCGTCGACTGGGCGGCGGCGCGAGGCCTGGCGCTCTATCCGCACCAGGAGGAGTCGCTGCTCGAGCTCGTCACCGGGGCGAACGTCATCCTCGCGACGCCTACGGGGTCGGGCAAGTCGCTCGTGGCGCTGGCGGCGCACTACTTCGCGCTGGGGTCCGGGGCCGGCACGACCTACTACACGGCCCCCATCAAGGCCCTCGTCTCGGAGAAGTTCTTCGCGCTCTGCGAGGCCTTCGGCGCCGAGCGCGTCGGCATGCTCACCGGCGACGCAGCCGTCAACCCGACCGCGCCGATCATCTGCTGCACCGCCGAGGTGCTCGCCAACCTCGCCCTGCGGCAGGGCCGCGCGATGCGGGTCAGCTGCGTCGTCATGGACGAGTTCCACTTCTACAGCGAGCCCGACCGCGGCTGGGCGTGGCAGGTGCCGTTGCTGGAGCTGCCGCAGGCGCAGTTCCTGCTCATGAGTGCGACGCTCGGCGACGTCACCCGCTTCGTCGACGATCTGACGCGCCGCACCGGGCGCCCGACCGTGCACGTCGCCGACGCGCCGCGACCCGTGCCGCTGAGCTTCCACTATGCGATGACGCCGCTGCACGAGACCCTCGAGGAGCTGCTGAGCACGCACCAGGCGCCCGTGTATGTCGTGCACTTCACCCAGGCGGCCGCGCTCGAGCGGGCGCAGGCGCTCATGAGCGTGCCGGTCGCCACGCGCGACGAACGCGACGAGATCGCCGAGCGCATCGGCGGGTTCCGCTTCGGCAAGGGCTTCGGCACGACGCTGTCGCGGCTCGTGCGCCACGGCATCGGCGTGCACCACGCCGGGATGCTGCCCAAGTATCGCCGCCTCGTCGAGACCCTCGCCCAGGCCGGCCTGCTCAAGGTCATCTGCGGCACGGACACCCTCGGCGTGGGCATCAACGTGCCGATCCGCACGGTGCTCATCACCGGCCTGACGAAGTTCGACGGGTCACGCCAGCGGCTGCTCAAGGTGCGGGAGTTCCACCAGATCGCGGGGCGCGCGGGTCGCGCCGGCTTCGACACCGCCGGTAGCGTCGTCGTGCAGGCCCCCGACCACGTCATCGAGAACCACCGTGCGCTCGAGAAGGCCGGGGACGACCCCAAGAAGCGCCGCAAGGTGCAGCGCAAGAAGGCGCCCGAGGGCTTCGTCAGCTGGGGCGAGGAGACCTTCGACCGGGTCGTCGGCGGCGCCCCGGAGGCCCTGGTCTCGCGGATGCGGGTCAGTCACGCGCTCGTGCTCAACGTCATCGAGCGCGAGGGCGACCCCGTCGCCGCGCTGCGCCGGCTGCTCACCGACAACCACGAGGACCCGCGCCGGCAGGCCCACCTGCAGCGTCGCGCCATCGAGATCCTGCGCAGCCTGCTGCAGGCGGGGGTCGTCGAGCGCCTGCCCGAGCCCGACGCGACCGGCCGCACGCTGGCCGTCGTCGAGGAGCTGCAGCGCGGCTTCGCCCTCAACCAGCCGCTGTCGGCGTTCGCCCTCGCGGTCATCGACCTGCTCGACCCGCAGTCGCCCGACCACGTGCTCGACATCGTCTCGGTCATCGAGGCGACGCTCGACGACCCCCGGCCGGTGCTGCTCGCCCAGCAGTTCCACGCGCGCGGCGAGGCCGTTGCCCAGATGAAGGCCGACGGCATCGATTACGAGGAGCGCATGGAGCTGCTCGAGGACGTCACGTGGCCGCAACCCCTGCGCGAGCTGCTGCTCGCGGCCTTCGAGACCGTGCGGCAGTCGAACCCGTGGCTGCGGGAGGAGGACCTGAGCCCGAAGTCGGTCGTGCGCGACCTCTACGAGCGGGCGATGACCTTCGGTGAGTTCGTGGCGTTCTACCAGCTCAGCCGGGCCGAGGGCGTCGTGCTGCGCTACCTGTCCGACGCCTACAAGGCCCTGCGCTCGACCGTGCCGGACGCGGTCAAGACCGAGGCGTTCGTCGACCTGCAGGAGTGGCTGGGCGAGGTCGTGCGGCAGACGGACTCCTCGCTGCTCGACGAGTGGGAGGCGCTCACCGACCCCGACCGGCCCGTCGACGCCCCCGTGCGGCCCGGTGACGGCGCGCCTCGGCCGCTGAGCGCCAACGAGCGGGCCTTGCGGGTGCTCGTGCGGCGGGCGATGTGGCGCCGGGTCGAGCTCGCCGCCCGCGGCCGGTTCGCGGAGCTGGCCGATCTCGACGCGCAGGGGGCGGCGCTGGCCGCCCAGGCCCAGGCGGAGGGGGCAGAGAGTGCCACGGGCCGCCCCGCCGTCGCGGCCGCGGGCGTCGAGCCGATGGACGAGCGGGACTGGCTCGAGGCGCTCGGCGAGTATGCGCAGGACTACGGCGTGACGCCCGACGGCGACGTCGAGGCGAGCCTGCGCGCACCCGACGGCCTCGTGCGGGTCGTCGGCACGGGCCCGGACGCCCGCGGGCCCGGACTGCTGCGGGTCACACGTGAGCAGGAGCCGCGGCGCTGGCTCGTCGAGCAGATCCTCGACGACCCCGATGGTGACCGCGACTGGCGGCTCTATGCCGAGGTCGATCTCGACGCCACCGACGCGCTCGGCGAGCTCGTGCTCGTCGTCACCGACGTCGACCGCGCGACCGGCTGAGAGCGCCGGGGCGATCCCTGTGAATCCGCCGGTTTCCCGCTGTTGCGAGTAGCCTTTCGGCGTCCGCTCATTTACCGTAATTGCGTGGAGCACAATGAAATTCGGTTCGTCCCCATCTCTGCGGGGCAGTGGCGTCAATTGCGTGGCGCCTGGCTGGACATGACGGCGACACAGACCGGTGACGATGTGGGGAGCATCGAGGATGCCGTCGCCGTGAGCGAATCGGGGTGGCGGGAGCGGGCCCGGGCACTGACCGGCATCGATTGTTTCGCCGAGGCTCTCGTCTCGGCGGCGGATAGTTCCGGACCCTGGCTGGGCTTCGTCAGCGGCTATTTCGATGATCTCGCCGCCGACCGCAATGCCTTCGTCACCCACATGCACGCGATGCACGGTGACGTCGAGACCGAGGCGCTGCTGCT
This sequence comes from Kineosphaera sp., assembly GCA_039812485.1. Classification (GTDB taxonomy): domain Bacteria; phylum Actinomycetota; class Actinomycetes; order Actinomycetales; family Dermatophilaceae; genus Kineosphaera. Next base: position 3,514 of record JBDIAP010000007.1, read on the forward strand.
CGATCGGGTCGCCCAGTGGGCCGGCCTGTTCGCGGCGGACGCCCTCGTCGTCGGGATCCCCGAGGACCGCATCGATCTGCTCGTGCGCTACGAAGACCACGGCTTCCGGCGCAGCGGCGTGCGCCGCCGCTGCGACCTGGATCCGCAGCGCTACGAGGTCGAGCTGGCGTTCGACCTCGCGGCCCGCTCGCTCGGCGGTGGCACGGGGCATCGCTCCCTGCGCACGGTCTGATTCCGCTCGCTCGTCGGGGCCACACGCGGCGCGCCCGGTGCGCGATCGGTAGGTTGGTGGGCACGCCGTCGTGCGTGTGACCGCGGTGGTCCGACGCCTCGGCGGTCGGGCTACGTCTCACGCGACCGGCGATTCGCTCGCTGCCCGAGGAGACCCGCCGCGCATGACCACCACGTCGACCTACCGCTTGCAGCTGCACGAGGGCTTCGGCTTCGCGGCGGCGGCCGCCGTCGTGCCCTACCTGGCCCGGCTCGGGGTGTCACATCTCTACCTGTCGCCGATCCTCCAGGCGGTCGCGGGGTCGATGCACGGCTATGACGTCGTCGACCACTCCCGCATCAGCTCCGACCTCGGCGGCCGCGAGGCCTTCGTCGACCTCGTCGAGACCGCGCAGGAGCACGGCCTGGGCATCGTCGTCGACGTCGTGCCCAACCACATGGCGTTCGTCGCGCCGGAGTCGGTCAACCTGCCGCTGTGGGCGGTGCTACGCGACGGCCGCGACGCCGACACGGCCCAGTGGTTCGACATCGACTGGAAGGCCGGCGGGGGGCGCATCGGGCTGCCTGTCCTCGGCGACGACCTGCAGACCGTGCTCGACGCGGGCGAGCTCGTCATCGACGAGATCCCCGACCCGTGGGCCGTGCACGCCGCGGCCGCCGACCTGGGCCACCGGCATCACCGCTCCGGCCTCGCCACGGGGCAGGGCCGGCCCGTCACGAAGGTGGGGCACGCGGTCGGTCAGGTGAGCCGCCTCGTGGGGCGCCGGCACGCGCAGGCGCCGGTCGGCGAGCCCAGCCCGGCGCCGGTCATCCGCTATCACGAGCACGTGTATCCGATCGCGCTCGGCACCGAGGGCGACGCCCGCCCGGGTGACAACGACGCCGCGAAGGTGCGGGCCGTGCTCGAGCGGCAGCACTACCGGCTCGCGAGCTGGCGCGAGAAGGACGACGTGCTCAACTACCGACGCTTCTTCGAGGTCGACGGCCTCATCGCCGTGCGCGTCGAGCTGCCCGAAGTCTTCGACGCCACGCATGCCCTGCTGCTCGAGCTCAACCACGACGGGCTCATCGACGGGTTCCGCATCGACCACCCCGACGGGCTCGCCGACCCCTCCGGCTACCTGCAGCGACTGCGCAAGGCCACGCGCAAGGGCACGCTCGTGTGGGTCGAGAAGATCCTCGAGGGCAGCGAGGAGCTGCCGACCGACTGGAAGTGCGCCGGCACCACCGGCTACGACGCGATGCGGGCCATTCAGGCCGCGCTCGTCGACACGGCCGCCGAGCCGACGATCACCGCCACGTGGCTGGCCGCGGGCGGCCAGGGGCACATCGAGGAGGCGGTGGCCGAGGCCAAGCGGCTCGTCGTCGACCAGTCCCTCGTGCCGGAGGTCGAGCGGCTGACCCGCCGGGCCCGCGAGGCCAACCTCGACCTCGACCCCGATCGGCTGCGGGCAGCGGTCGTCGAGCTGCTCGTGGCGGGCGAGGTCTACCGCGCCTACGTGCGGCCCGACGAGGGCATCTCCGCCGAGGCGCGGGAGCGCCTCGGCGAGGCCTTCGAGCGGGCGCAGGGCGCACGGCCCGATCTCGGCCCCGAGCTGCGCGCCCTCATGCCGCTGACGGTGGCCGACCACGACGACGCCTCGACGCTCGACTTCTCGGTGCGGCTGCAGCAGACGTGGGGCCCCGTGATGGCCAAGGGCATCGAGGACACGACGTTCTATCGCTGGCACCGGCTCATCGCCCTCAACGAGGTCGGCGGCGACCCGGCCGACCTCGACCGCCCGACGGTCGGTGAGGGCAGCGGCGCCGACCTGCTGCACCGGTGGGCGCGCCGGCAGCGCGCCGACTGGCCGGCCGGCATGACGACCCTGTCGACCCACGACACCAAGCGCAGCGAGGACGTGCGAGCCCGGATCCTCGCGGTGGCCGGCGACCCCGGCGCCTGGCAGCGCTGCTCGGACGCGGCGCGGGAGGCCGCGCAGCGCGAGGACATCGACGGTCCGACCGCGCACCTCGTCTGGCAGACGATGCTGGGGGTCGGGCGCATCGCCAGCGAGCGCATCGACGAATACCTCGTCAAGGCCCTGCGCGAGGCCAAGCTGCACACCGCGTGGGTCGACGGCGACCCCGACTACGAGCGCCGAGTGCTCGACTTCGCCCACGAGCTGCGCGACGGGGGAGCGGTGCACGAGGCGATCGACGCGGCGCTGGCCGCCAACGCCGAGGCCGTGCGGGCGGTGACGCTGGCGGCCAAGGCGCTGGCGCTGACGCTGCCCGGCATCCCCGACACCTACCAGGGCTGCGAGGTCGTCGACCTCAGCCTCGTCGACCCCGACAACCGGCGACCCGTCGACTACGACTATCGGTCGGCTCTGCTCGAGCGTCTCGACGCGAGCGCCGGCGAGGGCGCCGACACCGGCCAGGCCGGGCCCGTCGGCGACCTCGACGCCGAGAAGCTGTGGCTCACGAGCCGGCTGCTGCGGCTGCGGGCCGCGCACGAGGCGGTCTTCGAGGGCGGTTACGAGGTGCTCGCCGACGGCGACCACGTGTTCGGCTTCGTCCGCACGGCCGGGGTCGGGCGGCTCGCCGGCGTGCTCGGGCGCGCCAACCACGACGCGGTCGCGACCCTGGTGACCCGGGCCCCTACGCGGCTGGATGCTTTCGGCGGCTGGGGTGAGCAGCGCGTCGAGCTGCCCGAGGGGCAGTGGCGCGACGTGCTCAGCGGCGCCGACCACTCCGGCAGCGTGCTGTGCTCGGAGCTGTTCGCGCGCTATCCCGTCGCGGTGCTGCTGCGCGGCTGAGCCGCTGTGCGGGGCGCGGGGCGCGGGTGGCCGACCGGGTGCTGGGCTCGGGAGTCGCGGGGCGTCCGTGGCAGACTCGTGGGTCGATCCGTCGCGACCCATCGCTCCCGACGACAGCCCACGGACGACAGCCCACGGACGACCGCACACGATGACCGCACACGGACGACAGCACCGGACGAAGCACACCGGACCGACCGCATCAGCGAGGCCTGAAGAGCAGTGAGCACACGGCAGACAGCAGCGATCCCCACCGGCGCGACCGGCCCCGCGGCCGGCGGCCGGCCGAGCGACCTCACCCCGCGGGTCTGGGCACCGAGCGCCGAGCGACTCACCCTGCGCGTCGGTTCGCCGGGCTCGGGCGATCCGAGCGGCGACGCGCCGTCACCGGGAGCCGGTCGGGACGTCCCGATGACCCGCGCTGCCGGCGGGTGGTGGACGGCGCCGGAGTCGCTGGGGGTGGGCACCCGCTACGGGTTTGCGGTGGACGACGGGCCCGTCGTGCCCGATCCGCGGGCGCGGCGCCTGCCAGACGGCCCGCACGGCCTGGCGGAGGTCGTCGACCTCGCCGGCTTCGCGTGGAGCGACGACGAGTGGGAGGGTGTCGAGCTGGCGGGGACCACCATCTACGAGCTGCACGTCGGCACGTTCACGCGCGAGGGCACGCTCGAGGCGGCGGCGGGTCGGCTCGACGAGCTCGTGGAGCTCGGCATCGACATCATCGAGCTCATGCCGGTCAACAGCTTCCCGGGGCGGTGGGGCTGGGGTTATGACGGTGTCGGCCTGTGGTCGGTGCACGAGCCCTACGGCGGGCCCGCGGCGCTGCAGGCGTTCGTCGACGCCGCCCATGCCCGCGGGCTCGCGGTCTTCCTCGATGTCGTCTACAACCACCTCGGCCCGGACGGCAACTATCTGGGCATGTTCGGGCCCTACTTCACCGAGCGGCACGAGACGCCGTGGGGGCAGGCGCTCAACCTCGACGGGCCGGACAGCGACCCGGTGCGTGACTTCGTCGTCGGCAACGCCCTGCACTGGCTGCGCGACTTCCACATCGACGGGTTGCGCCTCGACGCCGTGCACGAGCTGCACGACGAGCGGGCCCTGTCGATCCTCGAAGAGCTCGCCGGCGCCGTCGACGACCTCGAGGAGGAGACGGGCCGCACCATGGTGCTCGTCGCGGAGTCCGACCGCAACGACATCCGCACGGTCACCTCGCGCGACGACGGTGGCATCGGCATCGACGCGCAGTGGGCCGACGACGTGCACCACGCCTTCCACGTGGCCCTCACGGGCGAGACCCAGGGCTACTACGCCGACTTCGAGCCCGCCGACGTGCTGCGCCGCCTGCTGACGACACCCTTCCTGCACGCCGGCACGTATTCGACCTTCCGGCGCCGGGTGCACGGCCGGCCGGTCGACCCCGACCGGGTCGACGGGTCGCAGTTCGTCGTGTCGCTGCAGACTCACGACCAGGTCGGCAACCGCCGCGAAGGCGACCGGCTCGCGGCGAGCGTCGATCCCCGGCTGCTGCGCTGCGGCGTCGCGCTGCTGCTGACGAGCCCCTACACGCCGATGCTCTTCATGGGGGAGGAATGGTCGGCGAGCACGCCCTGGCAGTTCTTCACCGACCACAACGACGAGCTCGGGGCGCTCGTGCGCGAGGGGCGCCGCGCCGAGTTCGCGACCCACGGGTGGACGCCGGAGTCGGTGCCCGACCCGCAGGACCACGCGACCCGCGACGCCAGCGTGCTGCGCTGGGAGGAGCGTGGCAGCGGCGAGCACCAGCTCATGCTCGACTGGTACAGGGCGCTGCTGACGCTGCGCCGGGCCCGCCCCGACCTGCGCGATCCGGATCTCGCGGAGGTGCATGTCGAGCCCGGGCCGCATGACCGGACCTTCGTCGTCGTGCGCGGGCGGCACCGCGTCGCCGTCAACCTCGGCGACGAGCCGGCGGAGCTCGAGACCGGCCTCGACGAAGGACCCCAGGGTGTCGTGCTGCTCGCCCTCGACCCCACCGTCGCCACCGTGGGGGGCCGGATCACGCTGCCCCCGCGCAGCGTCGCCGTCATCGGCCCGGCCACGCCCGCGTGAGCGCGTGATGGCAGGCGACGACTCGTGAACGCGCCCCACCCCCCGGCCTCGGGGCCCGGCCCCCAGCGGCCGCGCGGACCGTCGCGGCTGACCCCCGGCATGATGGAGGTCTTCGCCTCCGAGAGCCTCGACCCGGCCGTCATCATCCAGGTCGCCGACGAGAGCGCCGCCGCCCTCGTGCACGCCGGGCGCGCCAGCGACGACCCCGAGGTGACCCGCCGCCTCGTCGCGCTCGTCGACGAGATCGGCCTCTCGACGATCGCCGAGCTGTGGTCGCAGCGGCCCGGGCGGAGCCTGCCGGGGCTGCTGTGGCGACTGTATGTGCTGCGCGAGTGGGTGCGGCGCGACCCCGCGGGCGCGAGCGCCGACTACGTCCAGGGCCTGCCCTTTGCCGTCGTCGACGGCGTCGTCGCCGGCGCCGCCACACCGCCGGGGCCGCAGGAGCTGCGGGATCTGGCCGACGAGATCCTGCGCGGGGTCTTCGACGGCGACCTCGGGGTGGCCCTGCACCGGGCGGGCGCCTTCTGCCGGGTCGTCGCCGCCGGGCGCGCGGCCCGCGAGGAGGTCGAGCTGGACGAGCTCGCCCCCGACGCCCCGCCGCCCGCGCCGACGTCGCCGGAGGCGACGCACCCGGCTGTGCCCCCGCAGCTGCGCCGGGCGGCCGCGATGCTGACGACCGCCGAGGAGTTGGAGGCGGGTGCTCGCGCCTGGCGCGCGGGCGACCTCGTCTGACTCGCGCACTGCGGCCAATCGACGTCGGGATGAACCGCGGGGCGCTCGTCGGTCGGCTGCCGCGGCAGCGAGCCCGACCGCTGCGCGGGGCGACCTGACACGTGTCGGCCTGGGGCGCGATGGTGGGAGACCGGTGGGACGCCGCGCTACTCCTGGGCGAATGTCCAAGCTGTGTTCACCCTGTGTTCACGTCCGGCGGGCCAGTGCTTTACCCGTACCCAGCACAGTGCATGGTGACCGACCGGGCGGCGAGCACGACGGACCCGGGGGGATTGTTCGACGTTCGTGCATCCATAGTGTGAAAGAGGTTCAGCACGTGAAGCGTTCCGTTCTGCGAGGCGTGTCCCTGTCCGCCGCGTCCCTGCTCGTGGTCGGCCTGAGCGCCTGCGGCGCCGCCAACGAGGGCGGCAGCACATCCGGCGCCGGCGCCGGCACCGCGGGTGGCGGCAACTCGCTGTCCGGCCAGCTGGCCGGTGCGGGCGCCAGCTCGCAGGCCGCCGCCGTCGAGGCGTGGAAGGCTGCGTTCGAGGCTGCCAACTCCGGCGCCACGGTCAACTACGACCCGTCGGGATCGGGCGCCGGCCGCACCCAGTTCCTCTCCGGCGGCGTGCAGTTCGCCGGCTCGGACGCACACCTCAAGAAGGAGGAGCTGGCCAAGGTCTCGACGGCCTGCAAGGGCGGCGAGCTCGTGCAGTTCCCGGTCTACATCTCGCCGATCGCGGTCGCCTACAAGGTCGAGGGCGTCACCGACCTGCAGCTGTCGCCGGCCACCCTCGCGGGTCTCATGGCGGGCACGATCAAGACGTGGAACGACCCGAAGGTCGCCGCCGACAACCCGGGCGTCAACCTCCCGGCCACGGCCGTCGTGCCGGTGCACCGCTCGGACGACTCGGGCACCACCGACAACTTCACCGACTACCTCAACAAGACCGCGCCGACGGTGTGGAAGACCCCGCACAACGGCACCTGGCCGATCTCCGGCGGCGAGGCCGCGAAGGGCACCGCGGGCGTCGTGCAGGCGATCAACGCGGGCACCGGCACGATCGGTTACGCCGACGCCAGCCAGATCGGGCAGCTGCCGCACGCGAAGATCAAGGTCGGCGACGCCTACGTGGCCTACACCGCCGAGGCGGCCGCCAAGATCGTCGACGAGTCCCCGCGGTCCAAGGACCAGCCGCAGTACAGCTACGCGATCGACATCGACCGCACGACCAAGCAGGCCGGCACCTACCCGCTCGTGCTGGCCTCCTACGAGCTCGCGTGCACGAAGTACGCCGACGCCAACCAGGCCAAGCTCGTCAAGGCGTGGCTCACCTACATCGCCAGCGAGGAGGGCCAGCAGGCCGCGGCGAAGGCCGCCGGCTCCGCCCCGATCTCGGCCGCCACGCGCGAGAACGCCATGAAGGGCATCAACGCCATCCAGTGACCATCGCTGGCGCCGGGGGTCCGCTCGTAGTCTGATCGGACCCCGGCGTCGCCGGTGCCGGCCCGCACGCCGGCCGCGCGGCCCAGACCTCTAGCCGAAAGAACTGACGTGGCGACACAAGCACTCGACCGGCCCAAGCCGGTGCGCCGGGCGGGAGACCGGATCTTCAACGGGTTCTCCCTGGGCTCTGGCATCCTCATCCTCGCGATCCTGGCCGGCGTCGCCGCCTTCCTGCTGTGGCAGGCGTGGCCCGCCCTGGTCGCCGACCCCAGCCAGGTGCGCGGTGGCCAGGGCCTCGTGCACTACATCGGCCCGCTGCTCTTCGGCACCGTGATCTCCGCGACGCTGTCGCTGCTCATCGCGACCCCGCTGTCGATCGGCATCGCGCTGTTCATCAGCCACTACGCCCCGCGCCGGCTCGCGCAGGCCCTCGGCTACCTCGTCGACCTGCTCGCCGCCGTGCCGAGCCTCGTCTACGGCCTGTGGGGCATCGCGGTGCTCGCACCGGCGACCGTGCCGGTGCTCACGTTCTTCTACGACTACTTCGGCTGGCTCCCGTTCTTCACGGGCCCGCCGAGCACGACCGGCCGCACGATCTTCGTCGTGGGCGTCGTGCTCGCGGTCATGATCCTGCCGATCATGACCGCGGTGAACCGCGAGGTCTTCCTGCAGACCCCCCGCCTGCACGAAGAGGCCAGCCTGGCCCTGGGCGCGACCCGCTGGGAGATGATCCGGCAGGCCGTCATCCCGTTCGGCCGCTCGGGCATCATCTCGGGCATGATGCTCGGCCTCGGCCGGGCGCTCGGCGAGACGATGGCCGTGGCGATCATCCTGTCGCCGACCGCGCGCTACACCTGGGACCTCATCAGCTCGTCCAACCCGGGCACGATCGCCGGTGACATCGCGCTGCAGTTCCCCGAGTCCAGCGGCCTGGCCGTCAGCACGCTCATCGCGTCGGGCCTCGTGCTCTTCGCCCTGACCCTTCTCGTCAATATGCTCGCGCGATGGATCATCTCGCGCCGGGCCGAGTTCTCCGGAGCCAACTGACATGGCCACGACGACCACGAGCCCGCGCGGCAGCCAGCCCGCCGACGGCACGGACCCGACGTTGACGACCGATGCCGGCACCCCGCAGGGACCGGTGCGCCCGCCCCGCGACCACCGGGGCGACGAGGGCGGCGGCTCGTCGTTCCTCAACCCCGTGCTCTCGGGCACGACGATCTTCGGGATCGCCGTCGTCTGCTTCCTCGTCGCCGGGGCGATCCTCTTCGCGCTCGGCGTGGGCGCGCACGTCGTCGCGCTCATCGCGCTGACGGCCCTCATCTACTGCGTGGCGATCTTCGTCATCTCGCGCGTCGTCGAGGGTCCGCGGCCCGCCGTCGACCGCCTCGTCACGGGCATCGTCAGCACGTTCTTCGCGCTCGCCATGGTGCCGCTGGTGTCGGTCGCGGTGACCGTCATCGCTCTGGGCGCCGAGCGTTTCGACGTCGAGTTCTTCACCTACTCGATGCGCGGGGTCGTCGGCGAGGGCGGCGGCGCCTACCACGCGATCATGGGCACGCTCATCATCACGGCGATCACGACGCTTGTCTCGGTGCCGATCGGCGTCCTCGCCGCGATCTACCTCGTCGAATACGGCAACAAGAACACGCTGTCGCGGGCGCTGACCTTCTTCGTCGACGTCATGACCGGCATCCCGTCGATCGTCGCCGGCCTGTTCGCCTACTCGCTGTTCGTGCTCTTCTTCGGGCCCGGCGCGCGGGCCGGCATCATCGGCGCCACCGCGTTGACCGTGCTCATGATCCCGGTCGTCGTGCGCAGCACCGAGGAGATGCTGCGGCTCGTGCCCAACGAGCTGCGCGAGGCCTCCTACGCCCTCGGCGTGCCGAAGTGGCTGACGATCACGAAGGTCGTGCTGCCGACGGCCATCGCCGGGATCGCGACGGGCGTGACCCTCGCCATCGCCCGGGTCATCGGCGAGACCGCCCCGCTGCTCGTCACGGTCGGCATCACGACGGGCGTCAACCTCAACCCGTTCAGCGGCCGTATGGCGACGCTGCCGGTCTTCTCGTACTACTCGTACACGTCGCCCGGCATCCCGCCGCAGCCCTACCTCGACCGGGCGTGGACCGGCCTGCTCGTGCTCATCATCATCGTCATGGCGCTCAACGTCATCGCGCGACTGATCTCCAAGTTCTTCGCCCCCAAGACCGGCCGCTGAGCCGCACGCGACGCCCGAAAGGCCCTGACGTGTCCAAGACCATCGACGTCAAGAATCTCGACATCTACTACGGCAAGTTCCTCGCCGTGAAGCAGGCCTCGATGCTCATCGAGCCGCGCTCGGTGACCGCGCTCATCGGTCCGTCGGGCTGCGGCAAGTCGACCTTCCTGCGCTCGCTCAACCGGATGCACGAGGTCATCCCCGGTGCCTACTGCGAGGGCGAGGTCATCGTCGACGGGCAGAACCTCTACGGCAAGGGCGTCGACCCGGTGCAGGTGCGTCGCAAGGTCGGCATGGTCTTCCAGAAGCCCAACCCGTTCCCGACGATGTCGATCTATGAAAACGTGCTCGCCGGGGTCAAGCTCAACAACAAGCGGCTGCGCAAGAGCGATGCCGACGCGCTCGTCGAGGGGTCGCTGCGGGGCGCGAACCTGTGGAACGAGGTCAAGGACCGGCTCGACAAGCCCGGCTCAGGTCTCTCCGGTGGCCAGCAGCAGCGCCTGTGCATCGCGCGCACGATCGCCGTCAAGCCCGACGTCGTGCTCATGGACGAGCCGTGCTCCGCGCTCGACCCGATCTCCACGCTCGCCATCGAGGACCTCATCAACGAGCTCAAGGAGAACTACACGATCGTCATCGTCACGCACAACATGCAGCAGGCGGCGCGCTGCAGTGACAAGACGGGCTTCTTCAACATCGAGGGCACGGGCAAGCCGGGGCAGCTCGTCGAGTACGACGACACGAACAAGATCTTCAACAACCCGACGAAGAAGGCGACGGAGGACTACATCTCCGGACGCTTCGGCTGATCGAAGGCCCAGAGCCCGTGGGGAGACCAGCGACAGGGTTCGGGTGAGCTGTCGCGTGGTCCGGTCTCCTGGCCGCGACCGGCGTAGCCGGTGTGAACCGGTTGCGGGGTCGCGGTTTTCGCGCACCGTCGTCCGGTTTGTCGTCCTTGGGCGTGTGGGCTCGGTGCGCTGGCCTAACCTGACGGTCGCGAACGCGCAGGCGTTCGATCGTCGTGAGGAGGGCCTGGGCCATGGGCAGCGCGGAGATCGGGTTCAACGGGCACAAGAAGCTCGTCAAGCGGCTCAACAAGCGCTTCGCCGGCACACCGGGGCTGGCCACACCCGCCAAGGAGGACAAGAAGGCCGCGAAGAAGGCCAAGGTCGAGGTGCTCGCCTACGTCGAGCGGGGCAGCTTCTGCTACGGGGCGTGCGCCGACTGCGGCTGGGAGGGTCCGGGCCGGCGGGCGCGCGCCAAGGCGACGTCGGACTACCTCGACCATGCGCGCTCCTGCACGAAGCGCTGAGCACCCGGACCGCCGTCCGGGGTGTCCCGCACTGGGGCCCCACAAGCGAGTAGGCGGGCCGCCCCAGCTGGGGCGGCCCGCCTACTGCGTGCACTCGGACCGGGAGCGCCTCACGGCGCGTGGCCGCTCTAGGCGGCTGATGTTGGGACCCGGGGCTACCGCGGCCCGGCGCACGGAAGAGTTAACTACACGGGCGGCCCCAGTGTTCCCGTCGCGCCGGATTTTTCTCCACAGCTCCGTTCGCCGCGGTCGGCAGGCCCGTGAACAGGTGCGACGCGGCTCACGCCGGCGGATGCCGCTCGACCGCGACGACCCGATCCTTGTGGTCGACGTGGCAGACGAGCACCTCGCCCTTGTCCAGGTTCGACCGCGCGGCCTGGCGCAGGTCGTGCCGGGCGTGCCCGCGGGCCCGGTCGGCGAGGGCTTCGAGCAGCGGCGGCAGCACCGGCCCGTGCGAGCAGATGCCACCCGGACGGCGGCCCTTGAGGTGGCGGATCATCGTCTTGACCGCGTGCTTGGGCCGCTTTTCGTAGCCCTCCTCCGACAGGGCGTAGCTGGTCTCGAGCGGCAGCCGCGTCGCCCGCGCGTAGGGCGCCAGGGTGTCGACGCAGCGGGTCGACGACGACGACAGCAGCCGCACGATGCCGTAGGCGAGCAGCACGTCGACCATCTCCAGAGCCTCCTGCTTGCCCCGGTCGTCGAGCGGCCGCAGCCAGTCGTCCTTGTGCCACTTGCGGCGCGGCAGCGCCTTGGCGTGCCGCACGACGGCGAACGGCCGCGAGTTCAGCGCGCGGTTGCGGTGCGCTTTGACGAGCGCGTCGAGCTGCTCGGTGTCGCGCTCGTGGGTGAGCTGACGCCGGGCCGCCTCGGGCGCCAGCCACCGCACGTCGTCGACCTCGTGCAGAAGCCGGCCGGCGCCGCCGGTGATCTGGGCCGCCCAATAGCGCACGTGTTTGCGGTTGCGCGAGCCCGAGACCCGGTAGTCGGCGGTCGGCAGCGGGAGCCCGAGCCGCACCCGCAGCCCGGTCTCCTCCCAGACCTCCCGCACCGCGGTGACGGGCCAGGCCTCGCCGGGGTCGAGCTTGCCCTTGGGCCAGGACCAGTCGTCGTAGCGGGGGCGGTGGATGAGGGCGACCTGCAGCTGGCCCGAGCGCGTGCGCCACGGGATGGCCCCGGAGGTTTCGATGACGGGGCCGTTGTCGGGTGTGCTCATGGGCGGTGCCGCCCCGCGACGCAGGTGAGAGGGGTCGCGGGGTGGGCCGGGGCCGCGATCACCGGGCCCGGGACCGGCGACGACGGGTGCCGTGCTCGGTGATGAGCGCCGACTGCAGGTCGATGAGCGGCTCTCCCTCGATGCCGCGGTTGTGCCGATTCCAGCGGCCCTCCGCGGTGAGGTGCCAGCTCGAGGTCGCCTCGCTCATCCCGCGCCGCAGCAGGGTCACGAGGTCGTCGATGTGACGAGGGTCGGTGATCCGCACGAGGGCCTCGACGCGCCGGTCGAGGTTGCGGTGCATCATGTCGGCGCTGCCGATGTAGACCCCGTCGCCGCCCTCGCGGCCGAAGACGAAGACGCGGCTGTGCTCGAGGAAGCGGCCGAGGATCGAGTGCACCTCGATGTTGTCCGAGAGCCCCGGCACCCGTGGCCGCAGCGCGCAGATGCCGCGGACGAGCACGTCGACCTGCACGCCCGCCTGCGATGCGCGATAGAGCGAGTCGATGATCGCCTCGTCGACCATCGAGTTGACCTTGATGCCGATGTAGGCGTCCTCGCCGGAGTCGGCGCGGTCGATCTGCTCCTCGATGCGCACGAGGAGCCCGGCGCGCAGCGACCGCGGCGCCACGAGCAGCCGCTTGAACTTGCTGCGCGGGGCCCACCCGGAGAGCTGGTTGAAGAGCTTCGTGAGGTCCTCGCCGACCTTGGGGTCGCACGTGAAGAGCCCGAAGTCCTCATACAGGCGGGCGGTCTTGGGGTGGTAGTTGCCGGTGCCGACGTGGCAGTAGCGGCGCAGCCCCTCGCTCTCCTGGCGCACGACGAGCGAGAGCTTGCAGTGGGTCTTGAGCCCGACGATGCCGTAGACGACGTGCACGCCGGCGTGCTCGAGCTTGCGCGCCCACTCGATGTTGTTCTGCTCGTCGAAGCGGGCCTTGATCTCGACGACGGCGAGCACCTGCTTGCCGGCCTCGGCGGCGTCGATGAGCGCGTCGATGATCGGGCTGTCGCCGCTCGTGCGATAGAGCGTCTGCTTGATGGCGAGCACCTTCGGGTCGGCGGCGGCCTGCTCGATGAAGGCCTGCACCGACGTCGAGAACGAGTCGTACGGATGCTGCACGAGCACGTCCTGCGTGCGGACGGCGGCCATGATGTTGGCGGCCTTGCTGCTCTCTACGCGGGCCAGGTCGGGGTGGGTGCGGGGCACGAACGCCGGGTACTTGAGCTCCGTGCGGTCGAGGTCGGCCATGGCGTTGAGGCCGCGCAGATCCAGCGGCGTCGGCAGCCGGAAGACCTCCTTCGGGCTGATCGCCAGCTCGCGCGTCAGCAGGTGCATGACGTGGTCGTCGGTGTCCTGCGCGACCTCGAGCCGCACCGGGGGTCCGAAGCGACGCCGGGTCAGCTCCTTCTCCAGGGCGGTGAGGAGGTTTTCGGCGTCGTCCTCCTCGACCTCGAGGTCTTCGTTGCGGGTCACCCTGAAGGTGAAGTGCTCGCGCACTTCCATGCCGGGGAAGAGCATGTCGAGGTGCGCGGCGATGACCTCCTCGAGCGGCACGAACCGCGCCGAATACAGCTCTTCGTCGTCGTCGCTGCGCACGGGCACGAAGCGGGGCAGCAACGAGGGCACCTTGACGCGCGCGAAGTGCTCGGTGCCGCTCTTGGGGTTGACGAGGACGACGGCGAGGTTGAGCGAGAGCCCCGAGATGTAGGGGAAGGGGTGGCTGGGGTCGACCGCCAGCGGGGTGAGCACCGGGAAGACCTGATCGGTGAACCACGCCGACAGGGTGTCGCGCTCGGTGTCCGGCAGGTCCTCGAAGGAGACGATCTGGATCTGCTCCTCCGCCAGCGCGGGCCGCACGAGCTCGGCGAAGACCTCGGCGTGCCGCCGCATGAGGCCCTCGGCGACGGTGTGGATCGACTCGAGCACCTCCCGCGGCTCGAGCCCGGAGGCGGAGCGCACGGCGAGGCCGGTCGCGACGCGCCGCTTGAGGCCGGCGACGCGCACCATGAAGAACTCGTCGAGGTTGCTCGCGAAGATCGCGAGGAAGCGGGCGCGCTCGAGCAGCGGGAGGTCGGGGTCGGCGGCCAGCTGCAGGACCCGCTCGTTGAACTGCAGCCACGAGATCTCGCGGTCGAGGAAGCGGTCCGAGGGCAGCGACTCGCCGTCGGGGCCCGCCGCGGCCGACGACTCCAGCCGCACGAAGCGGCCGTTGGCGGCCCTCGGCCGCTGCAGGGACGAGGCGGCGGTCACCTCGGCGATGGGGTTCATGCCGGGGCCGAGCACGTGCGGCCCGGCGTCGGAATCGCCGGTCGCGCCGCCTCGTGCGGTCGCGTCGGCGCCGGCCTCGGCGTCAGGGTCGTCGGTGTGGGCGGGGGTCGCAGGGGTCGCAGTAGGCCCGGTCATAGCCCCATCGTGTCATCGCGCGCCGTCCGCGGGCACACCCGCGGCCGCCAGTTGCACGTCGAGGGAGATGCGTTCGAAACCGAGCCGCCGGTAGGTCGCGATCGCCGGCGCGTTGAGCCCCTCGACGTAGAGGGTCACGGTCTCCAGCCCCTGGTCGCGCAGGTGGTCGAGCCCGATCCAGGTGACGGCCGAGCCGAGCCCGTGCCCCTGGTAGTCGGGGTGGACGCCCACGACATACACCTCGCCGCGGCCGTGCTCGACCTTCGTCCAGTGGAACGCGGCGAGTCGGCCCTGCGTCGGCCCGGGCCGGGTGTCGCGCACGAGGAAGAAGCCGGCCGCGTCGAACCAGGGCTCGTCCTGACGCGCCCGCAGGTCGGCCAGGGTGACCCGGCCCTGCTCGGGGTGGGTCGCGAAGGCCAGCGCGTTGGTCGCCAGCCAGTCGCCCTCGTCCCGGGCGTCGCCGGGGGTCAGCGTCGAGACCTCGAAGCCCTCCGGGAGCGGGCGCCCCGGGGGCAGGCCGTCGAGCGGACGGGCCATCTGCCACAGCTCGCGCACGACGTGCAGATGCCGGGCGACGGCGAAATTGGCGGTGCCGGGAAGGAACCCGTGTGCCCAGACGCGCACGGCCGGGGCCCGGCGCCGCAGGTGGGCCAGCAGCTCGGAGCCGACGCCCTCGCGGCGCCGCAGCGGGGCGACGACGAGCTCGGCCCACGGCGCCTGGGGATCGCCCTCGTCGAGGTGCGCGTAGCCCACGAGGTCACCCTGCCGCGTGGCGAGCACGTGGCGCCACGCGCCGCCGGTCGCGGAGTCGAGCCGCAGGAGCGTCTCTTCGGACGCGGCGCTGACGCCGTCGGTGATGCGGGAGATGTCGATGAGGTCGGCGACCTGCCGCTGCTGACTCGGAGTGAGGGTGGGACACGTGTGCAGCGGCATGCCGCATGACTATCACGCCGGCGCCCCGATCGCGGACCTGTCCGCTGCCACCGGCGGACGGGCCGGACGCGGGCCCGGGCCGCTCGAGGTCAGTCGGAGGGTTCGGCCTCGGGCACGAACCGGTAGCCCACGTTGCGCACCGTGCCGATGAGCGTCTCGTGGTCGGCGCCGAGCTTGGCGCGCAGCCGCCGCACGTGCACGTCGACCGTGCGGGTGCCACCGAAGTAGTCATAACCCCAGACCTCCTGCAGCAGCTGGGCGCGCGTGAAGACGCGGCCGGGGTGCTGCGCGAGGTATTTGAGCAGCTCGAACTCCTTGTAGGTGAGGTCGAGCGGGGTGCCGCGCAGCCGCGCGGTGTAGGCGTGCTCGTCGATGACCAGCTCGCCGGTCGTGATGGGCCCCTCGTCCTGCGGCGCGGTCTCGGCCCGGCGGGCACCGGCCAGACGCAGCCGCGCCTCGACCTCCGCGGGACCGGCGCCGTCGAGCAGCACGTCGGTGACGGCCCAGTCGGCGTTGACAGCGGTCAGGCCGCCCTCGGTGAGGATGACGATGACCGGCGCGGACGCCCCCGTCATGTCGATGAGCCGGCACAGCGTGCGGGCCTGGGCGAGCTCGCGGCGCCCGTCGACGAGGACGACGTCGGCGCCGGTCTCGGTGAGCAGCGCCGCGGCGTCCGCCGGGACGATGCGCACGTGGTGGTCGAGCAGCGCCAATGCGGGGAGGACCTCGGCACTGAGGGCCAGCGCATCGGTCATGAGCACGAGGTTGGCCACGCCCCCAGAATAGGCGGACGTCGCACTGGCTCGAAAAAGACGGGCGCGATGTCGGGCGGCGTCCCGGTGTGGGGGGCGTGTCCGGCGCGTTGCGGGGCCGCCGACAGCGGGTGACGCGCGGGTCACGGCGCGGGGTCCGTGTGGTGTCCGTGTGGTGACGGTTGGCCGACCGTGGGCCGAGCTGAGACCCTGGGCACATGCCGACCACACCCGCTACTGCGACCCTGGCGGCCGGCGCAGCGTCCGGGCTGCGGCCAGTGCGCGACGCCGCCCGTGACGCTCCGGCCGCCGGCCCCGGCCCGACGCCCGATGCCGCCCCGAATCGCGAGGTGACCGTGCGCTACTGGGCGGCCGCCAAGGCGGCCGCCGGCGTCACCGCCGAGCATCGGCCGGCCGGCACCGTGGGCTCCGTGCTCGCCGCGGCGCGCGCGGAGCACCGCGACCTGGAGCCGGTGCTGGCCGTCGCGAGCGTGCTGCTCGACGGCCGCCCGGCCCACGACGACGACCAGGTGGCACCCGGCTCGACGCTCGAGGTCCTGCCGCCGTTCGCCGGCGGCTGATGACAGGATGCTGCGCGTGCCCCCTCGTCCCGCCGGTGACGCCGACGACGACACGTCGACGGCGTCGCTCATGCTGCCGCGCCGGCCGTGGCGCCCGCTCGTCACGCTGACGGCCGGCGTCGGGGCTGCTCTCTTCGTGGCGGCTTTCGTCGCGGCCATGCTGCTGGGGCCGCAGTGGGGTTCGCTGCCTGTCTTCGCGGTCTTCGGGGCGGCGATGCTGCTGCTCGCGGGCGGCTGGGTGCTCCTGCTCGGCCTGCCCAGCCCCCGCGGCACGACCGCCGCGCTCGCGGGGGCGGGCGTCATCCTGCTCTGCGGGGGTGTGCTCTCCCAGGAGCTGCAGGAGTCGTTGCTGCCGGCCGCGGTCGCGCTCTCGATGATCGTCGAGTTCGTGCATCAACTGGCCCGCCGCGACGGGCGCCCGCGGCTCGTGGAGTCGGTGTCCGCCTCGATCACGGGCATCACCGTGCTCACCTCGGGGGCGTGCGTGCTGCTGCTCGCGGCGCACGAGCAGGGGGTCGCGAGCAGCGTCGCGATCTTCGGTGCGGTCGCGGTGGCGAGCCTGGCCGATCTCGGGCTGCGCTGGGGGGCGGGCGGTCCCGCGGCGGGTCTGGTGGCCGTGGCCCTGGGGGCGCTCGCCGCTCCGGTGCTCGGGTCGGTCGTGGGGGCCCAGGCCTCCGGGGTCGTGCTGCTCGTGGCGGGGGCAGTCGCGGCGGGGTCCAGCTACGCGCTGCGGCAGGTGCAGTCGGTGCTGCCGACGCTCTTCGGCCGGCGCGCCCAGCTGGCCAGCGGCGTCGCCTCGGTGCTGGCGCCGGGAGTGCTCGCCTACGCCGTGACCTGGCTGACGCTGGGCCCTGACATGATGGCGGCGGTGCGCTGAGGCCGCAGCACCCGCTCGCCCGCGATCGCACGCAAGCCCCGGGAGGTCCGAATGCCGTTCGAACTCGACCCCACCCTGCAGCCCGCCCTGGCCCCGCTGGCCTGGCTCGTCGGACGGTGGGAGGGCGCCGGGGTCGTCGGCTATCCGACGATCGAGTCGGCGAACTTCGGCCAGGAGCTGACGATCGAGCACGACGGCCGGCCGTTCCTCGCGATGTCGAGCCGCACGTGGCTGCTCGACGACGACGGCAACCAGGTGCGCCCGCTGGCCCGCGAGGAGGGCTTCTGGCGGGTGCTCGACAACGGCGAGGTCGAGTTGCTGCTCGCCCATCCCACCGGCATCGTCGAGATGTATGTCGGTCGCAAGGACGCCCAGCGCCCCGCGATCGAGCTCGCGACCGACGGCGTGCTCCGCTCACCCGCGGCCAAGGCCTACAACTCGGCCAAGCGCATGTATGGCCTCGTCGACTCCCAGCTCATGTGGGTCATGGACATGGCCGCGGTGGGTGAGCCGCTGACCAGCCACGTGTCGGCCCAGCTCAAGCGGGTCGGCTGAGGAGGTGAGGACACGATGACGGCCGACGTGGGTCATGTCTCGCCGCTGCTGCAGCGGCCCGACGCGGTCGCCGGTCACGGCCTCGACGCCGGGGTCGCCGCGCACTACGGCGACCCGGTGCGCGAGCAGCGGTTGCTGACCGAAGGGCTGGCCGTCGTCGACCTCTCGCATCGCGGCGTCGTGCGGGTCACGGGACCTGACCGCCTGCGCTGGCTGCACTCCCTGACGAGCCAGCACCTGCTGGAGCTCGCGCCGCACACCTCCGCGGAGTCGCTCATCCTCAGCCCGAAGGGGCACATCGAGCACGCCCTGCACGTCGTCGACGACGGCGATGCCACCTGGCTGGGCGTCGAGCCGGGCACGAGTGAGCAGGTGGCGCAGTGGCTCGACCGCATGCGCTTCCTGCTCGACGTGCAGGTCGAGGATGTCGGCGGGCAGTTCGCGACCGTCGGTGAGCCGCGTGCCGCGCAGGGCCTGCCGGGGGAGCCGCCGACCTGGGTGGACCCGTGGCCCGGACCCGTGGGCGACACCGCCCTCTACAGCAGCGCCGACCCGCACCCGGGCACGCAGCGCCCCTGGCGCGAGGTGCTCGTGCCGCGGGATCGGCTCGAGGAGTTCGTCGCCGACCGGCCGCTCGCCGGCACCTGGGCGGCCGAGGCGCTGCGTGTGGCGGCGTGGCGGCCGCGCCTGCTCGCCGAGACCGACCACCGCACGATCGCGCACGAACTCGACTGGCTGCGCACCGCCGTGCACCTGCACAAGGGCTGCTATCGCGGTCAGGAGACCATCGCTCGGGTGCACAACCTGGGCCGCCCGCCGCGGCGCCTCGTCTTCTTGCACCTCGACGGCTCCGGGCACGTGCTGCCCGAGGCCGGCGCGCCGCTGACGCTGGGCGGGCGTGAGGTGGGGCGGCTGACGACCGTGGCCCGGCACCATGAGGACGGCCCCATCGCGCTCGGCGTCGTCAAGCGCAACACGGCCCCCGATGCCGTGCTCGACGTCGCCTTCGAGGGGGGTCACGTCGCCGCCGCGCCGACGATCGTCGTGACCCCCTGAGGGCTCGCGTGCGGCACCCCACGCCGCCTGTGCTAGCTGAGATTTGCATCCGCTAGCAAGAGCAAGCACACTGGAGGGGTGAGCCGCCTCAACCGCACCCTGCGCGGCGTGCCCGTGCCCGGCGCGCCGGTGTCGGGTGTCGGCGCGCACGTGCCCGGCGTCCGCGACCTCGGCGCCTACCTGCGCGAGCAGCGGCAGAACGCCCAGCTGTCCGTGCGCCAGCTGAGCAAGGCCGCGGGCATCTCGAACCCCTACCTCAGCCAGATCGAGCGCGGTCTGCGTCGCCCGAGCGCCGAGATCCTGCAAGCGCTGGCCAAGGGGCTGGAGATCTCGGCCGAGTCGCTCTACGTGCAGGCGGGGTTGCTCGACGTGTCCGACGAGGAGGCGGCCGGCGGGCACGACGTCGACGTCCGCGCGGCCCTGGCGAGCGACCCGCGGCTCACGCCACGCCAGCGCCGGCTCATCGTCGACCTCTACGACTCGTTCGTCGACCCGGCGAGCGCCGGGCCGGCCGACCCCCACGACTTCACAGCACCCATCACCCCCGCGAACAGGACCGCGTCGCGGCCCGAGCAAGGAGAGTCATGACGTCATCGCAGCGCCGTAGCCCGATCGGCCTCAACCCCCTCTACGCCGTGTTGGGCGCCACGGACCTCGCCGCGCAGAAGCTGCGCGAGATCGGTGCCACCGCCACGGGGGAGTCGACGCCCACCGACTCCAGCGGCACGACCCGCGCCGACCTGCGCCGGCTCGTCATCGGCGCGCGCCAGGTGCCGGCCATCGCCCTCAACGAGGCGCTGGATGTCGTCGTGCGCACGCAGTCGCAGTTCAGCGACCTCGCCGAGCGCGGCGAGCGGGTGCTCAAGCGGCAGCCGCGCGTGCAGCAGACCGAGGAGCTGCTCGACCGCGCGGGCAAGACCGTCGCCCGCGGCCAGGCCGCCGCGAGCCGCGCCGCCCACACGGCCGCCGACCGCACCCGCGACCGCGCGACGAGCGCTGTGACCTCCGCCCGCGAGCAGGCGGACGAGGTCGTCGAAGCCGTCTCGCACTTCGGCCGCTCCAGCACCCCGAGCACGCTCCTGCGCCGAGGTTCGGTAGCACGACCGGTCCGCCCCGCGCAGGGCGGCGCCGCCCAGGACGCCCCGGCGGCCCGCCGCGCGCCCCGCCGCCCGCGGGTGTCGCCCGCCACCGGCCGCGCCACCGGCGCGCCGGCGACCGACGACGAGGGCCGCAGCCGGCACGGCATCCCCTCGAGCAGCGGCGTCGAGGCCGGCGCCACGGTGACGACGGCGAAGAAGAGCGGCAGCAAGGCCGCCGCCCAGCCGGCCGCGGGCACGAGCGCCGTCGCCACCCGCCGGTCGGCCACGGCGGGCAAGTCCGCCAAGTCCGTCAAGGCAGTCAAGCCGGTCAAGGCCGTCAAGGCCGTCAAAGCCGTCAAAGCCGTCAAAGCCCCGGTGAAGGCGACCGCCACCGGCCCGGCGAGCAAGCCCGCGTCCGCCACGACGTCGGCCCCGCGTCGCCGCGCCGCCGCGTCGTCGACGAGCGCTTCCGCGACCGCTCCCGCGAGCGCGACAGCTGCGAGCGCCGACACGGCGCCGGCCACCCCGGCCGCGCCGGCGCAGGAGGCCTGAACGCGCTCATGCGTGCCGTGCTCGCGCGCGTGACCCGAGCGCAGGTCACCGTCGCGGGGGAGCAGGTCGGGGCCATCGGCCCCGGCCTGCTCGCCCTCGTCGCGGCGCATCGCGACGACGGGGACACCCAGGTCGAGGCGATGGCCCGCAAGATCGCGGGGCTGCGCATCCTGCGAGGCGAGCTCAGCCTCGACCGACTCGGGCGTGACCCGGTGGACCTCGAGCAGGGCCAGGCCGACCGGCGCCCGGGCCAGGTGCTGCTGGTCAGCCAGTTCACGCTCTACGGGGACACGCGCAAGGGCCGGCGACCGTCGTGGAGCGCGGCGGCGAGCGCCGAGGCGGCGGAGCAGCTCATCGACGCTCTCGCCGACGCGCTGCGGGTCCACGGGCTCGACGTCCGCACAGGGCGATTCGGCGCCGACATGGCCGTCGAGTCCGTCAACGACGGCCCGTTCACCGTGCTCGTCGAGACGTAGCCATCGGGTGCGCCGCCGCCGGCGGCCCGCCCGATGGCCCGAGATGCCCTGCGTGGCTCGGGCCCGTCTCCCAGGCCCCACACAGCCCGATCCGTACCCTGGAGACATGCTGGACTTGACCTACTACCTGGGCAACGCGCAGGCCCTCATCATGCTCGCCCTCGGCCTCGCGGCCTTCGCGCTGGAGGTCTATGCGCTCGTCGACGCGCTGCGCTATCAACCGCAGGCCTACCAGGCCGCCGGCAAGCTGACGAAACCCGGCTGGGTCGCGATCCTCGCCGTCGCGGTCGCCGTCGGCTTC
Organism: Kineosphaera sp.; assembly: GCA_039812485.1. Classification (GTDB taxonomy): domain Bacteria; phylum Actinomycetota; class Actinomycetes; order Actinomycetales; family Dermatophilaceae; genus Kineosphaera. Next base: position 25,104 of record JBDIAP010000007.1, read on the forward strand.
GTGACCATCGGCAACGTCCTCGGCATCGGCGTGCTCGGGGTCGTCGCCGCGGGCGTCTACCTCGCCGACGTGCGGCCGGCGCTGCGGGCCATCTCGCCGCGCCGCAAGTCGGGGCGCAAGGGCGGCCAGGGCCCCTACGGCGCCTGGTAACCGGCCTCACTTCGCGCACCGGCGCGAGACACATTCAGCGCGCCGCCGGCGCGACGGCCTCCCAGCGCACGCTGACCTCGCCGACGCGCCACCGGCTACGGCCCCCGACGACCGGCCAGCCGGCGGCGCGCACACGCTCCACGGTCGCGATGAAGCGCTGCCGACGCCCGTAGGCGGCCAGGGGCGCCGACCGCGCCCACGCGTCGTCGAGGGCGCGCAGCCAGTCGTGCACCGGCTCCCCGGGCACGTTGCGGTTGATGAGCACCTTGGGCAGCCGCGGCGCCACGTCCGACGGGCGCTCCAGGCCACGCAGCCCCACCGAGATCGTGAACCCGACCGGCCCGGCCGCCTCGAGCCAGACCCACGTGGCGAGCCGCCCCAGCTCGTCGCACGTGCCCTCGACGAGCACGCCGTCGGGCTCGAGTCGCTCGCTCATTCGGGCCCACGCCCGGCCCACCGCGCGCTCGTCGTACTGCCGCAGCACGTTGAACGCCCGGATGAGGCTCGCGCGCCGCTCGCCCGGCAGCGGCACCTCGAAGCCGCCCAACGCGAAGCGCAGCCCGGGCCGCTCCAGCGGGCGAGCGGCCGCCACCCGCGTCGGCTCGATCTCGAGCCCGACGACCTCCACGTCGGGCCGCACCGCCCGCAGCCGCTCGTGCAGCTCGCGCGTCGTCGTGCCGGTGCGCCCGTAGCCGAGGTCGACGACGATCGGCGCCGGCCCGGGTCGCCGCAGCCGGGGCGCCTGCACGGCGGCCAGCCACCGATCCACCCGGCGTAGGCGGTTGGGGTTCGTCGTGCCGCGCGTCACCTCGCCGACCGGTCGTGCGCTCACCCTGCGACCCTAGATCCGGCGGCCTCGGGGCATGGGCGCCGCGCCCGGGGTCGCGGGCGGCACGGCATGATGTGCCGCGGGAGCAGGACGAAGGGAGCGCGCTCATGGGCCGGCACGGGATCGATCGCATGGCCATGCTCACCGTGCATACCTCGCCGCTCGACCCGCCGGGCAGCGGCGACGCGGGCGGCCTCAACGTCTACGTCGTCGAGATCGCGCGCCGCCTGGCGCAGGCCGGGGTCGAGGTCGAGGTCTTCACCCGAGCGACGAGCGGCGCCCTCCCCGAGACGGTCGAGCTCGCGCCGGGAGTGCTCGTGCGCCACGTCGTCGCGGGTCCCTACGAGGGGCTCGGCAAGGGTGATCTGCCCGGGCAGTTGTGCGCTTTCACCGCCGGCGTCATGCGGGCGGTGGCCGCGCGACCGGAGGGGCACTACGACCTCGTGCACTCGCACTACTGGCTGTCGGGGCAGGTGGGCTGGCTCGCCGCCGAGCGCTGGGGCGTGCCGCTCGTGCACACCATGCACACGATGGCGCGGGTCAAGAATCGCTCGCTGGCGCAGGGCGATTCGCCCGAGCCCGCCGGGCGGGAGATCGGCGAGGCGCAGGTCGTCGCGGCCGCCGACCGGCTCATCGCCAACACCGACGTCGAGGCCCGCGAACTCGTCGAGCTCTACGACGCCGACCCGGAGCGGGTCGCGATCGTGCCGCCGGGTGTCGACCTCGACCTCTTCACGCCCGGCGACGGCCGCGCCGCCGCCCGGGGTCGGATCGGGCTCGACCCCGACGAGCTCGTCGTGCTCTTCGTCGGCCGCATCCAGCCGCTCAAGGCCCCCGACCTGCTCGTGCGCGCCGCCGCCCGCATCGTCTCGAGCGGGCTCGGCGGGCCCGACCTGTCGCGGCGGCTGCGGGTCGTCGTCCTCGGTGGCCCCAGCGGGTCGGGGCTGGAACGCCCGCGCGCGCTGGCCGACCTCGCGGCGTCGCTGGGGCTGCGCGACCGGGTGCGCTTCGAGCCGCCCGTGCCGCGCGCCGAGCTCGCCGACTGGTATCGCGCGGCGGACCTCGTCGCCATCCCCTCACACAGCGAGTCCTTCGGGCTGGTCGCGCTCGAGGCGCAGGCGTGCGGCACCCCGGTGGTGGCCGCGCGCGTCGGCGGCCTGCCGATGGCCGTGGGCGGCGGCGTGCTCGTCGCCGGACACGACGTCGCGACCTGGGCCGATACCCTCGCCGCGCTGCTCACCGATCCGGCGCGGCGGGCCCGGCTGTCGCGCCTGGCGCTCGAGCACGCCGCCGGCTTCGGCTGGCCCGTCACGACACGGCGCCTGCTGTCGGTCTACCGTGAGGCGGTGGCCCACCGCCGGGCCGCCTGACCGCTGGTCGCCGACCGTCCCGGCGGAGCGGGCGGTGCGCGGTCCAGCCACGGCGGCACGAGGAGGCACGATGTCCCGACGCGACGACGTGGGCGAGGTCATCCTCGGCTTCGCCCGAGCCAACGACCTGGAGGCCGAGGCGGGCGGACGCGCCGGTGAATACGTCGTCGTGCTGCCCGGCGAGAAGAAGCTCAAGACCGTCGTCTCGCTGCTCGTCTCAGAACGCGACCTGTCGGTCTCGGCGTTCGTCGTGCGCAACCCCGACGAGAACCACGAGGCCGTCTACCGCTTCCTGCTCTCGCGCAACCTGCGCATGCGCGCCGGCAACCTCGCCTACGCCATCGACTCTCCCGGGGACGTGTATGTCGTGGGCTCCCTGCCGCTGGAGGCCGTGCACTCCGCGTCGCTCGATGAACTCTTCGGCGCGGTGCTGCAGGCCGCGGACGCCCCGTTCAACGAGCTGCTGGCCCTCGGCTTCCTCGAATCCATGAAGCGGGAGTGGGCCTGGCGGGTCTCGCGCGGAGAGTCGCTGCGCAATCTCGAGGCCTTCGCCCATCTCCTCCAGGAAGGGGACCCAGGACCCCGACCAGGGGAGGCTTCGCCCCACTAGGGTTGGGGCATGACCTACACCCTCGTGTTGCTCCGCCACGGCGAGAGCGAGTGGAACGCCAAGAACCTCTTCACCGGCTGGGTGGACGTGGAGCTCTCCGACAAGGGGCGCGCCGAGGCCGTCGCGGGCGGTGAGCAGCTCAAGAAGGCCGGGCTGCTCCCCGACGTCGTGCACACCTCGCTGCTGCGCCGCGCGATCAACACCGCCAACGCGGCGCTCAACGCCGCCGACCGGCACTGGATCCCGGTGCGGCGCAACTGGCGCCTCAACGAGCGGCACTACGGCGACTTGCAGGGCAAGGACAAGAAGCAGACGAAGGAGCAGTACGGCGAGGAGCAGTTCATGCTGTGGCGCCGCTCCTACGACACCCCGCCTCCGGACATCGCCGACGACAACGAGTTTTCGCAGGCCGGCGACCCCCGCTACGCCGACCTCGGCCCGGACATGCCCAAGACCGAGTGCCTCAAGGACGTCGTGGCGCGCATGCTGCCCTACTGGGAGTCCGACATCGTGCCCGACCTCAAGGCCGGCAAGACCGTGCTCGTCGCCGCGCACGGCAACTCCCTGCGCGCGCTCGTCAAGCACCTCGACGGCATTTCCGACGACGACATCGCGGGTCTCAACATCCCCACCGGCATGCCGCTGGTCTACGAACTCGACGAAGACCTCAAGCCGGTGACCGTCGGCGGCACCTACCTCGACCCCGAGGCGGCCAAGGCCGCCGCGGATGCCGTGGCCAACCAGGGCCGCTGACGCGCGTCGCCCCGGGGCCCGGCGGTCGTGCTGACAGGCACCCGCCGGGCCTTTCGCGTGCGCCCGGCCTTTCGCGTGCGCCGGCCCTTCGCGTGCGCCCGGCCTTTCGCGTGTGTTGCGCAGTGTTCGGGCGTCGGGCATGCTCCGGCCGCACGGGACCGACAGGCCGAAGACGCGACATGCCGAAGACGCGACATGCCGAGACCGACGTGCGGGTCGGGGGCTGTCGAGGGCTCAGGTTCGAGCCGCGACGGCCACCCGCACGTCGGTCTTCGGCGAGCGCGCGGTGATGCTCAGGAGGCGTTGACGGCGCGGCGGCGGTGCTCCCACTCGCCGCTGACGAGGTAGGCGACCTGCCGCGCCACGGACACGGCGTGGTCGGCGAAGCGCTCGTAGTAGCGCGACAGCAGCGTGATGTCGACCGCCGCCTCGGTGCCACCGGCCCAGTCCTCGCTGGCCAGCAGGGCGAAGACCTGCCGGTGCAGGGCGTCGACCTCCTCGTCGCTGGCGTGCAGGGTGACCGCTCCGTTGACGTCCTTGGCCGCGATGATCGAGCCGACCTCGGCGATGATGCGCTCGGCGAGCTGGGCCATGCGCACGATCGTGGCCTGGGCCTGCGGGGGCACGGCGGGCTTGGGGTAGCGCAGGCGGGCCACCTTGGCGACGTGCTCGGCGAGGTCGCCCATGCGCTCCAGGCTGGAGGCCATGTGCAGGGCGGTGACGACGATGCGCAGGTCGGTGGCGACCGGCTGCTGCTGAGCGATGAGCTGCACGGCCATCTCGTCGATCTCGTCGCGCAGGGCGTCGATCTGAGGGTCCGACTCGATGACCCCTTCGGCGAGCGGCAGGTCGGCGTCGAGCAGTGCCGTCGTCGACCGGGACATGGCGGAGCCGACGAGCCGGGTCATCTCGACCAAGGTGTCGGAGATCTTGTCCAGATCCTCGTGGAACGCGTCGCGCATGGTGTCCTTCTCGGGTCGTCGGATCGCGGCGTGGACGACCCTGGCAGTTTCGAGTGAACGACGAACGCCGCGTAGGTGAACAGTAGTCGTCATCCAGGCGATCGCTGTGCTCCTCGCCCGCCACGCGGCGCGGACCTGCGGCGACGCCGCGTACCCTGCAGGCGTGGAGTGGTTGCTGGGGGCGGGGTTCGCCGTCGCGGTGGGTGCCGTCATCGGGTGGCTCGCGCATGCTCTGGTCCGCTCCCGGGTCCCCGGGCGGGCGGCGGCATCGGGTCCGCTCACCGACGGCGGCGTCGCCACGGCCCCCGCCTCGGGCGAGATCACCGATGCCGGCGTCACCGAGGTGCTCGCGGTGCTCGGCAACATCGCGATCGTCGTGGACACCGACGACCGCGTCGTCATGCACAGCCCCAGTGCGGTGCCGCTGGGGCTGGTGCGTGACGCCGATCTCGCCCACGCGTCGATGCGCGAGGTCGTGCGCGGCGTGCGCCGCGACGGGGTCATCAGGGAGCTCGAGCTCGAGGTGCCCCGCGGGCCGATGGGGGAGGGGCTGCTCGCCCTCGACGTGCGCGTCGCGCCGCTGGGCGCCGCCCACGTGCTGCTGCTCGTCGAGGACCGCACCCGCGCCCGCCGGGTCGAGGAGGTGCGACGCGACTTCGTCGCCAACATCTCCCACGAGCTCAAGACGCCCGTCGGGGGCATCAGCCTGCTCGCGGAGGCCATCGCGGACGCGGCCGACGACCCCGAGACGGTAGCGCGGTTCGCGGGCCGCATCGGCGCGGAGAGCCGACGACTGAGCACGCTCGTGCACGAGATCGTCGAGCTGTCCCGCCTGCAGAGTCAGGAAGCCGGCACCCAGACGACCCTGGTCGACGTCGCGGTCGCGGCGCGCGAGGCGATCAGCCACGCCCGGACCATCGCCGAGGCGCGCGACATCACCTTCGTCGCGTCCCTCGAGCCGCACAGTTGCGTCTATGGCGATCCCGCGCTGCTCGGCACCGCGATCCTCAACCTGCTGACCAACGCGGTCAACTACTCGCCGCGGCACACCAGAGTCGCCGTCACCGTGCGCACCCGCGGCTTCGTCGTCGAGGCCTCCGTCGCCGACCAGGGGCGCGGCATCCCGGCCGCCGATCTCGATCGCATCTTCGAGCGCTTCTATCGCGTCGACCCGGCGCGCTCGCGAGCCACCGGCGGCACCGGCCTCGGGCTGGCGATCGTCAAACACGTCTGTGCCAATCACGGCGGCGAGGTGACGGTCTGGAGCTCGGAGGGCAACGGATCGACGTTCACGATCCGGCTGCCCACCGCCGCGCACGGTCCCCGACCCGATCACGACCACGACCACGACCACGACCACGACCACGGTGCCGGTCACGACCGCGACGCCGGTCACACCCGCGACGCCGGTCACACCCGCGACGACGCCGTCGGCCCCGAGGCCCCCGGCCGCGACGACCCACCCGCGACCCCGTGGCGACCCCGTCCGACGCCCTCGGCAGCGGACGCAGCGACCGACGAGCCCGTCCCGACGCCGAGCGTCGTCGCGTCCGGCCCTCTCACGCATCCTGTCGAAAGGTAGCTATCGATGTCCCGAATCCTGGTGGTCGAGGACGAGGTGTCCTTCTCCGACCCGCTCAGCTACCTCCTCACCAAGGAGGGGCACGAGGTGGTCGTCGCCGAGACCGGGCCCGACGCACTCGCCGAGTTCGAGCGCGAGAGCGTCGATCTCGTGCTGCTGGACCTCATGCTCCCCGGCCTGTCCGGGGTGGACGTCTGTCGGGCGCTGCGGCAGCGCTCGTCGGTGCCGATCATCATGCTCACGGCCAAGGACAGCGAGGTCGACAAGGTCGTGGGGCTCGAGCTCGGCGCCGACGACTACGTCACCAAGCCCTATTCGAGCCGCGAGCTGCTGGCCCGCATCAAGGCCGTGCTGCGCCGACTGCAGGAGCCCGAGGAGCTGCTGCCGGCGAGCGTCGAGGCCGGTCCCGTGCGGGTCGACGTGGAGCGTCACGTCGTCACCGTGGGGGGCACGGCGGTCGCGATGCCGCTCAAGGAGTTCGAGCTGCTCGAGATGCTCGTGCGCAACTCGGGGCGCGTGCTGACCCGCATGCAGCTCATCGACCGCGTGTGGGGCACCGACTACGTCGGCGACACCAAGACCCTCGACGTGCACGTCAAACGACTGCGCGCCAAGGTCGAGCCCGACCCCGCGTCGCCGCGGCACATCGTCACGGTGCGCGGGCTGGGCTACAAGTTCGAGGGCTGAGGCGGGAGTCGCCCGGCACGGCGGTGCCCGGGCAGCAGTCGGCAGGAACCGGACCGACCGACCGGGCCGACCACACGACGGGGCCCGCCTCACCCAGCTGGGTGCGACGGGCCCCGTCAGTGGTGTGTGCGCGTGCTCAGCTCGTCGGGCTCGCCGTCGCCGTCGGCGCGGCAGGTGCCGTCGTGGGGCTGGCGGGCGCCGGAGTCGCAGGCGCCGACGTCGGCGTCGCGGAGGCCGCCGCGCCTGCCGGGCCGTACTTGGCGTAGTAGCCCGACGCCGGCAGCACCGGCACGTCGACGACCGTCTGGCCGAGGTTGGTCTGCACGAGGAGCTGCACCATGGCTCCGGGCGGCGCCTGCACGGCAGGAAGGGTCGTCGCCTTGCCGGCCCCGTCGGTGAACTGCGCCGTGCCGCCGGCCGGCACCTGGAGCTTGGCGCTGGCCGTCCCGGCCTGACTGTCGGTGACCGTCGCCACGGACACCTCGGCGGGCTGCTGAGTGAGGTTCATCGCGAGACCGACGAGGTTGCCGGGAGAGCCCTGCTTCTCCGAGATGACGATGAGGTTGTTCAGGTGCAGCGCGCCCACCTGGGTCGAGACACCGTCGGACGGGTCGTACGACTTCATCGACGTGATCGGTGAGCTCCACTGGCAGGCGGACAGCGCCAGCGCGACGACGGATCCGGCCACGACCGTGCGCAGAGTCCGACGGGATCGGGAGTCGCTGGGTCGCGCGGGGCGCGCGATCGAGGTGGCGGGGCTGGTGCCACGGGAGATTCGTCGGTTCACGCTGATCACCCTACCCGGCCGGACCCGCTCGCCGCGGGCTACGGCGCAACGTGAGGTCGATCCGTGTCCGGCTCTCGGCCCGGCTCTCGACCCGGCTCTCGGGCCGGCTCTTGGCCACCCTCGGCCACCCCTCGGCCCTGCGCGCCGCCGAGGTCGATGACGCCGACGAATGGGACGATTCGGGCGGACGTTCATACTCGCACGACCGTCCAGATGTCAACCCCGAGCGCCGGTGAGATTTGGTCATGTCGGTTCCTGACCAGCGCAAATGGTGCGGGTCGAGTTCCGTGGATGACGGCCGGCGTGGTAGGCTGAAGGTCGCGAAAGGGGATTACGAACATATGAGCTTCCAGGTCGGCGAGACGGTTGTGTATCCGCATCACGGTGCGGCCCTCATCGAAGAGATCAAGACCCGCACGATTCGCGGAGAGGAAAAGCTCTACCTCGTACTCAAGGTCGCTCAAGGTGACCTCACCATCGAGGTTCCCGCTGAAAACTGTGACCTAGTCGGTGTGCGCGACGTCGTCGGCCAGGAGGGCCTCGACCGCGTGTTCCAGGTGCTTCGTGCCGAGCACACCGAGGAGCCGACCAACTGGTCGCGCCGCTACAAGGCCAATCTCGAGAAGCTGGCCTCTGGTGACGTCATCAAGGTCGCCGAGGTCGTGCGCGATCTGTGGCGTCGCGACAAGGATCGCGGCCTGTCGGCCGGCGAGAAGCGCATGCTCGCCAAGGCGCGTCAGATCCTCGTCTCCGAGCTGGCGCTCGCCGAGAAGACCGACGAGGTCAAGGCCGAGTCGATCCTTGACGAGGTGCTCGCCTCCTGAGCGTCGCCGTCGTCCTCGTCGCGGCCGGTTCCGGGTCGCGTCTCGGGGCTGATCGACCCAAGGCATTCGTTCGCCTGGCCGGGCGCCCACTATTGCGGTGGGCACTCGACCAGGCGTTCGCCGTTTCTGGCCTGGCGCAGCTCACGCGCATCGTCGTCGTCGCCCCGGCCGCGGAGCACGAGGCGGCCCGGCGGCTCGTGCGTGACGAGGAGCGGTCGCTCGTTGAGGTCGTCGCCGGCGGCGCCGAGCGCAGCGACTCGGTCGCCGCGGGCCTCCGGGCGCTCGAGGGGGTCGAGGCCCAGCACGTGCTCGTCCACGACACCGCCCGGTGCCTCGCGCCGCCCGACGTCTTCGCTCGCGTGCTGGCGGCGTTGGAGGCCGGCGATCGCGCGGTCGTGCCCGGCCTGCCCGTGGCCGACACCATCAAGCTCGTCGACACCGATCACCTCGTCGCGCACACGCCCGACCGAGCGTCGCTGCGGGCGATCCAGACTCCGCAGGGCTTCGCCCGCGATGTCATCGTGCATGCCCACGCCGCCGGCGCCCGCGCGACCGACGACGCCGCCCTCGCCGAGGCCATCGGGGTGCCGGTGCGCGTCGTCCCCGGAGACGCGTTGGCCTTCAAGATCACCGATCGGGCCGACCTCGAGCGGGCCGAGGCGTTCTGCGCGGCAGCAGGCGCGGCCGACGAGGCCGGGGGGCGGTCGTCGGCGGCCGCTCCTGCTCCTGCGACCGGGGCGGACCGCGAGGCGGGCCCAGCGCTCGCGGCGGTGGCCGAGGCCAGGCCGGCCGTCCCCGCGCTGCGCACGGGCATCGGCACCGACGTGCACGCCTACGCCGACCCCGCGGATCGGCGACCGTTGTGGATCGGCGGCCTGTTGTGGCCCGGCGAGCCCGGGTTGGCCGGCCACTCCGACGCCGACGTCGCGGCCCACGCGGCGTGCGACGCGCTCTTCGGTGCGGCGGGCATCGGCGACCTCGGGGCGCACTTCGGCACGGGCCGGCCGCAGTGGTCGGGCGCGTCGGGGGCCACCCTGCTCGCCGAGGCGGCGCGCCTGACGCGCGAGGCCGGCTACGACATCGTCAACGTCTCGATCCAGGTCGTCGGCAACCGGCCCAAGATCGGCACGCGCCGCGCCGAGGCCCAGCAGGCGCTGTCGCGCGCGTGCGGGGCGCCGGTCTCGATCAGCGGCACGACGACCGACGGGCTCGGCCTCACCGGCCGAGGCGAGGGCATCGCGGCCGTCGCGACGGCGCTGCTCTCGGCGCGTCCCTGACCCGTCCGCCGGTCGACGGCACGGCCGAGCGGGTCCGTGCCCACAGCCGATAGCCTGGTCCACCGTCGATGACGACGTCTCGTATCACTCAGGAGGTCCCGTGCCCAGCACCGTCAAGGGTGTCATCGCCCGCTCCAAGAAGGCGCCCGTCGAGCTCGTCGACATCGTGGTTCCCGATCCTGGCCCCGGTGAGGCCGTCGTCGATATCCAGGCATGCGGGGTGTGCCACACCGATCTGCACTATCGCGAGGGCGGCATCAACGACGACTTCCCCTTCCTGCTCGGGCACGAGGCGGCCGGGGTCGTCGAGGCGGTCGGGCCCGGCGTCACGGAGGTGGCCCCGGGTGACTTCGTCATCCTCAACTGGCGCGCCGTCTGCGGGCAGTGCCGCGCGTGCCGCAAGGGCGAGCCGCAATACTGCTTCGCCACGCACAACGCCACCCAGAAGATGACGCTGACCGACGGCACCGAGCTGACGCCGGCGTTGGGCATCGGGGCCTTCGCGGAGAAGACGCTGGTCGCCGCCGGCCAGTGCACGAAGGTGCCGGAGGCGGATGCGGCCGCCGTCGGCCTGCTCGGCTGCGGGGTCATGGCGGGCTTCGGCGCCGCGGTCAACACCGGTGGCGTGCGCCGCGGGGAGTCGATCGCCGTGTTCGGCTGTGGCGGGGTCGGCAGCGCGGCGATCGCCGGTGCCGAGGTCGCGGGCGCGACGACGATCATCGCGGTCGACGTCGACGACACGAAGCTCGAGTGGGCGCGCGGCTTCGGCGCCACGGCGACGATCAACGCCCGCACGGAGGACCCGGTGGAGCGGATCCGCGAGCTCACGGGTGGCTTCGGCGCCGATGTCGTCGTCGAGGCGGTGGGCCGCCCCGAGACCTACGAGCAGGCCTTCTACGCCCGCGACCTGGCCGGGCGCGTCGTGCTCGTCGGCGTGCCGACGCCCGACCTCACGCTCACGCTGCCGATGATCGAGATCTTCGGGCGCGGTGGCGCGCTCAAGAGCAGCTGGTATGGCGACTGTCTCCCCAGCCGCGACTTCCCGATGCTCGTCGACCTCTACCGGCAGGGACGCCTGGACCTCGACGCCTTCGTCACCGAGCGGATCGGCATCGGGGATGTCGAGGCGGCGTTCGACAAGATGCACGGCGGACAGGTGCTGCGCTCCGTCGTCGTGATGGACGGGGTGGGAGCATGAGCGATCGGGTGCAGACCCCGGCCGATGTCGAGGGCGTGCGCATCGACCGCGTCGTCACCTCCGGCACCTTCAGTCTCGACGGGGGCACGTGGGACGTCGACAACAACGTCTTCGTCATCGGCGACGACGCGCAGTGCTACATCGTCGACGCCGCCCATGATGCCGCGCCGATCCTCGAGGCGGTCCGCGGTCGCACGGTGCGCGGCATCCTGCTGACCCACGGCCACGACGACCACATCAAGGCCGCCCGCGAGCTGCAGGCGGCGACGGGCGCCCCCGTGCTGCTGCACCGCGACGACTGGTTCCTCTTCGAGCGGGTGTTCGACACGCCGCCGGACGGGACGCTCGAGGACGGCCAGACCTTCGACGTCGGCGACGCCCAGCTGCGGGTGCTCCACACGCCGGGCCACGCGCCCGGGGCGTGCTGCCTGCATGTGCCGGCCCTCGCCACCGTGTTCAGCGGGGACACCCTCTTCAGCGGGGGCCCCGGAGCCACCGGGCGCTCGTTCAGCGACTTCGGCACGATCATCGACTCCATCAGCGAGCGACTGCTGACGCTGCCGAGCGAGACGCTCGTGCTCACCGGTCACGGCGACTCCACGACGATCGGCGCGGAGGCCCCGCACCGTCAGGAGTGGATCGACCGGGGCCACTGACCCGACCCCGGACGCCACCCGACGCACGTCGCCGCCGTCACACTCAGATCCGTGGACGGCGGCGACGCGCGTCTGGGCCCGCGATCGCGAGTGATTCCGTGGTGCCGACAGGTGCGAGCCGTTGAATCCGTCCCCGAGGGTGAGCCGCGTGGTGCTGGCGACCGACCTGAATCGTGATTGTGACATGGGTCGCATAGATACATGAGGCGGCGTCCGTCACGCCGGGCCAACGGCCTTCGCAGCTGTGGGAATTCCCGCCCGGCGGCGCCGTGGACGGCCCGTGACTGGACGGAGGTGTGAGTCGAGCGACCGGGACATGTGTCCAAAGCGCTTTGATCCGGGCTGTGGCTGCTGCATGCTGACACCGTTATCGAATCGCTGTCCCTGGCGCGACACAGGTCGGGGCGGGGCCGAGCAGCTGCCGGCCCTGGGCTTCGGGGAGGCCGCCGCCGGGGGCGAGGACACGTCGATGACGCAGGGAACGCCGGACTCCGGGCCCCATTCGGCCTACTCGTCCGGTCCACCAGGGGGGTGGACCGCCGCGAGATGTCTTGCGCGCACGCACGACACAGGGGGAGACAGATCATGGTTCAGAGCACTCGGATGCCGTGCGGCGTCCACGTCGACGGCCAGCTGCCGACAGGGTGGGCCTACGGCACCGAGGTCGGCGAGGCCGACCTGCGCATCGAGGGGCCGAGCAGCAGCGACGGCATCGAGACCGTCGTGCGGGTGCACGTCGACGCCGCGGCCGAGCCCATCGAGGCCTCGTCGCTGCACCTCATGCAGGACATCGCTCGCGACCGCCCGGCCGCCCTCCTCGCCAACTGCGAGCTGTGGCCGCACCGGCAGTGGGGCGACGGCCGCTACATCCAGTCGGCGTCCGTGCAGGGCGCCTTCGCCCTGGCCCACGACGTCTACCTCTTCGTCAGCGGTGCGCGGCGGGTGCGGGTCGAGGTCGACTGCAGCCTCGCGCAGCTCCTGGCCGTCGAGGAGGCGGTCGCGACGATCGTCGGCCGCCTGCGCTTCGACGAGGTGGCCCGATGAGCGCCCCCACGTCGACGGATCACCTCGAAGACCTGCGGTCCGTGCGGCCTCGGCCCGAGCACCGCCTCGCCGGGCCGATGGTCTCGGCCGGCCTCCTGGCAGTGCTGTGCGGCGAGGCCGATGCGGCCCCCGCCGACCTGGCCGGCGAGCCGGGCCGTGACCAGCTCGTCGCCTCCGGCTGGTTCACCGCCGACGGCGCCCCGACGGCCCGCACCGCCGAGCTGCGCCGCGAGCTCGGCGAATCGCGCACATCGCTGACCCTGCGGCGCACCGACGCGGCGGGCGAACACCGCGGGTGGGTCTGCGCCGGCCCGCACGTCGCGGTGGTCGGTCTCGAGGAGCGCGCGCTGGCCTACTCGGACGACCTCGAGAAGACGCCGCGCGGCGCGATGACCTTCGAGGTCGTGCCCGTCAGCGCGCTGCCGATCGTGCTCGCGCGCTGGGGCGGCCTCGCGCCGACCTGGAACTACGACGACCCCCACGACCTCAGCGACGTCGCCGCCGTCGAGGCGCGCCTCCTCGACGCGACCGTGCCGCCGCCGGCCGACGCCGACCCCGGGCTGCGCTCGCTGTGGGCGGGCAGCTGGAGCCGCTGGAGCATCCGGGTGCCGGCGACCCAGGCCGCCCTCGAATATCTGTGCGTCGCCGACGTGGGCCACTACATGGTGCGTCGCCGCACCGCGGGCGGCACCGTGCTGGCGCCGCGCCCCGGCAGCCTCGTGTGGGGCGACCTGCAGAAGCTCGTGGCGGCGCTGCCCGGGCAGGTGGACGAGGACCAGGACGCGGTCGGCTGGTGACCGTGCTCGCCGTCCCGACCGCTCCCGGCGCCGCCACGGCGGTCCCCGACCGGGGCACGAGCGCGTCGAGCAGCTGCGTTCCGCCTTGTAGGCTGCCGGTGTGAGTCTGCACCTGTTCGACACAGCCGCCGGTGAGCTCCGTGAGTTCGAGCCGCTCGTCCCCGGGCAGGTCGGGATGTATGTCTGCGGTCTCACCACTCAGGGCACCCCGCACATCGGTCACATGCGGTTCGCCGTCGCCTTCGACGTGCTGCGTCGCTGGCTCGAGGTCGGCCACGGCTACGAGGTGACGTTCGTGCGCAACGTCACCGACATCGACGACAAGATCCTGCGCAAGGCCGCCGCGGCCGGCGAGCCGTGGTGGGCGCTGAGCTACCGCTTCGAGCGCGAGACGACCCAGGCGCTGGAGACCCTCGGGGTGCGGCCCCCGACCTACGAGCCGCGGGCCACCGGGCACGTGCCCGAGATGGTCGAGCTCATGGACGCCCTCGTCGAGCGCGGGCACGCGTACGCGGCCGACCCGCAGGGCCCGGACGCCGGAGACGTCTACTTCGACGTGCGCTCCTACCCCGACTACGGCAGCCTGACCCGCCAGTCGATCGACGACATGGAGGCGGCCGCCGACGCGGATCCGCGTGGCAAGCGCGATCCCCGTGACTTCGCGCTGTGGAAGGGGCACAAGCCCGGCGACCCCGAGACGGCCAGCTGGCCCACCCCCTACGGGCGGGGGCGGCCGGGGTGGCACCTGGAGTGCTCCGCGATGGCCCGCAAATACCTCGGCGACACCTTCGACATCCACGGCGGCGCCGTCGACCTGCGCTTCCCGCACCACGAGAACGAGCTGGCCCAGTCGCGGGCCGCGGGCCTGGGCTTCGCGCGCTACTGGCTGCACAACGCGTGGCTCACCGCGCAGGGCGAGAAGATGAGCAAGTCGCTGGGCAACGGCATGAGCGTGCCCGAGATCACCCGCACGGCGCGGCCGATCGCGCTGCGCTATTACATCGCGGGGTCGCACTACCGCTCGACGCTGGAGTTCCACCCCGGGGCGCTGGCCGAGGCGGGCGCGGCGGTCGAGCGCATCGAGGGCTTCCTGCGGCGGGCCCTCGGCGCGGCCGACCCGGTCGTCGACCCCGCGCAGATCCCGCAGGAGTTTCGCGACGCCATGGACGATGACCTGTCCACCGCGGCCGCCCTCGCCGTCGTCCACGCCCGCGTGCGGGCGGGCAACACCGCGCTCGACGAGACCGACCCGGAAGCGGCGCTGCAGGCCGCGCGCGAGGTGCTGGCGATGACCGACGTGCTCGGCGTCAACCCGCTCGACCCCCGGTGGGCCTCGGGCGGGGAGGCAGCCGAGGCGACGGCCGCCCTCGACAGCCTCGTCAGCGGGCAACTGGCGGCGCGGGCGGAGGCCCGGCGCGCGCGCGACTTCGCGGCGGCCGACGAGATCCGAGACCGACTCAAGGCGGCGGGCATCGCCGTCGAGGACACCCCGGCGGGCGCCCGATGGTCGCTCGCCCGTGACACCGAGGGAGACGGCTGATGGCTGGCAACTCGCGGCGACGCGGCGCCACACGGACCACGTCGAAGAAGGGCGCCACGGTCGGCAGCGGCGGCCAGCGGCGCAAGGCCCTCGAGGGACGCGGGCCGACGCCCAAGGCCGAGGATCGCGTCAAGCACAAGGCGCACAAGGCCGCGGCCGCCGCCCGCGTGCGGCGCGAGGCGGTGCGGGGGCATCGCACCACGGCGCCCCGGCGGTCGCGCACGAACCACGAGATCGTCGCCGGGCGCAACGCGGTCGTCGAGGCGCTGCGGGCACAGGTGCCGGTGACGACGCTCTATGTCGCGGGGCGCATCGAATTCGACGACCGGGTGCGCGAGGTGCTCAAACACGCCTCGGAACGCTCGATCCCGACGCTGGAGACCCCGCGCGGCGAGCTCGACCGGCTGACGGACGGCGCCGTGCACCAGGGGCTGGCCGTGCAGGTGCCGCCCTACAAATACAGCGACCCCCTCGATCTGCACGACCCGCAACTGCCCGGGGTGCCGCTCGTCGTCGCCCTCGACGGCATCACCGACCCCCGCAACCTCGGCGCGATCGTGCGTTCCGTCGCGGCGTTCGGCGGTCAGGGCGTCGTCGTGCCCGAGCGGCGCTCGGTCGGCATGACCGCGGCCGCGTGGAAGACGTCGGCGGGCACCGCGGCGCGGGTTCCCGTCGCTCAGGCGACGAACCTCGTGCGCACGCTCGAGGACTTCCGCCGGGCCGGCTTCTTCATCGTCGGCCTCGCCATGGATGCCGACATCGAGCTTCCCGACCTGGAGCTGGCCACCGAGCCGCTCGTGCTCGTCGTGGGCTCCGAGGGCAAGGGGCTCTCGCGGCTCGTGCGCGAGACGTGCGACCAGATCGTCTCGATCCCCATGGCCGGGGGCGTCGAGTCGCTCAACGCGGGAGTGGCCGCCGGCGTGGCGCTCTACGAGGTCGCCCGCCGCCGGCGCGGCTGAGTCGACCGCGGCGCCCGACCGGGCCTACTCGTCGTGGTCGGCGATGACGGGCAGGGCCATGGTGTCGATGCCGACCACCGACTCCTCGTCGGGCTTGGTCGGCAGCACGTGCGCGAGGTAGTCGGCGAACGCCCACTCGGTCGTCACGTCGCCGCCGACCCGCTCCGAGAGGTACCAGCGGTGCTCGAGCACCTCGTGGAAGATCTGGGCCGGCTCGAGCTTGTGGGTGAGATCGCGCGGAATGTTGCGCACGATCGGCTCGTAGACGCGGGTCATCCACTCGTGGGCGACGAGCAGCTCGTTGTCGTTCTGCCGGTCCTCACTCGCGCGGAAGGCGTCGAGGTCGTTGAGCAGGCGGCGGGCCTGGTTCTCCTGCACGTCCAGACCGGTGAGGCGCATGAGACGACGGCTGTGGTGGCCGGCGTCGACGACCTTGGGCTGGATCTGGATCGTCGTGCCGTCGACGTCGGTGGTCATCGCCAGCTCGTCGACGTCGAATCCGAGCTGGTTGAGACGGCGGATGCGCTCGTCGACGCGCCAGCGGTCGCCGGTCTCGAAGCGCTCGACTCCCGTGAGCTCGCGCCACAGCTGCTCGTAGCGCCGCACGAGCGCGTCGGACACGATGATCGGGTCGGCGCCCTCCTCGAGCACGCCGCCCGCCTCGAGGTCCATGAGTTCGCCGGCGATGTTGACGCGCGCGATCTCGATGTCGTGGGTGCGCTGCCCGTCGGTCAGCGAGGGCAGCAGTTGGCCGGTCTCGGCGTCGACGAGGTAGGCGGTGAAGTTGCCGGCGTCGCGGCGGAAGAGCGTGTTCGACAGGGACACGTCGCCCCACCAGAAGCCGGCGAGGTGCAGCCGCACGAGCAGCACGGCGAGGGCGTCGAGCAGCCGGGCCGCCGTGCCGGGGCGCAGTCGCTGGCTGAACAACGCCCGGTAGGGGAGCGAGAACTCCAGGTGGCGGGTGAGCAGGCACGCGTCGAGCGGGTTGCCGTCGGCGTCGACGCGCCCGCTGATGATGCCGTAGGGGACGACCGACGGCATGTCGAGGCGCCGCAGCGAGCGGAGCAGCTCGTATTCGCCGCGGGCGATCTCGGCCTTGATCTCCTTGACCGCGATGACCTTCTCACCGACCCGGACGAAGCGGACGACGTGCCGCGAGATGCCGCGGGGGAGCGCGGCGAGATACTGCGGATCCCAGTCTTCCAATGGCACCGACCACGGCAGGTCGAGAAGGGCCGGGTCAGCGGCGTTCGAGGTGATCTGCAGGGGCATTGCCCCATGCTGTCATGAGGCCGGCGGCCGAGGCGGCGCGGCGAGTCGCCCGGGTCGGGACCAGGCGCGCGGACGGGCCGCCCCCTCCGTCGTGGAGGAAGCGGCCCGTCCGGACGCCCTGCGGCTCACGCGCCGAGGCGCAGACCCGTCTCGGCGTCGAAGAGGTGCACGTGGTCGGCCTTCGGGGCGAAGCGCAGCGTCTCGCCCTTCATCGGGGGGCGACGGCCGTCGACCCGGGCGATGATCGGCTTGTCGGTGCTGCCGTCCTCGAGGCCGCCGTAGATGTAGGCGTCGGCGCCCAGCTCCTCGACGACGTCGATGACGATCGGCAGGCCGTCGCCGGTCGTGGGGTCGAGGTCCTCGGGCCGCACACCGAGCGTCACGTGGTTGCCCTTGGCCTGCGCGAGCACGTCGCGGTCGACCGGGTGCACGAGGCTGCCGAACTGCACGCCGCCGTCGACGATCGGCACGTCGAAGAGGTTCATCGCCGGGGAGCCGATGAAGCCCGCGACGAAGACGTTGTTGGGGTGGTCGTACATGCGGCGCGGGCTGTCGCACTGCTGGAGGATGCCGTCCTTGAGCACCGCGACGCGGTCGCCCATCGTCATGGCCTCGACCTGGTCGTGGGTGACGTAGACGGTCGTGATGCCGAGGCGCCGCTGCAGCGAGGCGATCTGGGTGCGGGTCTGCACGCGCAGCTTCGCGTCGAGGTTGGACAGCGGCTCGTCCATGAGGAAGACCTTCGGCTCGCGCACGATCGCGCGGCCCATGGCGACGCGCTGACGCTGGCCACCGGAGAGCGCCTTGGGCTTGCGCTCGAGGTATTGCTCGAGGTCGAGGATCTTGGCGGCCTCCTCGACGCGGCGGCGGATCTCACCCTTGTCGACGCCGGCGATCTTGAGCGCGAAGCCCATGTTGTCGGCGACGGACATGTGCGGGTAGAGCGCGTAGTTCTGGAACACCATGGCGACGTCGCGGTCCTTGGGGGACAGGTCGGTCACGTCGCGGTCGTCGATCCAGATCTTGCCGGCGTTGACCTCTTCGAGGCCGGCGAGCATGCGCAGGCTGGTGGACTTGCCACAGCCGGAGGGGCCGACAAGGACGAGGAACTCCCCGTCTGCGATGTCGATGTTGAGGTTGTCGACCGAGGGCTTGTCGTTGCCCGGGTACAAACGGGTGGCGTTGTCGAACTTGACCGTAGCCATGACGTCGTTGTCCTTTCCTTCACCGGCAGGAACGTGCCGGACGATCCGTTGTAAAGGTGAGGCACCAGCTGGGCGCCAGTGCCCGTCGCGCGGCACGAGGCATGACGCGACACGTCCGCCAGTGGACGCCCGCCCATCATGGCGCGCAGCGGCCCTCGTGTGGGTGATGTGTCCGCGTGGTGGACGTTTGCTGGACGTCGCGTGAGAATGCGCCGAGCTCGCTGCCGCGTGTGATGCGCATCTCCTTGCGGGGGCTTGCAAGCGCTCTGTCAGCACATCCGCGCCGTAGGGCAGGGAAAGATGCAAGTTCTTGCAGCAATTGCGCCGCTCAGGCTTGCAGCAGGTCTACGCTTCCGACCAGGCATCGTCGCCAGGCTCACCCCGGCTCACCTGGGCGGGGACGCACCGAGCGCGTGCCACCAGGACGGTGTCCGGCGCCCGGACGCCTTCGATCACCCATGGGGAGTCACGACATGCACAAGCGCGCCATCAGCGCCGCGGCCGCCGTAGGGGCGACCGCCCTCCTTCTGTCCGCCTGCGGCGGCGGCTCGCAGGCCCCGCAGTCCGGTGCCTCGAACGCGGCGCCGCAGGGCTCGGCCGGCACGGCCGCGGAACTCAACACCGCCGACCCCGCCCGCGACGCGAGCGCCGACCTCGTGATCTGGTCGGACGCCGACCGCGCGCCGGCGCTGACGCAGTATGCCAAGCAGTTCGGCGAGGAGAACGGCGTCAACGTCGCCGTCCAGATCACGACGGAGCCACGCAAGCAGTTCAAGGACGCCACGAAGGTCGGCAAGGGCCCCGACATCATCGTCGGCGCGCACGACTGGCTCGGCGAGCTCGTGCAGAACGGCACCGCCGCCCCGGTGCAGCTCGACGCCGCGACGTCCGCGAAGTTCCTCCCGCAGACGATCGCCGCGACGAAGTTCAACAACCAGACCTACGGCGTGCCCTACGCGGTCGAGAACCTCGGCCTCATCCGCAACACCGAGCTCGCGCCCAACGCGCCGAAGACCCTCGACGAGCTCATCGCCACCGGTCAGGAAGCCGTCAAGGCGGGCAAGTCCTCCCAGGTGCTCATCCAGAACATCGGCAAGAAGGGCAACGGCTACTTCACGTTCCCCTACTTCTCCGGCTACGGCGGCGGCATCTTCGCCCAGAAGGCCAACGGCGACTTCGACGCCGGCAAGTTGCTCATCAACAGCCCCGAGTCGGTCAAGGCCGGCGAGCTGCTCGCCAAGCTCGGCAAGGAGAAGGTGCTCTCGACGAACGTCGACGACACCAACATGGACTCGCTCTTCGACAGCGGCAAGTCGCCCTTCATCATCAGCGGTCCGTGGAGCGTCGGGCCGGCCAAGAAGGCGGGGATCAAGTACGCGATCTCCCCGATGCCCACGGTGCCCGGCGGCGGCCAGATGAAGCCCTTCGTCGGCGTGCAGATGTTCTACGTCTCTTCCAAGGCCAAGAACGCGACGCTCGCCCAGGAGTTCGTCACGAACTACGTGCCGCGCAAGGACGTGCAGGTCGCGCTCTACGAGGCCGGGCAGCGGCCGCCGGCCCTCAAGGAGGCCTACGACGAGGTCTCCGCGAAGAACCCCGACATGAAGGCGTGGCTCGAGGCCGGCAAGGACGGCCCGCTCATGCCGAACATCCCCGCGATGAACGCCGTCTGGGAGCCCTTCGGCCTGGCCACCGCCGAGATCATCTCGGGCAACGCGCAGCCCAAGGCGCGACTCGACGCGGCGCAGAAGGAGATCGAGGCGAACATCGCCAAGGGCTGAGCCGGCGCTCGCCCCGCCTGGCCGGCTGGGGCGGTCGCCGTCACGAGCGACGGCGACCGCCCCAGGTCCCGGCGTATCCGCGGTCCCCGCGTGTCCGCCCAGCCCGATCCCAGCCCACCGTCTCGTCCATCGTCGACGCCTGTCACTGCCGTGCGTGAAGGACTCACCATGAAGTCGTCCCCCTACCTCCTCCTCAAATGGGTCGGCATCGCCGCCGCCCTCGCCCTCGTCCTGTGGATCGCCACGACCCTCGCCGCGCAGGGCCATTGGCTCGCTGTGACCGTCACCGCCTTCGTCGGGCTGTGCATTCTGGCGATCTACGCGACGAAGCGCGCAGTTCCCATGAAGTACCTCTTCCCCGGCATGCTCGCGCTGCTCGCGCTGCAGGTCTGGCCCATGCTCTTCACCGTCGCGATGTCCTTCACCAACTACGGCGACGGACACCTGGACACCAAGGAGGTGGCGGTCCAGCAGATCGTCGCGAACTCCGTCGAGGAGGTGCCGGGGTCGCAGCGCTATCGCGCGTCCGTCGCCGTCAAGGAGGGCGCGGACCCGGCCACCGGTGACCTCACCCTGCTGCTCGTCGACTCCAAGAACGCGAACTTCGCCGGCACGAAGGACGGCCTGACGCCGCTGACGACCCCCGTGGAGAAGAACCCCGCGGGCAAGATCACGTCCGCGCAGGGCTACACCGTGCTCAAGGCGGGCCAGGCCAACGCCCGCTCGAAGGAGCTGTCGGCGTTCGCGGTGCCGACCGCGGACGGCGGCGGCATCAAGATGCAGGGCCTGTCGGCGGCCTTCGAGGGCAAGACGACGGTCACCTACGACGCGGCCACCGATCAGCTCACCGACACCCGCACCGGCAAGACCTTCGCGCCGCAGGACGGCCGCTATGTCGCGACCGACGGCAGCGGGGAGGCGTTCTCGCAGGGGTGGCTCGAGAACGTCGGCCTGCAGAACTTCAAGACCATCCTCGGGGACGAGACGCTGCGCTCGCAGTTCCTGCGGATGTTCGTCTGGAACGTCGTCTTCGCGGCCGGCACCGTCGTGTTGACGTTCGGCCTGGGCATGCTCATCGCGCTGCTCTTCAACGAGCCGACGATGCGCTTCCGGGGGCTCTATCGCTCGCTGCTCATCCTCCCGTACGCGATCCCGACCTTCGTCACGGCGCTGCTGTGGAAGGGCATGTTCAACCAGGACTACGGGCTCATCAACTCCCTCACCGGCCTGTCCGTCGACTGGCTCGGCAACACGGGAGCGGCGATGGCGGCCGTCATCATCACGAACCTGTGGCTCGGATTCCCCTACATGTTCGTCGTGTGCACCGGTGCCCTCCAGGCCATCCCCGGTGACGTCAAGGAGGCGGCCCGCATCGACGGCGCCTCGGGTCTGCAGATGCTGCTGCGGATCACGATGCCGCTGCTCCTGGTCGCCGTCGGGCCGCTGCTCATCGCGTCCTACGGCTTCAACTTCAACAACTTCTCGCTGATCTTCCTGCTCACCGAGGGCGGGCCGTTCGTCGGCGGGGCCCAGGTCGGCGGCACCGATCTGCTCATCACCTACGCCTACCGACTCGCCTTCTCCGGGGCCGCACCGAACTACGGTCTCGCTGCGGCGGTCTCGATCATCATCTTCGCGCTCGTCGCGCTCATGAGCCTGCCCGGCTTCCGGGCCACCAAGAAGCTGGAGGAGATCAGCTGATGGCCGCTCCGACCCCCGACGTCATCGCCGCGGCGCCGACGCCCGCCCGCACTCTGCGACCGCCCCGTGAGGGTGGTGCCGGTCGCGGCGGCACCTGGTGGCGCCACGTGGTGGGCATCATCGTGCTCGCCTGGGCGCTCTTCCCGATCCTCTTCCTCATCTCGGCGGCGCTCAACCCCTCGGGTCAGCTCTCGACGTCCGACCTGCTGCCGCGTCACTTCTCGCTGCAGAACATCATCGACCTCGGCAACGACGCGGCCCGGCCCTACTGGACCTGGTACAAGAACTCGCTCATCATCTGCACCGTCGGAGCCGGGCTGTCGGTCTTCATCGGGGCACTGGCCGCGTTCGCGTTCTCCCGGCTGCGCTTCGCCGGGCGCCGGCTCGGGCTGCTCAGCCTCCTGCTCCTGCAGCTCTTCCCCGCCGTGCTCGCGCTCGTCGCGATGTACATCACGTTCGCCAAGGTCGGTGACGTCATCCCCGCGTTCGGGCTCAACACGACGTGGGGCCTGCTGCTGGCCTACATGGGCGGCGCGATGGGCAGCAACGTGTGGCTCCTCAAGGGCTACTTCGACACGATCCCGCGCGAGATGGACGAGGCGGCGATCATGGACGGCGCGAGCCACGCGCGGATCTTCTTCACGATGACCCTGCGGCTCGTCGCGCCGATCCTCGTGACAGTCTTCATGCTCAGCTTCGTCGGGCTCTTCGGGGAGTTCATGCTCGCCAGCGTCTTCCTCACCGACGTCGACAGCCAGACCCTCGGGGTGGGGCTGTGGAGCATGAGCAAGGGCACCACCGCGAACGAGCTCTTCGGAAAGTTCGCCGCCGGCTCCCTGCTCTGCTCGCTGCCGGTCATGTTGCTCTACCTGGCCTTCCAGAAGCAGCTCGTCGGCGGGCTCACCCAGGGCTCCGTCAAGTAGTCGACCCGGACCGTACGTCCCATGGCAGGGAGGTGAGCACTCGATGTCCAGACCATCCCGCCTCGCGGACGTGGCCCGGCAGGCGGGCGTCAGCGAGGCCACCGCAAGCCGCGTGTTCAACGGCAAGCCGGGGGTCGCCCCGGCGACCCGGGCCTCGGTGCTCGAAGCGCTCGACATGCTGGGCTACGACCGGCCGACCCGCCTGCGGGCGCGGTCGGCCGGGCTCGTGGGCCTCATCGTGCCGGAACTGATCAACCCGGTCTTCCCCGCGTTCGCACAGGCCATCGAGAATGCGCTGAGCACCTCCGGCTACACCCCGGTGCTGTGCACTCAGGCCCCGGGCGGCATCCACGAGGACGAGTATGTCGAGATGCTGCTCGAGCGGGGGGTCGCCGGGATCATCTACGTCTCCGGGCATCACGCGAATCTGCACAGCGACATCTCCCGCTATCTCGACGTCATCGCCAAAGGCGTGCCGATCGTGCTGGTCAGCGGCTTCCGCGAGGGCATCCCCGCGCCCTTCGTCTCCAACGACGAGCGCGTCGGCATGAGCCTGGTCATCGCCCACCTCACCGCGCTCGGGCACCGTCGCATCGGGCTGGTCGTCGGGCCTGAGCGCTACGTGCCGGTCACGCTCAAGGTCGCCTCGTTCCGGCAGTCGATGCACGAGCTGGCCGGGGTCGAGGCCGGGGACGACCTCATCGCGGAGTCGTTCTTCACCGTCGACGGCGGGGCGGCCGGGGCAGCTCGCCTGCTCGACCGGGGCTGCACCGCCATCGTGTGCGCGTCGGACCTCATGGCCCTCGGCGCCATCGCGGAGGCGCGCCGCCGCGGTCTGAAGGTGCCCGGTGACGTCTCGGTCGTCGGGGCGGACGACTCGCTGCTCATGGCGCACACCGATCCACCGCTGACGACGACGCGCGCCAACGTCGTCGCGATGGGGGAGGCGGCGGTCGACGCGCTCCTCGCAGCGCTCGGCGGCACACCGTCGGCGGTGGCCGAACTCGTCTTCCGGCCCGAGCTCATCGTGCGCGGGTCGACCGGCCCCGCGCCTGCTCGCGGGGGGCGCGCGCCTGCGGGTCAGGCGTCAGCGGGTCAGGCCTCGACGGCCGCGGCCCGCTCGGCGGCGACGTAGCGCAGCGCCTCGACCACCTCGGGGATGCCGTCGAGGCGGTGGGCGGCGAGCGTGTCGCCCTCGCCGACCTTCACCGTGACGTCGCCGCGGCCCGGATCGAGCACCTCGAACGCCCGCTCGTCGGTGACGTCGTCGCCGAAGTAGACGGTCGCCCGTGCCTCGACAGAACGCGCCAGCTGGGTCAGCGCCGCGCCCTTGCTGAGCTCGACGACGCCGAGCTCGACGACGTCCTTGCCGCGCAACACGTGGGTGCCGGGATGAGCCTCGGCCAGGTCGAGCGCGGCCTCGGTCGCGTCGGCGGCGTCCGCCGGGTCGATGCCTCGGGTGTGCAGCACCACCGCGCTCGGCTTGTGCTCGACGCGAGCGGCCGGGTGGGCGGCGACGACGTCGGCCAGACCCGCGCCGAGGTCTCGCAGCAGCCCCTCCTGGGCCGCGTCGAGATCCGCCGGCATGACGAGGTCGGGGCGCGAGCTCTGCGAGCCGTGGCTGGCGACGAGCACGATCGCCTCTCCGGGGTCGACCCCGGAGATCGTGGCCAACGTCGCGGCGTCGCGGCCCGAGACGAGGGCGACGGTCGTGCCCGGCAGGGCCGCCGCGGCCCGCAGCGCCTCGATCGCGCCCGGCACCGGGCGGGAAGCCGCCGGGTCGTCCTGCAGGGGGGAGAGGACGCCGTCGAAGTCGCTGGCGACCACGACACGCGGCGCCCGGGCTGCGGCCGCGAGGGCCTGACGCAGGTCGGCTGGCAACAACGGGACTCCTTCTACGGTCTGGGTGGGGAGTCGGAGCAGGGACGGTCGCGGTCGGTCAGGAGGACACCGTCGGGCGCTCGGGCGCGCACGCCAGGGCCTGCAGGAAGCGCTCGGCCCACCGCTGCACGTCGTTCTCGCGCACGCGGCGGCGCAACGAGCGCATGCGCCGGCGCTTCTCGGCGGCGGGCGCCTCGACCGCGCGGCGGATCGTGTCCTTGAGGCCCTCGATGTCGTGCGGGTTGTGCAGGTAGGCGGCCGTCAGCTCGTGCGCGGCGCCGGTGAACTCCGAGAGCACGAGCGCGCCGCCGAGGTCGTAACGGCAGGTCACGTATTCCTTCGCGACCAGGTTCATGCCGTCGCGCAGCGGCGTCACGAGCATGATGTCGGCCGCGAGATACATCGCCGCCATCTCGGCCCGGTCGAACGACTGGTGCAGGTAGTGGACGGCGGCGTGGCCGACGGTCGAGTATTCGCCGTTGATGCGCCCGACGGTGCCCTCGATCTGATCCTTGAGGCGTCGATAGGCCGCGACCCGCTCGCGGCTGGGCACCGCCACCTGCACGAGCGTCACCTCTGGCGGCGCGTAGTGCCCGTCGGCGAGCAGCTCGGAATAGGCCTTGAGCCGGTGCCGGATGCCCTTGGTGTAGTCGAGGCGGTCGACGCCGAGCATGAGCACCTCGGGGTCGCCGACCTGCTCGCGGATCTCGCGGGACCGCTCGACGACCTCCGGGGTGCGCGCCAGGGCCTCGAGGTCGGCGACGTCGATCGAGATCGGCAGGGCGCTGGCCCGCACCATCCTGCCGTCCTGCGCGCGCACGGTCTCGCCCTTGGTCGACAGGCCCCGCAGCTGCCGGGCGGCGCGCAGGAAGTTGCCCGCGTCGGCGCTGCGCTGGAAACCCAGATAGTCGGCGCCGAGCAGGCCGTCGATGAGCTGGCTGCGCCAGGGGAGCTGCGCGAAGAGCTCGACGGCGGGGAACGGGATGTGGTTGAACCACCCGATGCGCAGGTCGGGGCGCAGCTCGCGCAGCAGGGCCGGCACGAGCTGCAGCTGGTAGTCGTGCACCCAGACCGTGGCCCCTTGGTCGCTGACCTCGGCAATCGCCTCGGCGAACCGCCGGTTCACCCTCCGGTAGGCGTCCCACCAGCGGCGATGGAACGTCGCCGGCACGATGACGTCGTGATAGATGGGCCACAGGGTGTCGTTGGAGAAGCCCTCGTAGTAGTCGGCGACCTCCTGCTCCGAGAGCGCCACGGGATGCAGGTGCATGCCGGAGTCCTCGAACGGCTCCGGCGCCTCGCCCGGCTCCCCGGCCCAGCCGACCCACGCGGCACCCTCGCGCCCGCGCATCACCGAGTCCATCGCCGTGACCAGGCCCCCCGGGCTGCGACGCCACTCCTCGCCGTCCGGCGCCTCAGGATCGCGGTCCACCGGGAGGCGGTTGGCGGCGATGACGAACGAGAACGTGTGCTGGGGATCCTGGGCCATGGACCTGGGGTCAACTCCTGGAGTCCGAGTCTGAGTGTGCGTCTGAGCGTGCGTCCGGGTGTGCGTCCGGGTGTGCGTCTGCGGCTGCGGCAAGGGGCCGTCCTCATCCTAGGTGTGAGGTGCGCGACGCGCCCGCGGGTCGGGCGGGTTGGGCGAGCGGTCGCGAGTGTCGACGGCGTGTCTGCGCCGGGCGGGGGTGTCGGCATTCAGGCTGGACTCGATCGGTCCGTCTACCCTGTCGGGTCTGTGCGCTCGGGAACCGGAGCCATCGGGTCGGGCGTCGGGAACGAGGGAAGGCACGGGTCGCCGACGGCTCCCCGCGAGCCGCACGAGGTGATCGAGCAGACGAGGGGTAGTCCGTGAGCAGCGTTCCGCAGGAGCAGCGGCACCGGGGCCGACACGTGCCCGCAGGAGGCGCCGACGACTGGGCACGCGCCCAGGAGACGCAACGTATCGCGCCCGGCCCGGGCGCCGCCGACGTGTCCGCCGGCGACGCGCCGAGGATCGGGCCGTACCGGCTGGTCCAGCGCCTCGGCGAGGGCGGCATGGGGGTGGTGCACCTCGGGCTCGACGAGCGTGGCCGCGCGGTCGCCATCAAGGTGCTGCGCGATCACGTCGCCCACGACCCGGTGGCCCGCGCCCGGCTCGATCGGGAGGTCGAGACGCTGCGCCGCGTGCGGCATCCGCGCGTCGCCCCCGTCATCGACGCCGACACCGGGGGCCCACGCCCCTACGTTGCGACCCGCTATGTGCCCGGTGATCCGCTCGATGTGTGGGTGGCCGCGCACGGCCCGCTGGGTCCCGACGGCTTGGCGCGGCTGGGCCGTGGGCTGGCGGAGGCGCTGGGTGCCATCCACGCCGCGGGCGTCGTGCACCGCGACCTCAAGCCGGCCAATGTGCTCATGGCCCAAGGCGGCCCGGTCGTCATCGACTTCGGCATCGCGCACGTGGCCGACGACGTGCGACTGACCAACACCGGGCTCGTCATGGGCACGCCGGGCTACCTCTCGCCCGAGCTGCTCGACGGGTCGCCTGTCGACGACTCCACCGACTGGTGGGCGTGGGCGGCGACGCTGCTCTTCGCGGCGACCGGGCGCCCGCCCTTCGGCACCGGCCCGCTCGAGGGCGTGTTGCACCGCGTGCGGCGCGGCGAGGCCGATCTCGGCGGCGTCGACGAGCGCCTCAAGCCCGTGCTGCGGGCGGGCCTGCGCCCGGACGCCGCCGCACGGCCCCGCCAGGAGGAGATCCTCGCCGCGCTCGACGTGTTCGCGGCCGGAGGGGACACCGGTCGCGTCGTGGGCCTCGGGGTGGGCGCCGAGACGGCGGACTCCGCGTTGGCCTCGGATCAGTCGTTCGCACATCCCGCTCGGCGACGCCCGGACCCGGCGGCCACCCGGCCGGTTGCGGCGCCCGACCCGCGGTCGGCGGCCACGACCGCGCAGCCCGCCGCGTTCTCTCGACCCGGCGCCACCGCGACACGCCCGCAGCCCGTGGTCAGCACGCGGAAGATGCCGGCTCCCTCCCGCCCCTACGCCGGCCCACCCGTAGGAAGCCCGGTCCGCGCGACCCCGGCCGCCTACGTCGGCTTCGACGAGGCCGCGGCGCC
>JBDIAP010000008.1:0-52845 GCA_039812485.1 Kineosphaera sp.
GGGGGGCCCCCGGGGGGCGGGTTGCCCGGGGGGGGGGGGGCGGCGGGGGCGGGGCGGGGCGGGGCGGCGGCCGGCGGCCTGCTGGCCGGCCTGGCGACGAGGTGCTGTTGCCGCGCGAGCACGCGCTGCGGCTGCGCGGCGGGCACGTCCATCGCCGGCTGGAGCTGAGCGCCCCGCCGTGGACCGGACGAGAGGCGCCGGCCCCGCTCGTGGACGCGGCGGCCGGCGCCCAGGCCGTGCACGTGCTGGGGCTCGTCGACGAGCTTGTCGCCGCCTGGGGCGAGCAGCCGCCCCGGGTGCTGCGCGCGGGCGGTCTGGCCGTGCGCGACCTCAAGACGCTCGCGGCGCGGATCGACGCCCCGCTCGACCTGGCCGCGTTCGTCGTCGAGACTGCGCGCGACGCCGGGCTCATCGCCGACGACGGCGGATTCGACCCGACCTGGACGCCGACGCACGACTACGACGACTGGGTGCGGCAGCCGGCTGCCGACCGCTGGACGGCGCTCGTGCGGGCCTGGCTGGCCTCGACCCGGGCGCCGCATCGGATCGGGACTCGCCCGCCGGCGCCCGCGTCGGGGCCGGTCAACGCCCTGTCCGAGGGGGCGTCATGGCCGCGGCTGCGCAGCCTGCGCGCCGAGGTGCTCGCCGAGCTGACCGACGTGCCGCCCGGGCGCGCGGTGACCCGCGACGAGCTCGCCGCGCGGCTGCGCTGGCGACACCCGCTGCGGCCCGAGGCGATGACCGCCGAGGCGGTCGAGGCCACGGCCCAGGCCGCCGAGTGGCTCGGCGTCACCGGGCGCGGGGCGCTGCCCGAGGCCGTGCTCGCGCTGCTGGCAACGCTGCGCGCCGTGCCGGCCGGGGCTGGGACCGGGCCTGGGACCGGTCCTGCAACCGACGCGACCGACCCCGCGACCGACGTCGAGGCGCCCGCCGTGGCCGGCGGGGTCGCCGCCCTCCTGCCCGCCCCCGTGGAACACCTCGTGCTGCAGGCCGACCTCACCGCCGTGGTACCGGGCCCGGTGGGTACGGGGCTCGGTCGGCTGCTGCGGCTGTGCGCCGACCGGGAGTCGCGGGGCGGCGCGTCGGTCTATCGCTTCTCCGCGGCGGGCGTGCGGCGCGGGCTCGACGCCGGCTGGAGTGCGCAGGGCCTGCTCGACGCGCTGGCCCAGGCGAGCAGCACGCCGGTGCCGCAGCCGCTCGCCTACCTCGTGGGGGACGTCGCGCGGCGGCACGGCACGGTGCGGGTCGGCGCGGTCGGCGCCTATCTGCGCTGCGACGATCCCGCGGCGCTCGACGTGCTGCTCGCACGCCGCGAACTCGACGGCGCGCGGCTGCGCAAGCTCGCGCCAACGGTCGCGGTGAGCCCCCTCGCGCCGATGGCCCTCGTCGAGACCCTGCGGGCGGCCGGGGGCGCTCCCGTGCTCGAGGGCCCCGACGGGCTCGTGGTCGCCGGTGGACCGGAGCCACAGCGCACTCGCCGGCGCGACCTCCTGCCGGCGCCGCCCGTGCCACCCGACGCCGACGGCGTGCGGGCGCTCGTCGCGGCGCTGCGCACGGGGCAGCAGCACCGCGACCGTCACGAAGCGGCCGGGCAGGCGGATGCCGACGGCCCGCCGGTGCCGGCGGCGGATCCCGCCGTCGTGCTGGGCCTGGTGCGCGAGGCCATCGCCCGCCGCGGCGGCGTGTGGATCGGCCTCGCGGACGCGACCGGCCTGACGCGACGCGTGCTCCTGCACCCCAGCCGCATCGAGGGCGGGCGGGTGCACGGCTACCTCGACCGGGAGTCCGCCGGCGGGAGTCGCGCCGGCGGGCGCACACCCCGATCCGGCGACGGCCACGACAGGGAGCAGACGCTCTCGCTGCATCGCATCACCGGGGCGGTGCTCGCGCAGTAGTCGCTCGCCGCGGCAGCTGCTCGCGCGGGAGATGCCGGGGCGACGCCACGCCCGATGCAGCCCGCGGAGCCCGGTGTTTGCTCGGGGTCCCCGCGGGGACACGCCGCAGGAGGCCCGGGGCACCGTGCGGCTACTCTGACCGCGTGCTGTCCCTGCGCGCCATCGTCTTCGACACCGTCGACCCGAAGTCCCTCGCCACCTTCTGGTCGAACGTCACGCGCGCGCCCGTCGTCCACGACTGGGGCGAGTTCGTCGTGGTCGGCTGGGAGCCGATGCTCGCGTTTCAATACGTGTCGCACCCGACGCCCGGCAAGAACCGCATCCACATCGACCTCAGGGCCCCCGACGAGCAGACCGCCGAGAGCGAGATCGAGCGCGTCACGCAGCTGGGGGCGAGCCGCATCGGCTCCGTCGAGATGCGCGGCATCTCCTGGGTCGTGCTCGCCGACCCCGACGGCAACGAGTTCTGCCTGTTTCGCTCGTTCTCTCCCGACGACGTCTGAGACGCCCGCGCGGGCGGCGGACCCCCGACGCGCACGTCACCAGATGCGCACCCGCTCGTCCGGCTCCAGCCACAGGCCGTCCCCGGGCTGCACATCGTAGGCCTCGTGGAACTCCACGAGGTTGCGCACGATGTTGGCGCGCAGGTCCATCGGCGAGTGCGGGTCGAGAGCCAGCAACCGCTTGGCCTCCTCCGGCCGGGCCTTGCCGCGCCAGCCCTGGGCCCACCCGAGGAAGAACCGCTGATCTCCGGTGAACCCGTCGAGCTCCGGCGCCGCCTCTTCGGCGAGCGAGATGCGATAGGCGAGGTGGGCGATCGTGACGCCGCCGAGGTCGCCGATGTTCTCGCCGACCGTCAGCTTGCCGTTGACCGTCTCGCCCGGCAGATCCCGTGAGCTCAGCGCGTCGTATTGGGCGATGAGCGCCCCGGCGAGCGCGTCGAACCGCTCGCGGTCGGCCTCCGTCCACCAGTCGACGAGCTCACCGTCGCCGTCGTAACGCGAACCCTGGTCGTCGAAACCGTGCCCGATCTCGTGGCCGATGATCGACCCGATCGCCCCGTAGTTGACCGCGTCGTCGGCGCCGGCGTCGAAGAACGGCGGCTGCAGGATCGCGGCGGGGAAGACGATCTCGTTCATGCCCGGGTTGTAGTAGGCGTTGACGGTCTGCGGACTCATGAACCACTCGTCACGGTCGACCGGACCGCCGAGCTTGCGCCAGTCACGATCGGCCTCGAACGCGTATCCCCGGCGCACGTTGCCCACGAGGTCACCCGCCGTGAACTCGAGCCCCGCGTAGTCGCGCCAACGGTCCGGATAGCCGATCTTGGGGGTGAACTTCGCGAGCTTCTCCAGCGCCTTCTCGCGGGTCGCGGGTGACATCCACGACAGCTCGCTGATGTCGCGGCGATAGGCCTCGACGAGGTTGGCGACGAGCACCTGCATGCGCTCCTTGGCCGCCGGCGAGAAGTGCCGTCGCACGTAGAGCCGCCCGGTCGCCTCGCCCGCCAGCGCGTCGACGAGCCCGATCGCGCGCCGCCAGCGCTCCCGCAGCTGCGGTGTGCCCGAGAGGGTGCGCCCGAAGAAGTCGAAGTCCTCTTCGACGAACCCCGACGACAGGTAGGGAGCCCGCGCCGACAGCAGGTGCCACCGCGCCCACGCCTGCCACGTCTCGTGCGGCACGTCGCGCACCGCCTCCGACAGCGCCTCGACGAAGCTCGGCATGCCGACGATGCACGGCTCGAACACCGACTCCGGCGCCCCCAAGCCCTCGCGCCAGGCCTCCCACGGCACGTCGGGCGCCAGCTCCTCCAGCTGGGCACCCGTGACCCTGGTGTAGGTCTTCACCGCGTCGCGGGTCGCGACCCGATCCCAGTGCGCGGCGGCCAGCCGGGTCTCGAAGGCCATGATCGCCGCCGCCTCGCCCGCCGGGTCGGGCCGCTGCGCCAGCGCGAGCATGCGCCCGACGTGCGCGACGTACGCCTCGCGGATCGCCCCGTATTGCTCCTCGCGGTAATACGCCTCGTCGGGCAGCCCGAGCCCGCCCTGGTAGAGGTAGGTGACGTAGCGGTCGGACGCGCGCTTGTCGGTGTTGACGTAGGCGACGAGCGGCCCCGAGACCCCCTCGCGCATCGAGCGCCCGAGCTGCCGCCACAGCGCCTCGGTGTCGGTCGCCGCGTCGATCGCGTCGAGTTCGGCGCGCACCGGGTCGAGCCCGAGCTCCTCGACCCGGTCGGTGTCCATGAACGAGGCGTAGAGGGCCCCGACCAGCGCCGTCAGATCCGTCTCGGCCGCGCCGTCGGAGTCGGGGCGCCGGGCCGCCTCGGCCTCGCGCTCGACGACCGCGCCGCTGGCGTCCTCGAGCAGCACCCGCACGTGCTCCTGCGCCTCGTCGCGCAGCTGATCGAACGTGCCGAAGCGCCCCTTGTCGGCGGGGATGGCCGTCTGGGCCACCCACGTGCCGTTGACGAAGCCGAAGAGGTCGTCCTGCGGGCGCACGGCGGTGTCCATGCCGGCCGTCTCGATGCCGGAGCGCTGCCCCGCAGCCGCGGCGATCTCAGCCCGGGTCATGTCGTTTGCGCTGGTCACATCGTTGCTCATGAGTTCATGGCCCCCTTGGGTGGTCGGTTTCACCCACACTAACCGGCAGCACCGACAAGCTTCGTCACCCTCAGGTCGACCGGCCCGTCCGGCGAGGTCGACCCCGCGTCGCGCGACCAGCCCGACCGACCCGACCTGATCCGAAGCGGCCTGATCCGAACCGGCCTGATCCGAACCGACCACTCGACCTACACCTCGCCTCGAAGGTGAGACCCTCGCTACCTCAACTCAAGCTTGAAGCCGGTGTGACTCGGCACGAAGCCCAGGCGCTCGTAGAACCGGTGCGCGTTGCCCCGCCCCGCGTCGGAGGTCAGCTGCACGAGTCCGGCCCCGCGCGAGCGCGCCTGCGCCAGCGCCCAGCCGAAGAGCGCCTCGCCGATGCCCTTGCCGCGCAGTGTGGACAGGGTGCGGACGCCCTCGATCTGGGCCCGCGTCGTGCCCCGCCGCGTCAGGCTCGGGATGATGCTCAGCTGGAGTGTGCCGACGACCTGCCCCCCGAGCTCCGCGACCGCCTGCACCTGGTGCGGGTCGGCGGTGATCCGCGCGAACGCCGCAGCATAGGGGGCCAGGTCGCCGCCCTCGCGCCGCGCGCCGAGCACGTCGTCCGCGAGCAGGTCGACGATCGCCCCGAGATCCTCGATCCGGGCCTCGCGCACGCTCAGCGCCGGAGCCTGGCCCGCACCACTCGGGCTCGCCCCCGTGGAGCCGATCCCACTACCGCCGAGCCCACCGCGATCGAGCCCACCGCCATCGAGCGAACCGCCATCGAGCGAACC
The DNA here is from genome assembly GCA_039812485.1 of Kineosphaera sp. GTDB lineage: Bacteria > Actinomycetota > Actinomycetes > Actinomycetales > Dermatophilaceae > Kineosphaera. The sequence continues at coordinate 5,272 of JBDIAP010000008.1, forward strand.
GCTGCCATGGCCGTTGCTGCTGGTCGGGCCAGTCGTCACACCGTCTCCTGCAGGGCCTTGACGACGCGCGACGGCGACGGCCGCCCGAGCCGCCCGGCCATCCAGACGCTGGCCGCGACGAGCTGCTTGAGGTCGACCCCGGTCTGCACGCCGAGCCCGTCGAGGGCCCACACGAGGTCCTCGGTCGCGAGGTTGCCGGTCGCCGACTTCGCGTAGGGACAACCACCGAGCCCGCCCGCCGAGGAGTCGACGATCGTCACCCCCTGCCGCAGGGCGGCAAGGGTGTTGGCCAGCGCCTGCCCGTAGGTGTCGTGGAAGTGCACCGCCAGCCGGTCGACACTCAACCCCGCGTCGCCGAGGGCCTCGATGAGGCGCTGCACGTGACCGGTGGTCGCGACGCCGATCGTGTCGCCCAGCGACAGCTCGTCGCAGCCGAGATCCATGAGCCGCCGCGCGACGTCGACGACCTGCGCGATCGGCACGTCACCCTCCCACGGGTCGCCGAAGCACATCGAGAGGTAGGCGCGCACCCAGGCGCCCTCGTCCTTGGCCCGCGACACGACCGGGGCGAAGCCGGCGATGGACTCCGCGATCGAGCGGTTGAGGTTGCTCTGGGAGAACGACTCGGTGGCGCTGCCGAAGATCGCCACGGCGCTGACTCCCCTGGCCAGCGCCCGCTCCAGGCCGCGCTCGTTGGGCACGAGCACCGGCCGGTGCCGCCCAAGCCCCTCACCCCGAAGGTTGTCGAGCAACGCTTCGGCGTCGGCGAGCTGGGGCACCCATCGAGGCGAGACGAACGAGGTGACCTCGATCGTCTCCAGCCCCGCGTGCGCGAGCAGTCGCACGAACTCGGCCTTGTCCTGCACCTGCACGATCTGCTTCTCGTTCTGCAGCCCGTCGCGCGCGCCGACCTCGTAGATCGTCACACGCTCCGGCAGGCCCTCGACCGGCTCCACCTGTGGACGTCGCATCGGCCTCTCCTCGTCGCTGGGTCAGACGCCGCCAGCGACCGACAGTAGCAAGCCGACCCCGCCGACCGCCGCCATTCCCGCCGCCGCCGCCCACAGCGTCATCGGCGTGCTCTGCTTCATGCCCGGCACGTAGCGCGAGGCATCCTCGACCCAGCGCTGCCAGACGTGCCCGAGCAGGAGCGACAGCGCCAGGAGCACGAGCCGCACGGGTGCCCCCAGGTGCCCGAGCACCGACTCGGTGAGGGGCACGAGCGGCCAGTGCCACAGGTAGACGGAGTAGGAGATGAGCCCGAGCCACTGGGTCGGAGCCCACGTGACCACCTTGTCGAGCAGCGTGCCGGGCCGGGTGCCCCCCGCGATGATGACCAGGGCGGTGCCGAGCACGGCCGGGATCGCCAGCGGGGCGGGGAACGCCGCCGAGGCCGACAGGACCCCGGGCCCGGGCAGCACGTCGGGCAGGACCAGCAGCAGCGAGCCGGGCAGGATGAGCACGAGCCCGACCCAGCGCATCAAGGTCGCGGTGCGGCGCCCCGGCGCCCACCGGCGCAGCAGCAGCGCGACGAGCCCGCCGGCGGCGAACTCCCACACCCGGGTCACCGTGACGAAGTAGGCGACCGGGTAGTCCAGCCAGGTCCACAGCGCCGCCACGTCGAACGAGAGCGCGGCGACGACGACGAGCGCCACGCCCGCGGCGCTCACGCGGCCGACGTCACGGCCGCGGCGCCGCAGCCACCCCGCCACGGCGACGGAGAGCAGGATCAGCGGCGGCCACAGGAGGTAGAACTGCTCCTCGGCCGACAGCGACCAGTAGTGCACGGTCGGCAGGTCGGCGAAGGCGGCCTGACCACCGAGCGCGGTGATGTGGGCCGCGTACAGGTTCATGGCATAGAAGGCCGACGCCAGCAGGCTGCGGCCCGAGTCGCCCCACTCCGCGCGCGGCAGCAGGAGCGGCACGGCGATCCCGATGATGAGCAGCACCGACAGGCTGGCCGGGAGCAGGCGGCGGGCCCGCCGGGCGTAGAAGGCCCCGAGGCGCACGCGCCCCGTGCGGTCGAGCTCGCCGAGCAGGTGCCCGGTGATGAGGAAGCCGGAGATGACGAAGAAGACGTCGACGCCGACGAATCCTCCGCCGACGACATCGATCCCGGAGCCGAAGTGGAAGAGGAGCACCATGGCGATGGCCACGGCCCGCAGCGCCTGGACCTCCGGATAGAAGCGGCGCTCCGCCCGGGCACGGACTCGCTGTGCCGTCGTGCCGTCGTGCCCACCCAGCGCTGGCGATCCTCCCGGCGTCACACGCCGAGGCTCAGTGGTCGTCACGTCTTGTCTCCCCCGAATCTTCACGTCCCCCAAGGCATCTCGCGCCACTCGCGGCGTCGCTCCGGCCTCGTGCCCCGCACCCATGATGATGGACGCGCGTCCAGATGTCACGTTGACGGCGCCCCACAATGCACACACTCGCCGGCAGCGGCCCGGCGAGTGGTCGGGCGACCGCCGGACGTCGGTCAAACTGGAGGGATGACCGATGGAGCACTCATCGTGCAGAGCGACAAGACGGTGCTGCTCGAGGTGGACAACCCGCGCGCGGAGGACGCGCGCCGCGCGATCGCGCCCTTCGCCGAGCTGGAGCGCGCGCCCGAGCACATCCACACCTACCGGATCACGCCGCTGGGCCTGTGGAACGCCCGCGCCGCGGGGCACGACGCCGAGCAGGTCGTCGACGCGCTCGTCACCCACAGCCGCTACGCCGTGCCGCACGCCCTGCTCGTCGACGTCGCCGACACGATGGACCGCTACGGCCGCCTCGTGCTCGACAAGGACGGCGACCGGCTCGTGCTCACCACGACCGACCGCCCGGTGCTCGAGGAGGTGCTGCGGCACAAACGCATCAAGCCGCTGCTCGGTGAGCGTCTCGACGACGTCTCGGTGCTCGTGCACCCCAGCGAGCGCGGTCACCTCAAGCAGGAGCTGCTCAAGGTGGGCTGGCCAGCGGAGGACCGGGCCGGCTACGTCGACGGCGAGGCTCATCCCATCGCGCTGCGCGAGGACGGGTGGAGCCTGCGGCCCTACCAGCAGCAGGCCGTCGACGGCTTCTGGCACGGTGGCTCCGGTGTCGTCGTGCTCCCGTGCGGCGCGGGCAAGACGCTCGTCGGCGCGGGCGCCATGGCCCGCAGCGGCACGACGACGCTCATCCTCGTCACCAACACCGTCAGCGCGCGGCAGTGGCGCGACGAGCTCATCGCCCGCACGAGCCTCACCGAGGACGAGATCGGCGAATACTCCGGGGCCCGCAAGGAGATCCGGCCCGTGACGATCGCGACCTACCAGGTGCTCACGCTCAAGCGCAAAGGCGTCTATCCGCACCTGGACCTGCTCGACGCCCGCGACTGGGGGCTCATCGTCTACGACGAAGTGCACCTGCTGCCCGCGCCGATCTTCCGGATGACCGCGGATCTGCAGGCCCGCCGGCGGCTCGGCCTGACCGCGACGCTCGTGCGCGAGGACGGCCGCGAGGACGACGTGTTCAGCCTCATCGGCCCCAAGCGCTTCGACGCGCCGTGGAAGGACATCGAGGCGCAGGGCTACATCGCGCCCGCCGACTGCGTCGAGGTGCGGGTGAGCCTCAGCGACGGGGAGCGGCTCGCCTACGCGACGGCCGAGCCCAGCGAGCACTACCGGCTGGCCTCCTGCTCGCCCGTCAAGGACCGCGTGGTCGAGCGGCTCGTCGAGCAGCACGCCGGCGCCCAGACCCTGGTCATCGGGCAGTATCTCGACCAGCTCGAGGGGTTGGCGCAGCGGCTCGGCGCGCAGCTCATCACCGGCGAGACGAGCGTCGCGGCCCGGCGTCGGCTCTTCGCCGCGTTCCGCGAGGGCGAGATCGACCTGCTCGTCGTCTCCAAGGTCGCGAACTTTTCCATCGACCTACCGGAGGCGAGCGTCGCGATCCAGGTCAGCGGCACGTTCGGCTCGCGCCAGGAGGAGGCTCAGCGGCTCGGCCGGGTGCTGCGCCCGAAGCGCGACGCCGGGGCCGCCCATTTCTACACGGTCGTCGCGCGCGACACCGTCGACGCCGACTTCGCGGCCCACCGCCAGCGCTTCCTCGCCGAGCAGGGCTACGCCTACCGGATCGTCGACGCCGAGGACCTGCCGACGACTCCCTGAGCCGCTGGGGCGACGAGCGCGTCCACGACGGCACGACGGGCCGAGACCCACCACCGCGGTTACCGTGTGGCGGGGGTCGAGAGGATCGCCCCGCCACACCGTGGCGGGGCCGGGAATGCCGGGGTAGGGAGTCGCCGTGAACGTCCGCTTCGAGAGCCAGGCCGCGACGCGGGTCAACCCCGTCGCCGCCGTGCTGTGTTGGCTGACCGTCGCGCTCGAGGGTTTCGACCTCGTCGCGCTCGGGGCCGTCATCCCCACCCTGCTCTCGAGCGGGCACCTCGGGATGACGCGGGCCGATCTCACCTTCGCGGCGACGATCTCGCTGGTCGGGGTCGGAATCGGCGCCGCGGCGGTCGGCCCGCTCGCCGACCGCCTCGGGCGCCGCGTCACGCTCATCGTCTGCATCCTCGTCTTCTCGGTCTTCACGACGCTGCTGCCGCTGGCCGGGAGCGTGCTGCTCTTCTGCACGTTGCGTTTCGTCGCCGGCCTGGGCCTGGGGGCCTGCATGCCGGTCGCGCTGACGATGATGAGCGAGGTCACGCCGCCCCGGCACCGGGCCAAGGCGGCGACGCTGACGATGACCGGCTACCACGTGGGAGCGGTCGCCACGTCGCTGCTCGCCCTCGCGGTCACGGCCGACTGGCACAGCGTCTTCTACGCGGGCGGCATCGCCGGCCTGCTGCTCGTGCCGGTCATGTGGTTCCTGCTGCCGGAGTCGAGCGCCCTCGCAGCGGGCGACACGCCGGCTCGGCTGCCGCTCTCGTCGGTGCTGCGCGGCCCCTACGCCAGGGCGAGCATCGGCGCGTGGGTCGGCTCGTTCATGGGCCTGCTGCTCGTCTACGGGCTCAACACGTGGCTGCCGCAGATCATGCGCGACGCCGGCTATCCGCTGACCGCGGCGCTCAACCTGCTGCTGCTCATGAACGTCGGCGCGGTCGTCGGCCTGCTCGTCGCCGGCTGGGTCGCCGACCGCGGCGGGATCAAGCGCAGCGCGCTGCTGTGGTTCGCGCTCTCGGCGGTCTTCCTCGCGCTGCTGAGCATCCGGATGGCCAACCCGGCGCTGCTCAACGCCGGCGTCTTCGTCACGGGCGTCTTCGTCTTCAGCGCCCAGGTGCTCATCTATGCGCTGGTCACCGACCTCTTCGCGTCCGATGTCCGCGGCACCGCTCTCGGCCTGACGTCCGGCATCGGCCGCCTCGGCGCGATCGCCGGCCCGGCCATCACCGGCACCCTCGTCAGCGCCGGCAACGCCTACCCGATGGGGTTCTACGTCTTCGCGGTCGTCGCGGTGCTCGCCCTCGCGGCGGTGAGCCTCATGCCGGCCCGGATCTACGACCCGGAGCGCGGGGACGCCTGACCACGGCGGGCCCCTGATTCTCAGCAAACTCCCAGACCAGGGTCGCAGACTTGCTCAGGTGAGCAATCAGTCCCAACCCGAGGCTCGCCTCCTCGTCGTGGAGGACGAGCCCAACATCCGTGAACTCCTCGCCACCTCCCTGCGCTTCGCGGGTTTCGAGGTGCACACCGCCGCCGACGGCGGCGAGGCCATCGAGGTCGCCGAGCGCGAGCAGCCCGACCTGCTCGTCCTCGACGTCATGCTGCCCGACATGGACGGCTTCGCCGTGACGCGCCGGCTGCGCGAGACCGGCCGGCTCATGCCGATCGTCTTCGTCACCGCGCGCGACTCCGTCGACGACAAGGTCAAGGGCCTGACCGTCGGCGGCGACGACTACGTCACCAAGCCGTTCAGCCTCGAAGAGGTCATCGCCCGCATCCGGGCCGTGCTGCGCCGCACCCGCGGCGACATCAGCGAGGACGCGATCCTGCGCTTCCACGACCTGGAGCTCAACGAGGACAGCCACGAGGTGCGCCGCGGCCGCCGCGTCATCGACGTCTCCCCCACCGAGTTCAAGCTGCTGCGCTACCTGCTGCTCAACCCCAACCGGGTGCTGAGCAAGACCCAGATCCTCGACCACGTGTGGGACTACGACTTCCGCGGCGAGGCGGGCATCGTCGAGTCCTACATCTCCTACCTGCGGCGCAAGATCGACATCGACGACCCGCCGCTCATCCACACGCGCCGCGGCGTCGGCTACGTGCTGCGGCTGCCCCCCGAGACGGTATGACGGGTCGCCCGGGGCGCCGGGCCTTCACCGCCACACTCGGCGACAGGATCGCCGCCCCGCTGCGGCGCCGCACGCTGACGTGGCGCCTCGTCGCGGTGCTCGTCGTGCTCATCCTCGCGGCGCTGACGCTGAGCAACGTGGCGACGGGCGTGCTCATGCGGCGCTACCTCGTCGACCGCGCCGGGCAGGACCTGCGCATCGCAGCCGACCCCCTCGCCTACGCGGCGGTGCCGGCCGCCACCCCGGGTCGGGAGGCCGCGAGCAGCGATCTGCCGAGCAACTACGCGGTCTTCTTCTACAACCCCCACACCGGCGAGGTCATCTCGGTCTATCCGAGCGACGCCCGCTACCGACCCGAGATGCCGGTCATCACGGCCACCGATCCGCGCGCGATCTCGCGCAAGCCCTTCGTCGTGCCCTCCCGCGGCGTCGGACCCGACTGGCTCGCCATCGCGGGCCCCATGGAGGGCAACGGCTCGTATGTCGTGGCCTCGTCGCTGGCCGGCATCGACCAGACCGTCCACCGGATGCTGTGGATCTCGACGTTCATCGGGCTCATCGTCACGGGCGCGTGCGTGCTCATCGGGTGGCTGGGGTTTCGGCGGGCGTTCCGGCCGCTGCGGGCCATCGAGGACACGGCAGCGGCCATCGCGGCCGGCGACCTCACCCGGCGCATCCCGCCCCGGCAGGCCAACGACGAGGTCGCGAGCCTGGCCCGCTCGCTCAACGCGATGCTCGCCCAGATCGAGTCGTCCTTCGAGGTGCGGGCCGCCTCGGAGGCGCGGATGCGGCAGTTCGTCACCGACGCCTCTCACGAGCTGCGCACGCCGCTGGCCACGGTGCGCGGCTACGCCGAGCTCTATCGCCAGGGCGCGGCCGCCGGCCCCGAGGCGACGGCGGGGGCCATGCGCCGCATCGAGGACGAGGCGACCCGCATGGCGGGCCTCGTCGAAGACCTGCTCACGCTCGCGCGCATGGACAACCGGCGCCCGCTCGAGCTCAGCAGCGTCGACCTCACGGTGCTGGCCGGCGACGCCGTGCAGGACGCGCGGGCCCGCGAGGCCGACCGCACGATCCGGCTCGTCGGGCTCGAGGACTCCGCGATCGTGCCCGCCGTGCTGCGCGGCGACGAGGCCCGGCTGCGGCAGGTCGTGACGAACCTGCTGGCCAACGCCCTGACCCACACTCCGCCCGGCACTGCGGTGGAGGTCGCGGTCGGCCCCGCCGCCGAGCGGGTGCGCCTCGAGGTGCGCGACCACGGCCCCGGCATCGCCATCGCGGATGCGCCGCGGGTCTTCGAGCGGTTCTTCCGCAAGGACCCCGCCCGGGGTCGCCGCGCGCAGGGCGGCCACGGCCTGGGCCTGGCCATCGTCGCCGCGATCGTCGAGGCCCACGCCGGCCGCGTCGGCGTCGCGAGCACCCCCGGGGGCGGCGCGACGTTCGTTGTCGACCTGCCCCGGTCGACGCCTCTCGACCCGCTGCCCAGCGCGTCGCAGCCGCAGCTCACGACCCGAGCGCAGAGCACGTGATGGACTGGCCCACGCCCGCCCCGGGCGCACGAGGAGCACACCCCTGATGAGCGACACCCGACCCGATCCGTTCGAGCCCGGCCGCGCCGAGCGCGCGGGCGCCCCGGACGCCGACGCCGCCGGCCACGTGCCGTCGCCGGCGGGGGCCGGCGAACCTCCTACCGGGCCGTTGTGGCTCGGTGTCGACACGCCGTTCTCCGGCGCGCCGCCCACCGGTCAGGGCACGCCTGCGTCGCGTCGCCGCGGCCCGCGCCGGGCCACGACGGCCCTGCTCGCGCTCGGACTCGTCGGGCTCCTCGCCGTCGCCGGCGGGGTCGGGATCATGCTGCTCGGGGGCAGCGGCCCGCAGGCCACCGAGCACCGCGCCTCCAGCCGGGCCGCGGGCGAGCAGCGCGCGCACGCCGGGCCGCCGCCCGTGACCCAGGCCGACGGCACCGCCCCCGACTGGGTGGCGACGGCCGCGGCGGTCGCCCCCAGCGTCGTCGCGATCACCGTCGGCACCAGCGGCGCCCGCGGCGGCGAGCAGGGCTCGGGGGTCGTGCTCGACAAGGGGGGCCACATCGTCACCAATCACCACGTGGTCGCCTCCGGCATCGGCGGTGGCGCCACGATCCTGGTCACCCTCAACGACAAGCGGGCCTATCAGGCCAAGATCGTCGGCACCGACGCCAGCACCGACCTGGCCGTGCTCCAGCTCGACGACGGGCCCGACGACCTCACCCCGATCACGATGGGCAACGACACCCAGCTCAAGGTCGGGTCACCGGTCATGGCGGTCGGCAACCCGCTCGGCCTGGCGGGCACCGTCACCACCGGCATCGTCAGCGCCCTCAACCGTCCGGTGACGACCCAGCAGGCCTCGGGCGACTCGGCCTTCGGCGGCGGCGGCGAGTATGTCGTGACCAACGCGATCCAGACCTCCGCGGCCATCAACCCCGGCAACAGCGGCGGCGCGCTCGTCAACGCCTCCGGCCAGCTCGTCGGCATCAACTCCTCGATCGCGCAGACCGCCCAGGACGGCGGCAACATCGGCATCGGCTTCGCGATCCCCGTCAACGAGGCGCGGTCGGTGAGCGCCCAGATCCTCAGCACGGGGTCGGTGCGCCACCCCTACCTCGGGGTGACGGGACGCGGCGGCTACGTGCGCGACGGCAAGGCCCAACGCGCGGCGGCGATCATCGGGTCGGTGACGCCCGACAGCCCCGCTGCCAAGGCCGGTCTCGGTGAGGGCGACGCCATCGTCGCGATCGACGACGAGCCGGTGGACAGCTGGGAGAGCCTCGTGGCGCAGGTCCGTGAGCGCGACGTCGACGCGCAGATCACGGTCACCGTCGTGCGCGCCGGGTCGCGACAGGACGTGGCCGTGACGCTCGCGCAGCGGCCCTCGTCGATGAACTGACGCCGTTCGCCGAGCGCTGTCACGGCGGATGTCCCCGCCCGCCTGGCACAGTGACGTCTCGCCCTATGGTCGCCGAGATGAACATTGCGTGAACGATCGTCCAGCCCGACAGGGCATTTGTGCTTGTCATGCAACGAATTAGTCCGATCGTGCCCGATTTTTCGCGAAAAAGTCCGACCCTGTGGGTTTCCCAACCGGTCAGACCGCGCCATGATGAACGCGTGGATCTCACCCTCATCGTCTTGGCCCTGGTCGTCGTGACGGCACTGGCCTTCGACTTCACCAACGGCTTTCACGACACGGCCAACGCCATGGCCACCTCGATCGCGACCGGCGCCCTCAAGCCCAAGGCGGCTGTGACGCTCTCGGCGATCCTCAACCTCGTCGGCGCGTTCCTGTCGGTCGAGGTCGCCCTCACCGTGACGAACGCGGTCATCAAGATTCAGGACAAGTCCGGCGCTCCCAAGGCCGAGCTCCTGGCAGGCGGAGGGCAGTTCCTGCTGCTCATCGTCTTCGCCGGGCTCATCGGCGGCATCGTGTGGAACCTGCTGACCTGGCTGCTCGGGCTGCCCTCCAGCTCCTCGCACGCGCTCTTCGGCGGCCTCATCGGCTCCGCGATCGCGGCGCTCGGCTTCGGCGGGGTCAACTGGATGGGCGACGGCACGAAGCTCGACGGCGTCGTCGGCAAGGTCATCCTGCCGGCCCTCGCGTCACCGGTCATCGCTGCGATCGTCGCCATGTGCGGCACCTGGCTCGTCTACCGCGTCACCGCGGGCATCGGCGAGCGCTTCCGCGAGGGCGGCTTCCGCTGGGGCCAGATCGGCACCGCCTCGCTCGTCTCGCTCGCCCACGGCACCAACGACGCCCAGAAGACGATGGGTGTCATCACCCTGGCGCTCATCGCGAGCGGCACGTGGACGGACACCTCGAGCGTGCCGCTCTGGGTCAAGATCGCGTGCGCCGTGGCCATCGCCCTCGGCACCTACATGGGCGGCTGGCGCATCATCCGCACCCTCGGCAAGGGTCTCGTCGAGATCAGCTCGCCGCAGGGCATGGCCGCCGAGAGCGCCTCCGCCGCGGTCATCCTCACCTCGAGCCACCTCGGCTTCGCCCTGTCGACCACGCATGTCGCGACCGGCTCGATCCTCGGCACCGGGCTCGGCCGCTCCGGCGCCCAGGTGCGCTGGGCGGTCGCCGCGCGCATGCTCGTCGCCTGGATGATCACCCTGCCGGCCGCGGGCCTCGTCGGCGCCGTGATGTTCGTCATCGGCAACACGATCGGGGGTCTGGCCGGGCCGCTCGTCATCTTCGCCCTGCTGTGCGCTCTGGCCGGCTACATGTTCCTGCGGGCGCGGCGCCAGCCGGTCACCGCCGGCAACGTCAACGAGGAGTGGGACGGCGCCACCGCCGACACCCCCGCCGGCGCGGTCACCACCACCGGATCGCACTGACCCCGGATCGACTGAGAGGAACCTCGAATGCTGTCGCTGTTCGCGAACTCGATCTGGCAGGTGCTCGTCCTCGGCGTGCTCATCGGCGCCGGACTGCCGCTGCTCTTCGCCGTCGGCATGCGCGCCCTCGCCTACGGCAACGCCGAGGGCCCGGACGGGCGCTACAGCCCGCTCGGCAAGCCCGTGGCGGTGCTCTGCTTCGCCCTCGTGCTGGCCTTCATCGCCCTGGGCATCACGATCATCGTGGCCTCCGGATTCGGCTACAAGGTGAGCTTCGAGCACATCGTGCCGATGCTCGTCGAGAAGTAACCCCGCCCCGCTCCGACGCCCATCCCCGCGACCGACGCGGGGGTGGGCGTCGCGCGCGTCGGCGCAGCCCTGCGCCACACAGCTGTCCGAATTGCCAGGTTCCACCTGGATGCGCCCGGGGCAGCGGCGGATTCGGCCTCACAGCGGCTCCTGGCGGATCGTGAATTCTCGGCGAATGCCTCGTGAACCCCCACGACATCCGTGCAGGTCAGCAACTCAGCACCGCGCGAGCACCCCGATCGGGCCCACTGACACGACACAGGCCCCGCTCGGGACGCGCCAGGATGACTGCCGTGGACGTCCAACTCATCCTCCTGGTCCTCGTGGTCGGCACGGCGCTCGCCTTCGACTTCACGAACGGCTTTCACGACACGGCCAACGCCATGGCCACCTCGATCGCGACCGGCGCCCTCAAGCCCAAGGCGGCCGTGGCCCTGTCGGCGATCCTCAACCTCATCGGCGCGTTCCTGTCGGTCGAGGTCGCCCTCACGGTCACCAACGCGGTCGTCAAGATCCAGGACAAGTCCGGCGCCCCGCGCCCGGAGTTCCTCGCCAACGACGGCCATCTGCTCATGCTCATCGTCTTCGCCGGGCTCATCGGCGGCATCGTGTGGAACCTGCTGACCTGGCTGCTCGGGCTGCCCTCCAGCTCCTCGCACGCGCTCTTCGGCGGCCTCATCGGCTCCGCGATCGCGGCGCTCGGCTTCGGCGGGGTCAACTGGATGGGCGACGGCACGAAGCTCGACGGCGTCGTCGGCAAGGTCATCCTCCCCGCGCTGGCCTCACCCTTCGTCGCGGGATTCGTCTCGATGGTCGGCACGTGGCTCATCTATCGCATCACCCGCAAGGTCGCCGACCGCTACAAGGAGCACGGCTTCCGCTGGGGCCAGATCGGCACCGCCTCGCTCGTCTCGCTCGCCCACGGCACCAACGACGCCCAGAAGACGATGGGCGTCATCACGCTGGCCCTCATCGCCTACGGGTCGTGGACCGACACGACCTCGATCCCGGTGTGGGTGAAGATCTCGTGCGCGCTCGCGATCGCGCTCGGCACCTATCTCGGCGGGTGGCGCATCATCCGCACCCTCGGCAAGGGTCTCGTCGAGATCAGCTCGCCGCAGGGCATGGCCGCCGAGAGCGCCTCCGCCGCGGTCATCCTCACCTCGAGCCACTTCGGCTTCCCGCTGTCGACGACCCACGTCGCCACGGGCTCGATCATGGGCACCGGCCTGGGCAAGGGCGCCGAGGTCCGCTGGGGCGTCGCGGGCCGCATGGCCGTCGCCTGGTGCATCACGCTGCCGGCGGCGGCGCTCATCGGCGCGGCGATGTTCCTCCTCGGTGACGTGCTCGGCGAGCTGCCCGGCACCATCGTCATCTTCGCGATCCTGCTCGCCCTGTCCGGCTACATGTACTGGCACGCCCAGAAGGAGCCGGTCGACGCCAACAACGTCAACGACGACTGGGAGGACGGCAAGGCCAGGACCGGAGAGCCCGCGCTGCAGACGGCCGGCGCCGCGGGCGGCGCGCTCGCGACGGACCGCACGAACGACTCGGAGGCCACCCGATGACCATGCTCTCGATGTTCTTCACCGACATCCTCGACGTGCTGCTGCTCGGCCTCCTCGCGGGTGCCGGGCTGCCCGCGATCTTCTCGGTCGGCATCGCCTCCTACGCCTGGGGCGCGGGCGGCGACGCCGAGACCGACCACGCTGCCGGCCACCCCATCGGGAGGGCGATCGGGGTGCTGTGCTTCGCCTTCGTGCTCCTCGTCATCGCGATGGGAATCTCTATCATCGTGGCCAGCGGTTTCGGCTACCACGCCGATTTCAGCCACGTCATCCCGGTGTTCGAGAAGAAGTAGGACGACGCCATGACCTCAGCACACCCCAACCTGCTCGAACGCATCCTGCACTGGCTGCGCGGGGGCTATCCCGAAGGCGTGCCCCAGCACGACTACGTCGCGCTCTTCGGCATCCTGCGCCGCTCGTGCACCGAGGACGAGATCGAGAAGATCGCCCTCGAGCTGCGCCACGAGGGGCTCCTGTCCAACGCCCAGCCGGAGGACGAGATCCGCGAGCGGCTGCGCCGCTACCTGCACGAGACGCCGCACGAGGAGGACGTGCGCCGGGTCGCCGCCCGACTCGCCGCGGGCGGCTGGCCGCTCATCCAGGCGCCCGAGCCGCTGCAGGAGTCACCCGGCACGCTCAGCCAGGCGGACGGCACTCCCCCGACAGACGCGCCGACGACACCCGCGCGGTGAGGCGCACGACGCCCGGCCCTGCGAGACTGGTGGGCACTTGACGCCGAAGGCGTGGTTCCAATGCCTGAAGGAGGCGCGATGATGCCCGCATTGCAGCGCATCGTCGGATGGCTGCGGGCCGGCTACCCGCAGGGTATCCCGGACAACGATTATCTGCCGCTCTTCGCCTTGCTGCGGCGGCGGCTCTCCGAAGAGGAGATCCGCGAGCTGGGTGACGAGCTGGTCCGAGGCGGCATCGTGCCCGCCGACCGCATCGACGTCGGGGTCGGCGTCATGAAGATCACCGACGAGCTGCCCTCCGACGAGGAGCTGAGCCGGGTCTCACGGGTGCTGCAGCACGCGGGGTGGGAGATCAGCGACGAGCCGTTCGGCGGCCCGCGCTGACGGCGTCCCTCGCGGCGGCCCCGGCCGGCCTCGCTGCGGCGGTGCGCGCCGATCTCGGCGCGCCCGCCGCAGCGGCGTTGTGGGCTCGCTATGCCCAGCCGCACCGCGTCTATCACACCGGCATCCACCTTGCCGAGGCGTGGACGGCGTTGCAGCAGGTCACCGGGGGCGCGCCAGCACCGGCCGCGCGGTTGGCGCTGTGGTTCCACGACGCCGTCTACGACCCTCGGCGAGACGACAACGAGGCGGCGAGCGCCCGGCTCGCCGTGGCGGAGCTGACCAGCGCGCGCACCCCTCCGCGGTCGGCCGCACTCGTCGCGCAGGTCGAGCGGCTCGTGCTCGCGACGGCCGCACACGTCGCCGAGCCGGACGACACCGGCGACCAGAGCGCCGCCGCGGCGCTGCTCGACGCGGACCTGTGGATCCTGGCCGCGCCGCGGGCGCGCTACGAGGAATACGCGCTCCAGGTGCGGCGCGAATACGCGCACGTCGGCGACGAGCTCTTCGCCGCCGGCCGCAGCGCGATCCTGCGCGACCTGCTCGCGCGCGAACACCTCTACGCCACCCCGGTCGGACGATCGTGGGCCGCGGCCGCGCGGGCCAACATGGCGCGCGAGCTCACCCGCTATCCCGACACCGGGCCGCACGCGTAGCGGCGAGGGTCACCCCTCGAGGTAGCGCTCCAGGAGCGGCCACCACGGTGCGCTCGCGCAGCGCGCGGCGACGGCGGGCGGCTCGATCCACGCGAACGGCTGACCCTCGGGGCCGATGCCGTCGCTCCCGGTGCCCGCGACGCGGGCGCGGAACACGGCGACGTGGCTCGTGCGGTGCCACCGCGGGTCGCTCGGGGCGCGGACAAAACGCACCCGCTCGTAGCCGAAGGGCTCGAGCGATTCCGCCGGCACTGCGACACCGGTCTCCTCGGCGACCTCGCGCACGGCCCCGGCGCGGGTGCTCTCCCGCGGCTCCCGCCAGCCTCCGGGGGCCTCCCAGCCGCCCCGCGCGGGGCTGGCCACGAGCAGGAGGCGATCGGCCGCATCGCGCACGAACGTCACCGCCGCGATCGTCGTCTCGGCCGGCGGCTCGAACGGCGAGCGCAGCATCTCCAAGGTGTGCGGCTCGCGCAGGAACGGCAGGCCGTCGGGGATGCTGGCGACCGGCCGCTCGCCCCGGCGCTTGCGAAACCGCAGGCCGGCAGCCTGCACGGCCGCGAGCAGCTCGCGATTGCTCACCGGCAGCGCCCCCGCCGCGACGACCTCGTCGTAGCGCTCGGCGGGCAGGTCGTAGTGGTCGCCGTCGTAGGAGCGAGGGTGCAGCCGCTGCGCGAGCGCGAAGTCGTGCAACTCGGCGATCGAGGTGTCGCTGGCGACGTGGCTGAAGAGGCGGCCGCGGAACGGCCACCGCGGCGGGTCGACGAGGATCATCGGTGCACCCCGGCGCGCGTCATGAGCCCAGGCTAGAGGAGCCGTCAGAGGTCTGTGCCGCTCGCCTACGATGGAGGCATGACCCGCAGCACGCGACCCAGCCGGGTGGACGAGGCCGTGGACACCCTCACCGAGCGCATCGTGGCCGGTGACTTCGCGCCCGGCGAGGCGCTGCCGGGGCAGTGGGATCTGGCCGAGATCATGGGTGTCTCGCGGCTGACGGTGCGGGAAGCGGTCAAGACCCTGGCGGCGGCGGGGATGGTCGAGGTGCAGCCGGGGAACGGCACGTTCGTGCGGCCGGCGCGGGAGTGGACCGACCTGGCCGCCCTCTCGCGGGTGCAGCTGCGCGAGACCGACCGATCACGAGTCGCCATGTCGCTCATCGAGATCCGCCGCATGATCGAGGTCGGCGCCGCGTCCCTGTGCGCCGCACGGCGGACGGACGACGACCTCGAGCGGCTTCGCGCGACGCTCGGCGGCATGATCGCCGCGCACGCCGCCGGCGACGTGCCGTCGTTCAGCGCGCACGACCTGGAGTTCCACCAGGCCGTGCTGCAGGGGTGCGCCAACCCGTTCCTGCCTCTGGTCTACGACCCGCTCCACAAGGTGCTCGCCTCGGCGCGTGCGCAGACCTCCGACCACGACGTCATCCGCGACCACGCGATCGGGCACCACCAGGCGATTCTCGCGACGATCGAGGCCGGCGACGGCCCGGCCGCGGCGGCGGCCATGGACGCGCACATGGACCAGACCGCCGACGACCTGCTCACCTACGTGCTGGGGGCTTCCCCGGCCTGACCGGGCCGCCTGGTGTCGTCGCGGCCCGGCGCCGGGGCCGACGGTTGCGGGCGGGGCCACAACGTCGTACATCAACCGGGTGCGGCACGATCCGCGGACGTCGACGCGCAGGTCAGCGGCGCCGGCCAACCCTCAACCCCTGGTTGATGTACGACGTTGTGGCCTCGACTGCCTCGCCGCGGCGTGGCACCCGAGCAGGGCGCGCCGACACCTGGCCTCGGCCGGGCACCCGCCACGATCCGGACGTGCCGCAGCCGTGCGGTCCGGGTGTGCGGAGCGCGGCGAAGGTCCGGGCGCGACGACCGGGTGAGCCACGACCGATGGCCGAGTGCACCCGCGACCCTGGGCCGCGCGATGCGGCGCCAGACAGCTGGGGCCGCCCGACGCAGCGCCCGACAGCTGGGGTTCCTGCCGACGGGGCGCGCTGCAGCACCGGCCTCGGCGCGAACCCAGCCTCGACGGGGACCCTTGCGCATCTGCGGGCGCTCCCCTACAGTCGTCCAGAGATCAGACCTCTGATACCTGACACGAAGGAGTGTTTCGGATGCCGCGCACCCGCGAGGAACTGCTCGCCGGCTACCCCGACGGCCCGTCCGTCGACCCGCGCACCATTGCCGACGAGGTGCACGGCTCGGGCCGCGTGTTCGTCGTGCTCGACGACGACCCCACCGGCACGCAGTCGGTGACCGACCTGCCGGTGCTCACGAGCTGGACCGTGGAAAGTCTGGAATGGGCTCTGGCCCAGGGCAAGCCGGCCGTCTACGTCATGACGAACTCGCGCAGCCTCGACCCGGCCGACGCCCGGCAGCGCAACATCGAGGTCGCCCGCGCCGCGTTCGCGGCGGCCCGGACCGTCGGCGTCGACGTCGACTTCGTCTCGCGGTCGGACTCGACGCTGCGCGGCCACTACCCGCTGGAGACCGACACGCTCGCCGCCGAGATCGAATCGGCCACCGGCCAGCCGGTCGACGGGGTGGTCATCGTGCCCGCCTTCGGCGACGCCGGGCGACTGACGATCGGCGGCGTGCACTACGCCGGGTCGGACGCGACCGGCTACGTGCCCGTAGGCGAGTCGGAGTTCGCCCAGGACGCGACGTTCGGCTACGCGAGCTCGCGCCTGGCGGACTGGGTGCAGGAGAAGACCGCCGGGCGCGTCGCCGCCGACGACGTCGTCGCCGTCGACCTCGCGACGCTGCGCACCGACCGCGACGCGGTCGTCACGGCGCTGACGGGGCTGCGCGACGGGCAGCCGTTCGTCGTCGACATCGTCGAGGAGAACGACCTGCTGCTGCTCGCCGCCGCGCTCTCCGAGGCCGAGCGTGCGGGCGTCCGGCTGCTCTACCGCGTCGGCCCGCCGTTCATGCGCGCGCGCCTCGGCCAGACCCCACGCACGCCGCTGACCAGCGAGGAGGTAGGTCGTGTCCGCGCCGAGGGTGTCGCGCAAGACGCCGTCGGCGGGCTCGTCATGGTCGGTTCGCACACGGCGCTGACGACGAGCCAGCTCGACGCGCTGCGCGAGCGCAGCGCCGCAGATCGCGCGGCGGGTCGCGCCCTGACGGAGTTCGAGATCGACGTCGCCCAGGTGCGCGACGACGCAGCCCGCGAGGCCCACCTGGCCGGCATCGTCGCGTCCGCCGTCGAGGCTCTGGCCGGCGGCAACGTCGCGATCCGCACCTCTCGCACCCTCGTCAAGGGCGCCGCCGCCGACGACTCGCTCGCGATCGCGCGGCAGGTCTCCTCCGCGGTCGTCGAGGTGACGCAGCGGATCCTCAGCGCACGGCCGCCGCGGTTCGTCGTCGCCAAGGGCGGCATCACGTCCTCCGACGTCGCGAGCCGGGGCCTGGCCATCGATCGCGCCTACGTCCGCGGCCCGATGCTGCCCGGGATCGTCTCGCTGTGGGAGCCGATGGACGGTCCCGCCCGCGGCATCCCCTACATCGTCTTCGCCGGCAACGTCGGCGGCCCCGACTCCCTCGCCGACGTCGTCGACACGCTGTCGGCCTGATCCGCACCCACTATCCCGACCCGCTCACAGGAGAGCTCCATGACCACCCAGACCACCGTCGCCGTGCTCGGACTCGGCGCCATGGGCGCCCCGATGGCCCGTCACCTCGCCGCCACCGGCTTCACCGTGCGCGGCTACGACCTCGACCCCGCCCGCTCCGCCGCCTGCGCGGACGTCCTCACCGCCGCCGGCACCGCCCGCGAGGCCGCGACCGGCGCGGATGTCGTGTTGCTCGCGGTCCGCAACAACGCCCAGCTGCGGGCCGCCCTCTGGGGCGAGGACGGCGTCGTGGCGGTCCTGACGCCCGGCGCGACGATCCTGCTGACGAGCACCGTCGGCATCGAGGCGGTGCGCCAGGTCGCCGACGAGCTCGCCGCCGACGGCGTCGGCCTCGTCGACGCCCCCGTCTCGGGAGGTCCGGTGCGCGCCGGCAACGGCGACCTGCTCGTCACCGTCGGCGCCACCGACGACGCGTGGGCCGCAGCCCTACCTGTGCTCGAGGCCATGGCCTCGACGCTGACCCGGGTGGGCGACAAGCCCGGCGACGGGCAGTGCATGAAGACCGTCAACCAGCTGCTGTGCGGCGTGCACATCGCCGCGGGAGCCGAGGCCCTGGCCCTCGCGGAGGCGCTCGGCCTCGACCCGGCCCTCGCCCTGGAGACCCTCGGCGCGGGCGCCGCGGCATCGTTCATGCTCGGCGACCGTGGCCCGCGCATGCTGCAGGCGTATGACGAGGGCGGCGCCGACGTGCGCAGCCGGCTCGACATCTTCGTCAAGGACATGGGCATCGTCACGACCGCCGCGAAGGGCATCGGCCTGGCGACCCCGATCGCCGCGGCCGCCGAGCAGCTCTATCTGCTCGGGCAGGCGCAGGGCAAGGGCGCCGACGACGACTCCAGCGTCATCACCGTCGTCGCGCCGCAGCGCCGCGGTGCCGACCAGAAGGCGCAGGGCTGAGGGATGTCGACCGCCTACCTGCTGGCGCTCGCCGCCATCTCCATCGGGGTGCTGCTCGGGCTCGTCATCAAGCTCAAGATGCCCGCCTTCATCGCGATGATCCTCGTCGCCATGGCCACGGCCCTGGCCGGCGGAATCGCCGCCGACAAGGTCATCCCCACCCTCACCGCCGGCATGGGCAAGACGCTCGGCTCCGTCGCGATCATCGTCGGCCTCGGCGCGATGCTCGGCCGGATGATCGAGGTCTCCGGCGGCGCCGAACGCCTCGCGCACAGCTTCACCGAGAAGCTCGGCCGCAAGCGGGTCGTCGCCGCCGTGACCGCCGCCGCGTTCGTGCTGGGCATCCCGGTCTTCTTCGACGTGGGCTTCATCATCCTGGCGCCGATCGTCTTCGGCTTCGCCGCGGTCGCCGGCATCTCGCCGCTGCGCATCGGGCTGCCCGTCGCCTCGACGCTCCTCGCCGTGCACGTCGCGCTGCCGCCGCACCCCGGGCCGGTCGCCGCGGCCGCCACGATCGGCGCCGACAACGGGCTGCTGACGATGCTCGGCCTCGTCGCGTGCGTCCCGGTGGCCCTCGTCACCTACCTCGTCTCGCAGCGGATGCCGCTGGAGCGCATCACCCTCGGCGAATCCCCCGCGACCGAGGCCGTCGAGGCCGTCGAGGCCGCGCACGCCGCCGACGACGCCCCCGCGAGGCGCACGCCCTCGACCGGGCTCGTCATGGCGCTCATCCTCATCCCGCTCGGGCTCATCATGGTCGGCACGACCGGCGCGATGCTGTTGGCTCCCGGCGCCGCCCGCAGCTGGCTCGGCTTCATCGGCTCGCCGGTCTTCGCGCTCATCGTCGGGTGCCTGCTCGCCTACTGGCTCATCGCCCGCAACCAGGGCTGGGGCCTCGACAGGCGCGGCGAGATCATGGACGGCGCCCTGCCGACCGTCGCGATCATCATCTTCGTCACCGGCGCCGGCGGCGTCTTCGCCAACGTGCTCGTCGAGACCGGCGTCGGCGCGGCCCTGTCGGGGACGCTGGCCGACCTGGGCATGCCGCTGCTGCTCACCGCCTACCTCATCGCCGTCGGGCTGCGCGTCGCCCAGGGGTCTGCGACGGTCGCGATCCTCACGACGGCCGGGCTCGTGCAGCCGGGCGTCGCGGCCGCCGGCCTGAGCCCGATCCACACCGTGCTCGTCGTGCTGGCCATCGCCTTCGGCGGCTACGCGGCGTCGCACATCAACGACTCCGGCTTCTGGATCGTCACCCGCTATCTCGGGCTGTCGGTCGCCGACGGCCTCAGGACGTTCACGGTGCTGACGAGCATCGGCAGCGTCGTCGGCATGCTCGGCGTGACCGCGCTGTGGTTCGTGCTGCCCTGACCCATCTCGCGCCGCACGGGCCGCTCCACCGGGGGCGGCCCGTGCGGCGGGTCACCGGCCGAGACTCGCGAGCAGCAGCGGAGACGCGCCTGACGGATCGGGCTCGTGGCGTTCGGCCGGCGGGATGTCGTCGTCGCGGGGAGAGCGCGCCCGGCGGCGCCGTGGCGGATGTGGGGGTTCGACCGTGGCAGATGTCATGGGTGCGCCCGGCGGTCGCTCCGTAGGTTCGTCATCGAGACGAAGGACGCAGGAACGAATGACGGAGGAACGCATGATGACCCGGAACCCGCCGATCGAGCCCTACCGTGGCCGCGACGAGATCGACCCCGACCTGCGCGAGTGCGCCGTCAACCGTCTGGAGGCGCGCGAGGACTTCAAGCGCCACCTCACCGCCTACGTGCTGATGAGCGGCATGTTCGTCGCCGTGTGGTTCTTCAGCGGTGTGGGCTACTTCTGGCCGATCTGGCCGATGCTCGGCTGGGGTATCGGTCTGGCCTGGCACGCCGTGTCGCTGCGCAACACCGGACCCACCGAGGCGCAGATCAGCGCCGAGGCGGCGAAGCTGCGCGGCCCCACGGGACGCTCCGGCCCGCAAGACCGCACCTGAGGCGATCACCGCGGTCAGTGGCCGCGCGGAGGACGGCGAGGTCGTGCCACGCCGCCTCGACGCAGGTCACTGCAGCAGTTTGAGCACCGTCTGCGGCACGACATTGGCCTGCGCGAGCATCTGCGTCGAGGCCTGGATGAGGATCTCCCATCGCTTCAGCTCGGTGATCTCCTTGGCCATGTCGGCGTCGCGGATGCGGCTCTCGGAGAGCGCGAGGTTCTCGGCCGAGACCCCGACCGAGCGGATCGTGTGATCCAGGGCGTTCTCGGTGGCCCCCATCTGCGCACGGCCCCGGCTGACGATGGCGATGGCTCGGTCGATCTGGCCGATCGCGTCCGAGGCGCCGGACCCCCAGGTGCTCGTGGTCGTGATCTTCCGCTCCGGGGTGACGATGTCGTTCGCGTGACCGAAACCGCGCGTCGGCGTCCCACCGACCTTGATGGTCGTCGTGGACGATCCCGCCTCCCGTGTCACATCGATCGCGGCGCCCAGGATGTCGACCGACCCGTAGCCGCCGTAGCGTGCGGGGATTTCGGGCGCTCCCGGGATCTCGTCGTGCCCCGGGTCCTTCTCCAGCTGGCTCGTGTCGTTCGGGATTCCGGTGACGGAGACGTCCCCGGCACCGGGGCCGGTGGCCATGACGATGAGATTGGGGATCGTGACACTCCCATCGGCGTGGACGTGCGTGCCTGGGCTGGCCACGAAGGCCTGGCTGAACCCTGGGTCGGCATTGAGCCGATCGACGAGTTCGGTGACCGACGTGGGCAGCGGGGCCGGCATCGGCACATCGACCGTCGCCGTCTGACCGCCCACCGTGTGCGTGAACGACACCGGATCGCTGATGGCCGACATGCGGGCCGGGTCGCCGACCTCCCAGAGGGCCACGCCCGCCGGCTCGGCAGGGATGGGCGGCCGGGCCGGGACGGCGGGAGTGATCCCGCTCATGATGTCGACGGTCTTGGTGTCCCCGGCGTTGGCGCCGACCTGCAGCTTCTTGTCGCGGAAGGTGCCGTCGAGCAGCGGCGCGCCGTTGAACTCGGTCTTGTAGGCGATCCGGTCGATGTCTGCGGTCAGCTGCGTCATCTCGGTCTGGATCATCGCCAGGTTGTCCGAGGTCATGACCCCGGTATTCGCCGCCCGCACGGCGAGGGTGCGCATCCGCTGCAGGATCGCGTGGGTCTCGTTGAGCGACCCTTCGGCCGTGCGCAGCAGCGAGATCCCGTCGCCGGCGTTGCGCTGCCCCTGATTGAGGCCGTTCACCTGGCCGCGCATGGTCTCGGAGATCGCCAGGCCCGCCGCGTCGTCGGCGGCACGATTGATCCGCAGACCCGACGACAAGCGCTCGGTGGCCACGGCCGCGCCGCTCTGATTGTTCGACAGCGCGCGATAGGCGGACAGGGCAGCGATGTTCTGGTTGATGCGCATGCGCGGGCCGGGGCCTTCCGTCCGTGGACCTGTTGTCTCAGTCCCTAGCTCCATCGGCCCCCCTCACGGTCAGCTGAGACCCGTAAAGAGTTCCGACTTCAGCATCGTGAGCTGCTGCATCACAGATCGGGACATACCCGGGCAAATCCGTCGTCGGGGATCGTCAGCAGGGTGGAACCCTCGGGGACGACGCGATCCGCACTCACGGTGATCTCCTCGATGAGTCCGGCCCTGTTGGATCCGGCTCGCAGGCGGCCGATCGCGGTGCGCACTGCCCCGGATCGACGTCGCCCCGAACTCATGACGGGCGTCGACCCTCACCGCTTCGTCTCAGGGTCGCGGCGCTGTCGCCGTGTCCCTCACACCTCGCCGATGACCCGCGCCGGGACACCCGCGACGACCGCGCGCGCCGGCACATCCTTGGTGACGACCGAGCCCGCGCCGACGATCGCGCCGTCGCCGATCGTCACGCCGGGCACGACGGTGACGCGGGCGCCGAGCCAGACGTCGGAGCCGATGTGGATCGGGCCGGGGATCATGTCGCCGCGGTGCGCGGGGTCGGTGCTGTGGTTGAGCGTCGTGAGGACCGCGCTGTGGCCGATGAGCGAGCGGTCGCCGATCCAGATGCCGCCGGCGTCCTGGAAGATGCAGCCGATGTTGATGAAGACGCCCTCGCCGAGGTGGATGTTGCGCCCGAACTCGCTGTAGAAGGGCGGGAAGAGCGCGACCGACTCGGGCAGATCCTGGCCCGTCAGTTCGCTCAGGAGGGCCCGGATCTCCTCCGGCGCCTGGGCGGCGTTGAGCCGGGCGGTGATGCCCAGGGCCCGATGCGAGGACGCGATCATGAATCGGTGGACGTCGGTCCCGGCCACGAGAGTGGCGCCGCGCTCGACGAGGGCGAGGAATTCGGGGAGCTCCATGGGCTCATCCTGGCAACCCGCGGCTCGCGTTTGACTTCAAGCACTCGAAGTTCCCTAGCGTGGCACCCATGGGCTCGTCACCACGCACCTACACGATCAGGGAGGTGGCCTCACGCACGGGGCTGCCGGCGAGCACGCTGCGCTACTACGAGTCGATCGGCATCACGCCACCGATCGCCCGGGGCGAGTCCAGCGGCCACCGGGTCTACTCCGAGACCGACCTCGACGTGCTCGTCGCGACCGCCTGCCTCAGCGCGACCGGGATGCCGCTGGAGCAGATGCGCGAGTACGTCGCGAACGGCCGTGCCGGCGCGGCGTCCGCGGACGCCCAGATCAGGCTCCTGCGCGGGCAGGACGCGCACCTGGAGCAGGAGGAGCGGCGCGTGGCCGCGACGCGCCGCTACATCGCGCTCAAGGTCGCCTACTGGGAGGCCGTGCGCGACGCCGACGAGGCTCGGGCGCACGAGCTGGCCCAGCAGGCCGAGGCGCTGGCCGACGACCTGCGGCCGTGACCCGAGCAACCCTTCGACACCTCATCCCGGACGCTCCCCCCGACCCCTGCACCGAGAAGGACACCATGCTGCACTCCGACGGATACACCTTCGCCCTCCCCGACGGCGTCGAGCGCCGGCCGGTTCGCTACCGCAACCGCTACGGCATCGAGATCGCCGCCGACCTCTACACCGCCGTCGACCTGGACCGCAGCGTCCCCCACCCGGCGCTGGTCATCGGCCCACCGCACGGCGGCGTCAAGGAGCAGCGCCCGGGCGTCTACGCGAGCGAACTGGCTCGGCGCGGCTTCGTCACCCTCGCGTTCGACCCCTCCTACAACGGGGAGTCCGGCGGCGAGCCCCGACACGTGACGTCGCCGGAGCTCTTCGCCGAGGACTTCGCGGCGGGCGTCGACCACCTCGGCACGCTCGACGTCGTCGACCGCGAGCGGATCGGCGCGATCGGCATCTGCGGCAGCGGCGGCTTCGCCCTCAGCGCGGCCTCGACCGACCAGCGCATCAAGGCGGTCGCCACGAGCGCCATGTACGACATCTCCGGCGTGATGCGCGAGGGGTGGGAGCACGGCGCCACCGACGAGAGCCGTCGCGCGAGTCTCACGGGCTACTCCGCGCAGCGGTGGGCCGACGTCGACGCCGGCCGGCACGCGCTCCAGCCGACGTTCCCGGCCACCCCGCCGGAGGGCCTCGACCCGATCACGGCGGAGTTCTTCGAGTACTACGTGCAGGACCAGGGCCGCGGCTGGCACCCGCGCTCCATCGGGGGGTTCACCCTCACGAGCCTCGGGGCGCACGTCAACGCCGGGGCGCTGTCCCGCCTCGACGACATCGCACCCCGACCGATCCTGCTCGTCACCGGGGACATCGCCCACTCGCGCTACTTCAGCGAGGACGTCGTCGCCGTCACCGGCGGCCGCGCCGAGCTCGTCGTCGTCCCGGCGCCCGGCACGTCGACCTCTACGACCGCACCGACCTCATCCCCTTCGACCGCCTCGAGTCGTTCTTCGCCGACGCGCTGGCTCCGGAGGCGGTCGCTGCCGACGCGGTCATGCTCTGACCGCCGGCCCACAGACGGACGCGGCCGTACTCGGCCCCTGACGAGCACGGCCGCGTCTGCATGCCCGCCGTCACAGGCCACCGGCGAGGAAGGCGAGCAGCGCCGGCACCGGGTCGGCTGCGGTGGCGGCGTTGGCCGCCGCGACGACGACGAAGCCGGTGGCCAGTGCCGTGCAGATCGCGCTCGCGGTGATGCGACGACGCGTCGACCCGGCTCGGCGCCACGCCACGAGCGCCCCTCCCGCCAGGACCGTCGCGCTCGACGCGCCCAGCCACGCCATGACCTGGTGGTATGCCGTGAAGTCACCCACGAGTGCCGCCGCCGACGGGGACGGGCGGCCGGCCGCCAGTGACGCGCGCACCGCGTCGAGCGTCGCCCCCAGCGCCGGCCCGGGCACGCGGACCGGCAGCAGGCCGAGCGCGGACGTCAGCGGCACGAGGGCGCCCTGGATGTTGGCGACGAGGACGAGCAGCGCGAGCAGACCCCCGGCGAGGACCAGGCCGCCGACGAGGGGGCGCCACCACGTCGGCGCGCGGCCGGGGTGAACTCGGGCGACGCGCGCCGCAAGCACGGCGAGCGCCCCGAGCAGCGCCGCCGCAAGGGTGGCCTTGACGACGTGGAACCGCGCCCAGAAGTCCACGGCGGCCATCACTGCGGGGTCGTGCGCTCCCGTCGCCCAGGAGCGCACCACACCGGCGCCCAGCGCGGACGCCAGCTCCGAGACCTGCGCGTATCCGCCACCCGGCCCGAGCCCGGCGAGCGGAAAGGGCGCGACCGCCACCGCTGTGGCCAGCGCCGCGGCCGCGACCGCGGGCCAGAGCACGGCGGCCCAGGAGCCCCCGCGGTCGGCGCCTGGCCCTCGTCCGACGTCGCCGCCGCGGGCGGGGTCGGCCTCGCGGCGCCCCCGCATCGTCACGCCGGCGCGGGCACGGACACCGGCGCCGCGCCCACGTCGAGGGGCGCGCGCAGCCCGCGGACGATGAGGCACACCGCGAGCGTGACCTCCCACGCGAAGACCGGCACGACGAGCGCCGGCACGACGTGGGTCACCCCGGCGAGCACGGCGAGATTCATGGCGCCGACGAGCGGGCCGCCGATGAGGCCCAACACCGGGATGAATCGCGGCACGAGGCCTGCGCGCAGCAGAAGCCAGGCGAGGAGCACCGTGTGCACCGGCACGACGAGCCCGGGCCCGACGAGGAACGTCCAGTCGTGCACGAGCCGCAGCCCGACCTCGACGTCGCCGGTCAGCGCCGACGCGGCCGTTGTCGCCGGGCGCGCGACGAGGGGCAGCAGCACGACCACGCCGGTGAGGATCACCGACGCCTCCAGCGTGCGCAGCCCGAGGTAGCCGGCGGCGAATCCCGGCGAGTGGGGCCGCAGCAGCGGATACAGCGCGACGGCCGTGCCGACGACGGCCATGGCCAGGACGATCTCGAGGACCCCGCCGAGCAGCACCGACCCGCGCCCAGCGAGCGCGGAGTGCGGGTCGAAGGCCGACCCGCCGTAGAGCACGACCGCCGCCACCGAGGTGACGTGCGTGACGATGTAGAGCGCGCCCGCCAGGCGCGCCGTGGACCGTTGGGACGACATACCGAACCCCCAGATCGACACAGGTGTACGGCGTACACCTTGATGAACTCGACAGTAGGTATACGCTGTACACCACGTCAAGGGAGGAGCCCGATGTCGACCGCGAAACCCCCGCGCACCCCGCTCGACCGCACCGCCGTGCTGCGCGCCGCCGTCGCCATCGCCGACCGCGAGGGCCTCGATGCCGTGAGCATGCGCCGCGTCGCCCGGGCGCTCGGCGTCGTGCCCATGGCGCTCTACAAGCACGTCGGCGACAAGGAGGACCTGCTCGACGGCATGGTCGCCGTGGTCATCGACGGGTTCGCGGCGCCCGTCCCCGCGGAGCCCCCGACCGCCTGGAAGCCGGTCGCCCGCGACGCGATCCTCGCGGCGCGGCGCGGCCTCGCGGGACACCCGTGGGCCCGCCGCGCGATCGAGACGCGCAGCCGCCGCACGCCGTCGGTCCTTCGCCACATGGAGGCATTGACCAGCGCGTTCCTGCGTGGCGGCTTCTCCCCCGACCTCACGCACCACGCGATGCACGCCCTCGGCAACCGCATCTGGGGATTCAGCCCGGAGCTCTTCGACGAGAGCCCCGCCCCGGCCGCCACGCAGGCCCGCACGCAGAGCCGTTCCGCAGCACCGGACCCCGCCGACTACCCCGGCATCCTGTCCGTCAGCGCCGACGCGGCCGCCCGCCGACCGGGCGCGACGAGCTGCGACGAAGACGCCGAGTTCACCTTCGCCCTCGACCTGTTGCTCGACGCGATCGAGCGCCTCCACGAGGCCGGCTGGTCGTCGCCGCGGTGACCACGGCCTGACTCAGCTGACCACGGCCCGACTCGCACGACGAGGGGCGACCGTCCGGTGGCCACCGCTTGCGGCTGAGCACCAGCCCGCGACGGACCGAGAGCACCTCGATGTCGAGGATGTGGGGCGCGGCAATGTCGCCCGCACGTGCGGTGAGCACACTGTCGTCCACCTCACCCCTGACGAGGGCTTGCCCGTCGCTATGTTAGTGACTAACATTATCGACATGGACCGTTGGAATCGGACGCACGAGTCGCTGAGTCGTGCAGCGCTGGAGCTGTTCACGCAGCGGGGGTACGACGCGACGGGCACGGCCCAGATCGCCGAGCGCGCTGGGGTGAGCGAGATGACGCTCTTCCGGCATTTCCCGTCGAAGGAGGCTCTGCTGCTCGCAGATCCCTTCGATCCCCTGATCGCGGCCGCGGTCCGGAGGCGCCCGGCCGACGAACCGCCGATGCGCGCGCTGGCGGAGGGCGTGCGGGAGGCGTGGGCGAGCATCGACGCCGTCAGCAGCGCGGGCCTGCGTGACCGCCTTCGCATCGTCGCGGCAGCGAGCGGCCTCGACGGGGCGATCGAACGCAACAGCACCGCGACGATCGGGGCGCTCGCGGATGCCCTGAGCGACCGAGGGATTCCGATGGGCCAGGCGCGCGTCGCAGCAAGCGCCGTGATCACCGGCCTGAGCGTGGCGCTCGTGGACTGGGCCCGGGCCGACGACCGCGACCACGGCGACCTGGACGGCGTCGTCGCGCGAGCGCTCGATGTCCTGGGGGGTGCCTGACATGCTGACGTTCGACGGTGTCGGCCGGCGTTTCGCCGGTGGGGCGGGCGTGGAGGAGCTCACCTTCGGGGTCGCACCGGGCGAGGTCGTGGCTTTGATCGGGCTCAACGGGGCGGGGAAGACCACGCTCATGCGGCTCGCGCTGGGGATACTACGGGCGGACCGAGGCACCGTCCGCCTGTTCGGCCGCCCGCTCGGCGACCTGCCGCAGGCGTCGTGGGCCGACGTCGGCGCACTGATCGAGGTGCCGTCCGCCTACCCCGAGCTGACCGTGCGAGAGAATCTGCACATCGCCTGCCTGCTGCACGGCGTCGAGCCCGCGCGGGTGGACGAGACCTTGGCGGCGTGGCGCATCGCCCCGCTCGCCGACCGTCGCTTTCGCCGCCTCTCGCTGGGCAACCGGCAGCGCACGTGCCTGGCGGCCGCCTTCCACCACGACCCCCGGCTGATCGTGCTCGACGAGCCGAGCAATGCCCTCGACCCCCGATCCGTCATCCTGCTGCGCGAGCACATCGCGCGTCACGCGGCACAGGGTGCGGCCATCCTCGTCAGCAGCCACCACCTCGACGAGGTGGCGCGAGTCGCCGATCGCGTCTTGCTGATGAACGGCGGCCGCCTCATCGGCGAACTCGACACGGCGGGCGCCGATCTCGAACGCGTCTTCTTCGAGCGCCTCCGCGCGGACGACGAACAGCGCCACGGCGCACAGGAGGGCGCACGATGAGTGCCATCGCCCTGGCGGCCCGCGCGGAGGCGCTCAAACTGCGGCGCTCACCGGTCGGAGTGATCGGCACGCTCGCCGTCGTCGCGGGCACGCTCGGACTACTTGGTGGGATCACCGTGGCGTTGGCGACCGGAAACCCCGAGGTCACGGCCAAGGCCGGGGCCGCTGCCACTCGTGACTGGCCCGGCCTGGTCGCGAGCGCCGGTCAGATCACTGCGGCGGGAGGGATGCTCGCCTTCGGTGTCGTCCTGTCCTGGATCTTCGGTCGCGAGTTCGCCGACGGCACGATCACCGGTCTGTTCGCGCTACCGGTCGGTCGCGCCCACATCGCCGCCGCCAAGTTCGCTGTCTACGGTGTGTGGGCCGCCGCGGTCAGCGTGGCCCTCGCTCTGGGGATCTGTGCTCTCGGAGTCGCCCTCGGCTACGGCGCTCCGAGCGCCCACACCTGGGCCGGGCTGGGCAGGTACCTCGTGCTCGGCGCGCTCAGCGCGGCCGTCGCTACGCCCGTCGCCTGGATCGCGACAGTCACTCGATCGATGCTTGCGGCGGTCGGCGGTGCGATCGCCCTCGTGGTCATGGCGCAGGTCGGCGCCCTCGCCGGGGTCGGCGCGTGGCTGCCGCTCGCCGCACCCGCGCTCTGGGCGATGAGCGGCGGGACGGCGGTGAGCGCCGCGCAGCTCGCGCTGGTCGTCACCTTCGGGGCCGGCGGCGTCGCACTGACCTGTGCCGCCTGGGGGCGGCTCCAACTCGACCGCTGAGCGGCGGCCGGCCGACTCAGAGGGGCACGACTCCAGCGTCGGGTCGAGGTGGCGCACGCCGTCGGGATCGCTGGTGACGACGCTGGTCTCGGCGCGCCGCGCGCAGAGGACGACCGGGACAGTCCAGCTCGGATGCGTGCCGCCCCCGCGCGGCGGCGCAGGGTGAGCTCGTCGATCTCGCCAGGCGGCGGCGCGGCCCGGCCGGCTCGCCGCGAACGGTCCGGGCCCCACCACGATCGCGGCGAACATCGACCAGATCGGATAGCCGGAGACGATCACCGCCCGACCGACGCTCATGGCTTCACGGGCGCGTCATAGCCGACCATCGCGTCGCGCATGACGGCGAGCACGGCTGTCGCGGTGCGCAGTTCGTCGTCGCCGAAGTCCGCGAGCGCCACGCCGAGGTGCGCCCCCAACGGCCCGAAGTAGGAGGAGGCGACCTCGTGCCCGTGGACGGCGTAGCGCAGGATGACCCGCCGCCGGTCGCGCGGGTCGTCGGCCCGCACGACGTGCCCCGACGCGACGAGCCGCTCGACGAGGTAGGTGACCGCCGCCGACGTCAGGTGCACCTGAGCGGCCAATCGGCCGGGCGTCAAGGGGTCGCCGGCCCGGTCGGCCGCGTAGATGAGGGTCAGCGCCTGAAAGTCGTTGGCGTGCAGGTCGTGTCGCGCCGCGAACCGGTGGGCGATGCCGTCGCTGGCGACCGCCAGTTCGCGCAGCAGCTCGCCGAGCTCGCGCACGAGCCCGACGCGCCCGGCCCGGCCGCTGGCACCGCCGACCGCCTCACCCTGCAGGTCAGGGTCACCCGCGGGGCCGCTGTCCCCTCCGAAGGTCATGTCTCATGATAGCTATATCTCATTGCCTTAATCATTCATTCAATGAGAGAGTGCCCTCATGATCTCCACGCCCGAAGCCACCGCACGCTCCGAGACGCCGTCGGTCACTCCCGCCGCCTGGACGCGCACGGTGTCCGGCCGACGCGCCTGGCTCGTGCTGCTCCTGCTCGTGCTCGTCGCCGGCGCAGTGATGGGGTTGGCCGGCTCGGCGACCACCTCGCAGGCCCCCGACAACCTGCCTCCGGACTCCCAGTCGGCGCGGGCGGCAGCCCAACTCGCGACGTTCCCCGGTGGCGACAGCGCCCCCGTCATCGCCGTGGCGACGCGCTCCGACGGCGGGCGCCTGACCGGGGCCGACCTCGCCGCGCTGGCCCAGGCCCGCGAGCGCATGCTCGCCGTCGACCGCGGCGACGTGACGCAGCCGACCTCCGGGCAGCCGACCTCCGAACAGCCGACGACCGGGCGCCCAGCAGACGGGCGCCCAGCAGACGGGCGTTCGGGCGGGCCGCCCGCGGCCGTCCCGAGCCCCGACGGCCTGGCCGCGACGATCCTCGTGCCGGTGTCGACCGACCTCAGCGGCGCCGCCCTCGCCGACACCGTGGCGCAGCTGCGGGCGGCCGGCCGCGACGGCCTCCCGGCCGGGCTGACGTTCCAGGTGACGGGCGGCCCCGCATTCGGCGCCGACATCGCCGGGGCGTTCAGCGGTGCCGACGTGCGGCTGCTCATCGTCACGGCTCTCGTCGTCGCGGTCCTGCTGCTGCTCACCTACCGGTCGCCGATCCTTTGGATGGTTCCGCTGCTCGTCGTCGCGCTCGCCGACCGGCTCGCGACCGTGATCGCCGGGCAGGTCGCGACCGCCCTGGGATTCGTCGTCGACGGGTCGACCGGGGGCATCACGAGCGTGCTCGTCTTCGGTGCCGGCACCAACTACGCGCTGCTCATCGTGTCGCGGTATCGCGAGGAGCTGCGCCGCGAGCCCGACCACCGGCTCGCCCTCGCCAGGGCCGTCCACGCCGCCGCCCCCGCGGTGCTGGCCTCCAACGTCACGGTCGTGCTCGCCCTGCTCACGCTGCTGCTCGCGGTGCTGCCCAACACGCGCGTGCTTGGGCTGTGCGCCGCCGTCGGCCTGCTCGTCGCTCTCGTCACGGTGCTCATCGGGCTGCCCGCCGCGCTGTCGGTCTGCGGACGTCGGCTCTTCTGGCCGTTCGTGCCCAAGGTCGGCGACCCCGACCCCTCGGTGCGCGGCGCCTGGCACTCCCTGGCGACCTGGGTCGTGCGGCGCCCCTGGCGGGCGCTCACGCTGACCGTGCCTGTGCTGGCGCTCTGCTCGGCGGGGCTCATCGGCATGCAGGTCGGGCTCGAGCGGACCCAGCAGTTCCGCGTGCAGGCCGAGTCGGTCGCCGGCTTCGAGACCCTGCGCCAGCACCTGCCGGCCGGCTCGGTCACTCCTACGACCGTCATCGCACGCACTCCCACGACCCAGTCGCTGCAGCAGGTCCAGTCCGTCATCGCCACCACCCCGGGCGTCGAATCAGTCCGCACCGTCGGCCGATCCGGCGAGCTGTCCCGCCAGCAGGTCGTGCTCGACGCCGAGCCGGCCAGCGAGGCCGCCTTCGCGACGATCACCTCGCTGCGGGAGCGCCTGGCCCCCACCGGCACCGACGCCCTCGTCGGCGGCGCCGACGCCGAGCAGCTCGACTCCCGCACCGGCGCCGAGCGCGACCTGCGGCTTGTCGTGCCGCTCATCCTGGGTGTCGTGCTCGCGGTGCTCTTCGTGCTGCTGCGGGCGGCCTGGGCGCCGCTGCTGCTCATCGCGGCGACGATGGCGTCGACGATCGCCGCCCTCGGCGCGGGCACGTGGCTGAGCACGCACCTCTTCGGCTTCCCCGCGATCGACGTCTCGGTGCCGCTCTTCGCGGTGCTCTTCCTCGTCGCCCTCGGCGTCGACTACACGATCTTCCTCGTCATCCGCGCCCGTGAGGAGGCCGCCGCCCACGGCACCCGCCCCGGGATGGTCCGCGCCGTGGCCCTGACCGGGGGCGTCATCACGAGCGCCGGCGTCGTGCTCGCCGCGGTCTTCGCCGTGCTCGGGGTGCTGCCGCTCATCACATTGACGCAGCTCGGCATCGTCGTCGGCATCGGCATCCTGCTCGACACGTTCCTCGTGCGCACGATCGTCGTGCCGGCCATCGTCTCCGTCATGGGCGACCGCTTCTGGTGGCCCACCGCTCCCGCCCCGGCCCACGGATCGACGCGGCTCGGCTGACCCGGCGGCGCCCCGCCGCCGACCGTAGCGGCGGCAGGGGCGCCGGTGCCTGGACTGTCAGCGGCTGGAGTGCCGGCGGCGGGACGTGCGGGCCGGCGACGAGGGCGTGCGCGTCGCGCATGGCGACCAGGGAGGCGGCTATTGCCTTGTCGTCGAGGGCGGGCGACTCGCGGTCGCCTACAACGCCTACGGCGACGTGACGCGCCTCGATGCCGGGCCGCTGGCGCCTGGCGAGCACGTCATCGAGCTGCGGTCCTCACCGCGACCGGGCTTCCGCTGCGACGTTGCGGTCCGCGTCGACGGCCGCGGGGTCGCCGCTGCGACCGGCCTGTGGCTGCTCGTCGCGTTCGCGCCGTTCAGCGGCATCAGCGTCGGCGTCGACCGTGGCGGGCCCGTCGACTGGGCGCTGCACGAGCGTCACGGCGCCTACCCCTTCAGCGGCGCCTTGCACCGCGTCCGCTTACGTCCCCGGCGCCCGCGCCGACTACGACCGGAACTGCTCGCGCAGCTGGCGTTGGAGTCCGAGCTCGCCTACGACTGACCACCTCTGGCACCACCGACCCCACCCCTGATGCGAGACGACGTCAGGCTGAGACGCCCAGGCCACCCATGTCGTCCCGCCACCGGGAGGCGCCGCCGTTGTGGGATGTGCCGGCGACCCGGCGTCGCCGAACGACAAGTGGATGTCGGCAGGCCGCGCGTCACACGGTCGCGAGCCGGCTACGACGCGACCGATCCGCCGCGCGGCGCCGGAGCAGGGCCCGGGCCGACGACGAGGGCGCCGAGCAGGCACCACAGCGGGTAGAGGCCGAAGACCATCGCGAAGAGAATCGTCAGCGCAGCCCCGACGAGCACGCGCACCGGGTCGCCGACACCGCCCGCGGCCAGCTCGTAGAGCGCCGCGAGAGTGACGTTGACGAGCAGGCTCACGGCACCGACGACGATCGCGAAACCACCGAACTCCCAGCGGTTCAGGCCCCGCTGCCACCACGGCCGGGCCGCCGTGACCCGCCGGGCCAGGACCGCCACGAGGGTGAAGACGACCGGGTTGGCCAGCAGCGAGGTCCGCAGCGCCGACCCGATGCGCGAGAGCTCCGGGCCGTCCCCCAGCCACAGGCCGAGCACCACCCCCCAGACGACCAGCCCGACCGCGGCGCACCGCATCACCCAGCCCGGGGTGAGTCCATCGCGCATGGCCCGTGCCTCCCGTTCGCGCTCGCCTCGTGCCACAGCGTAGGTCGGCTCCCGCCGCCCGCACCGACGGCCGTCTACGGCGACGCCATCCGCGCGCCTCACGGCAGACTGCACTGGGCGGGCACGGAGTCGGCCACCCGCGCGATCGGCTACTTCGAGGGCGCGATCGAGTCCGGACAGCCCGCGGCCCGCGAGGTCGCCGCGGCCGGGCTCGACTGATCTCGCTGCGCACGGTGGCGATGGCCTCGCACGGCCACGTCGACACCGGCGCCGGCGGGTCGACCTCGACGTTGAGAAGGGCCGTGCTCACGACTGCTCCTCCACGAGCTCAGACTAGGCAGCAAGGGCGGCAGGGCGACCAGCGTCCGGCTGGCACACCCGGAGGCGGGGCGAGCCCCTGCGTCACCCAGCGAAGGAGCGGCACGCATGGCCGACAACGCGGCACCGGGGTAGGTGAATCCACTGGGTATCGACCCCACATTCCCGCTCGTTGCGGCCTGCCTCGTGGGGCTGATCACCACGGCCATCCGACGACCCACCTGAGTCGAATCGCGCGAACCGGCAGAGCACCGCAAACGGGCCGCACCCCCAAAAGGAGATGCGGCCCGTTGCGCGATGCGGGATGGCGTCAGGCTCAGAGCCTGCGCTGAGCCTCCTCGACTCCGCTCCTGGCGGGAACCTCGCTAGCGCTCGGCCCCCACCCTTCGCTTCATCGTCGTCGGCTCAGAACCTATTGCTGAGCCTCCTCGACTCCGCTCCGGGCGGGTGCCTCGCTAGCGCTCGGCCCCCACCCTTCGCTTCATCGTCGTCGGCTCAGAAGCCCATGCCGCCCATGCCACCCATGTCGTCGCCGCCACCGGCAGGCGCAGCGGCCTTCTCCGGCTTGTCGGCGATGACGGCCTCGGTGGTGAGGAAGAGCGCGGCGATCGAGGCCGCGTTCTGCAGCGCGGAGCGCGTCACCTTGGCGGGGTCGATGATGCCGGCCTGGATGAGGTCGACATACTCGCCGGTCGCGGCGTTGAGGCCGTGACCCGCGGGGAGGTGGCGCACCTTCTCCGCGACGACGCCACCCTCGAGACCGGCGTTGACCGCGATCTGCTTGAGCGGGGCCTCGATGGCGACCTTGACGATGTTGGCGCCCGTGGCCTCGTCACCGGTGAGCTCGTGCTCGAGCTTGCCGAGCGCGGCGTCGCCCGCCTGGATGAGGGCCACGCCACCACCGGCGACGATGCCCTCCTCGACGGCGGCCTTGGCGTTGCGCACCGCGTCCTCGATGCGGTGCTTGCGCTCCTTGAGCTCGACCTCGGTGGCCGCGCCCGCCTTGATGACGGCGACGCCGCCGGCGAGCTTGGCGAGGCGCTCCTGGAGCTTCTCGCGGTCGTAGTCGGAGTCCGACTTCTCGATCTCGTTGCGGATCTGCTTGACCCGGCCCGCGATCTGGTCGGGGTCGCCGCCGCCCTCGACGATCGTCGTCTCGTCCTTGGTGACGACGACCTTGCGGGCGGTGCCGAGCTGGTCGAGGTCGGTCGACTCGAGCTTGAGGCCGACCTCCTCGGAGATGACCTGGCCACCGGTGAGGGTGGCGATGTCGCCGAGCATCGCCTTGCGACGGTCACCGAAGCCGGGGGCCTTGACGGCCACGACGTTGATGATGCGGCGGATCTGGTTGAGCACCAGCGTCGCCAGGGCCTCGCCCTCGACGTCCTCGGCGATGATGAGCAGCGGCTTGCCGGCCTGCTTGGTCTTGTCGAGGAGCGGGATGAGGTCCTTGATCGAGCCGATCTTGGAGTTGACGACGAGCACGTAGGCGTCCTCCAGGACGGCCTCCATGCGCTCGGGGTCGGTGACGAAGTAGGCCGAGATGTAGCCCTTGTCGAAGCGCATGCCCTCGGTGAGCTCGAGCTCGAGGCCGAAGGTGTTGGACTCCTCGACGGTGATGACGCCTTCCTTGCCGACCTTGTCCATCGCCTCGGCGATCATCTCGCCGATCTGGGGGTCAGCGGCGGAGATCGACGCGGTCGCGGCGATCTGCTCCTTGGTCTCGACGTCCTTGGCCATCGAGAGCAGCTCGTCGGAGACGGCCTGGGTGGCCTTCTCGATGCCGCGCTTGAGCGCCATCGGGTTCGCACCCGCGACGACGTTGCGCAGGCCCTCCTTGACGAGGGCCTGGGCGAGCACGGTGGCCGTCGTCGTGCCGTCACCGGCGACGTCGTCGGTCTTCTTGGCGACCTCCTTGACCAGCTCGGCGCCGATCTTCTCGTAGGGGTCCTCGAGCTCGATCTCCTTGGCGATGGAGACACCGTCGTTGGTGATCGTGGGGGCGCCCCACTTCTTCTCCAGCACGACGTTGCGGCCCTTGGGGCCGAGAGTGACGCGGACGGCGTCGGCGAGCTGGTTCATGCCCCGCTCGAGACCGCGCCGGGCCTCCTCGTCGAACGCAATGATCTTGGCCATGTGCGGTGGTTCCTCCCACACTTGCGGATTGCGGAGGACCGGGCGATGCCCGCGACGGACGAGCCAGGCCGTCCCGCGCCGTTCGCGGTCGGGCCCCGACCCTCATCGGTCCGGTCCGGTAAGTCCCTTGTCATCACCCACCGGGCCCGAGCAGGGGCCGTCACCGGCCCCGGATTATCACTCGGCACCCGAGAGTGCTAAGTCCATGATTAGCACTCGACCCCTTCGAGTGCAAATATCGTCGCGCCCCGAGGCCGCCTGGCGCCCGGCCGACCGGGTCAGCCCATGCCGAGCCGGCGAGCGGCGCGTGCCTTCTGCCGGGAGCTGCGCATGCGACGCAGCCTCTTGACGAGCAGCGGGTCGTGCGCGAGCGCCGCCTCGGAATCGATGAGGGCATTGAGCTCCTGGTAATAGCGGGTGGCGCTGATGTCGAAGAGCTCCCGGATCGACTGCTCCTTGGCACCGGGGTATTTCCACCACTGCCGCTCGAAGGTGAGGATCTCCTGCTCCTTGGCCGTCAACGCGGCCCTCCCCGCCCCTGTCGCCTCCTGCGTCCGAGCGTCCGTCGCAGCCATTCCATCCTCCTGTTCACCTCGGACGATCGGTCCCTGTCGTCCGAGTCGTTCGCATGTCCCGGCCCATGCTGCCAGCTGATGACAAGCATGTCATTCACCCCCGACAGGCTCGGCGAGCAGCGCCGATGCCGCGGCGGCAATCCCGCGCCGGGGCAGCGGAAGACGCGCGCGACACGGCGGGCGCACCCCCGCGCAGGCGCCGCCACCGCCCCACGACGGCCCCACGACGGCCCCACGACGACACCACGACGGCCCCACCGTCGCACGACGCCGATTCGGTCGGAACGCTTGACAGAGCCCCGACCCTGCGCCAGATTTATCCACATTGGAAGTAAAATTCCGCACAGTGAAATTGACGGGGAACGCTGAGGACACCGCAGAACGCTAGGAACACCCGAACCCGAGACATCTACATCCGAGACACCCACATCCGGGACACCTATCTCAGGAGCGCCATGCCCACGATCGCGGACTTCAACGCGGCCTCCCCCGCGGACGCCGCGCATCTCCTCCGGCCCTGCCTCGACGTGGAGCGCTGGGTCACGCAGCTCGTCGACGGCCGGCCGTATGCCGATCGCGCCGCCCTCGTCGCCGCAGCCGAGGCCGCCGCGCAGCCCCTGACGCGGGCCGAGATCGACGCCGCGCTGGCCCACCATCCCCGCATCGGCGACCGCGCCCAGGGCGACTCGACCGAGGCCGGGCTCTCGCGCGGCGAGCAGGCCGGGCTCGACCTCGAGGGCGACGTGCAGGCCCGCCTGGCCGCCGGCAACGCCGCCTACGAGCGCCGCTTCGACCGGGTCTTCCTCATCCGCGCCGCCGGCCGCACCGCGCCGCAGATCCTCGACCACCTCACCGCCCGCCTCGCGCACGACGACGAGACCGAGGCGCAGATCGTCGCGGAGCAGTTGCGCGAGATCGCCGTCCTGCGACTGCAAGGAGCCGTGTCCGCATGAGCTACGTCACCGCTCACGTGCTCGACTCCGTCTCGGGCCGACCCGCCGCCGACGTCGCCGTGACGCTCGCCGACGGCACCGGCGCGCCGATCGCGCGGGCGCGCACCGATGCCGACGGTCGCGTGCCCGACCTCGGCCCCGAGACCCTGGAGTCCGGCCACTACCGCATCACCTTCTCGACGGGCGACTACTTCGCCGCCCGCGAGCAGGCGACGTTCTATCCGAGCGTCACGATCGACTTCACCGTCGAGGCAAGCGAGCGGCACTATCACGTGCCGCTGCTGCTCAGTCCGTTCGCGTTCTCCACCTACCGCGGCAGCTGACCGGCAGCTGACCGGTAGCTGACCCGCACCGCCGCGAGTCGCGGAGCCTCGCCCATCGGCCGCCGCACCGCACGTCCGCCGGCCTCACCCCATTGCCCTACTGCCCACTGCCTGACTGCCCCACTGCCTGACTGCCCTACTGCCTGGAGGTCCAGCCATGACCGACGTCATCCTCACGAAGAACCAGTACGGCAAGGCCGAGAACCGCGTCGTGCGCATCACCCGCGACACCGACCGGCACGAGATCGAGGACCTCAACGTCACCTCGCAGCTGCGCGGCGACTTCGCGGCCGCCCACCTGGAGGGCGACAACGGGCACGTCGTGCCGACCGACACGCAGAAGAACACGATCTTCGCCTTCGCCAGGGACGGCGTCGGCTCGCCGGAGGCCTTCCTGCTGCGGCTCGCGGACCACTTCACCAGCTCGTTCGACTGGGTCACCGGCGGACGCTGGGCCGCCGAGCAGTACGGCTGGTCGCGCATCGACGGCCACGACCACTCCTTCTACCGCAGCGCCCCCGAGACCCGCACCGCCGTCGTCGTCCGCGACGGCGACGCGACGACCGTCATCTCGGGCTTCTACGGCCTCACGGTGCTGAAGTCGACGCAGTCCGGCTTCGAGGGCTACCCCAAGGACCGATACACGACGCTGCAGGAGACGACAGACCGCATCATGGCGACCGACATCTCGACGCGCTGGCGCTACCGCAGCGACGCGGTCGGCGCGGACGTCGACTTCAACGCCGCCTACGACAGCATCAAGGCGAGCATCCTGAGCAGCTTCACCGACCACTACTCGCGGGCCCTGCAGGAGACGCTCTACAAGATGGCCCAGGCCGTGCTCGCGAAGCATCCCGAGGTCGACGAGATCAAGTTCAGCTGCCCCAACAAGCACCACTTCACCTCCGACCTCGCCTTCTGCGGCCTGGACAACCCCAACGAGGTCTTCTACGCCGCCGACCGGCCCTACGGCCTCATCGAGGCGACCTTCGCGCGCGCGGACTCGACCGCCGCCGACGAGGCCTGGGTCGGCATCGCCGGCTTCTGCTGAGCCCGCGCCCCTCCCTCGCACCCGTCCTACCCAAGGAGAGCTGTCCATGACGACATCTCACGCCACCGCCGCGACGGCGAGAACGCGACCCGAGGACGAACGCCTGGGCCTCGGCACGTCCTTCGCCTACGGCGCCCAGCACGTGCTCACCATGTATGGCGGGATCATCGCGCCACCCCTCATCGTCGGCGCCGCCGCGGGTGTGCCGCAGGACCAGCTGGGCCTCCTGGTGGCCAGCTGTCTCTTCGTCGGCGGCCTCGCGACGCTGCTGCAGTCGGTCGGCGTGCCGTGGTTCGGCTCGCAGCTGCCGCTCGTGCAGGGCACGTCGTTCGCGAGCGTAGCGACCCTCACGGTCATCGCGACCGGAGGCGGCGGGCTGCCCGCCGTCTTCGGCTCGGTCCTGGGATCGGCGGTCATCGGGCTGCTCATCACCCCGTTCTTCGCCCGGATCATCCGCTTCTTCCCGCCGGTCGTCACCGGCGTCGTCATCACGACGATCGGGCTGAGCCTCATGCCGGTCGCCGCGAACTGGGCGATGGGCGGCAACGCGAAGGCCCCCGGCTACGGGTCGATGTCGAACATCCTCCTCGCGCTCTTCATCCTCGTCGTCGTCATCGTCCTGAGCCGCGCCAACGTGCCCGCGATCTCGCGGCTGTCGATCCTACTGTCGATCGTCGTCGGCACGATCGGTGCGCTGCTCGTGGGCAAGGCGGACTTCTCGAAGGTGGGTGACGGCTCGCTCTTCGCGAGCCCGACGCCGCTCGCCTTCGGCGCCCCGGTCTTCACCGTCGCGGGAATCGTGTCGATGACGATCGTCGTGCTCGTCATCCTCACCGAGACGACCGCCGACATCCTCGCTGTCGGCGAGATCATCGACACGCCCGTCGACCGGCGGCGGATCGGCGACGGTCTGCGGGCCGACATGGGCTCCTCGATCGTCGCGCCGTTCTTCAACGGCTTCACCCAGAGCGCGTTCGCCCAGAACGTCGGACTCGTCGCCGTCACCGGGGTCAAGAGCCGTTTCGTCGTCAGCGCCGGCGGCGTCATCCTCATCGTGCTCGGGCTCCTCCCGGTCCTTGGCCGGGTCGTCGCCGCGATCCCCACTCCCGTGCTCGGCGGCGCGGGTCTCGTGCTCTTCGGCACGGTCGCGGCCTCGGGCATCCGCACGCTGGCGAAGGTCGACTACGCGGGCACCATGAACCTCGTCATCGTCGCGACGTCGGTCGGCGCGGGGCTCATCCCGATCGCCGCGCCGACCTTCTACCACGACTTCCCGGTCTGGTTCGAGACGATCTTCCACTCGGGCATCAGCTCGGCCGCGGTCATGGCCGTCGTGCTCAACCTGTGGTTCAACGAGCTGAGGTTCGCCCGGCAGCGGCCGGACTCCTCGACCTTCGTGGTCGCGGACCGCTACATCGACCTCTCCGAGGTCTCCGCACTCTCCTCGCTGCGCGAGGGCGACCGCATCCAGGACGGGCGCGTCGTCGACCGCGACGGCAACCCGGTGCCGTGCCTGGACCGGGACGGCAATGAGGTGGCCTTCCCCTGTGGCAAGCCGGACAACGGCCATTAGGCTGCCGGGGACGACCTCCGGCCTGATCCGACAGCCGTGCCCGTCGGCCCGTCCAGCACCACCGTCCCACCAGGAGCCGCTCCGATGGAAAACCCCGAGAAGAACCCGATCTACGGTCCGGACGTGGACCCCGAAGAGACCGCCGAATGGATCGAGTCCTTCGAGGGGCTCGTCTCCGAGCGCGGCGCCGAACGCGCCCGTGAGATGCTCGCCGCCCTGGGTGCCCGGGCCGCGTCGCTCGGGGTGGCCCCGGAGCCGAAGCTGACGACGGACTACGTCAACACGATCCCGATCTCCCAGGAGCCGGCCTACCCCGGCGACGAGGAGCTGGAGCGCGTCTACAGCCGCTGGATCCGGTGGAACGCGGCGATGATCGTGCAGCGCGCCCAGCGCGCCCACCTCGCCGTCGGCGGCCACATCTCGACGTATGCCGGGGCGTCCGCCCTCTACGAGGTGGGCCAGAACCACTTCTTCCGCGGCCAGGACCACCCGGGCGGCGGCGACCAGATCTTCTTCCAGGGGCACGCCTCGCCGGGCATGTATGCGCGGGCCTACATGGAGGGTCGCCTCACGACGACCCAGCTCGACGGGTTCCGGCAGGACAAGTCGGCCGCGCCGCACGGGATGCCCTCCTACCCGCACCCGCGGCTCATGCACGACTTCTGGCAGTTCCCCACGGTGTCGATGGGCCTCGGCCCGATGAACGCCGTCTACCAGGCGCAGTTCAACCGCTACCTGCACAACCGGGGCATCAAGGACACGAGCGAGCAGCACGTGTGGGCGTTCCTCGGCGACGGCGAGATGGACGAGCCGGAGAGCCGCGGATTCCTGCAGCTCGCCGCCAACGAGCGTCTCGACAACCTCACCTACGTCATCAACTGCAACCTGCAGCGGCTCGACGGGCCGGTGCGCGGCAACGGCAAGATCGTGCAGGAGCTCGAGGGCCTCTTCCGCGGCGCGGGCTGGAACGTCATCAAGGTGCTGTGGGGCCGCGAGTGGGACGAGCTCTTCGAGATGGACCTCGACGGCTCGCTCGTGAAGATCATGAACGAGATCCCCGACGGCGACTTCCAGACCTACAAGGGCGAGTCGGGCAAATACGTGCGCGAGGAGTTCTTCGGCCGCTCCGCCGGCGCCCTCAAGCTCGTCGAGGACTGGAGCGACGACCGCATCTGGTCGCTGCGCCGCGGCGGTCATGACTACCACAAGCTCTATGCCGCCTACGCCGCCGCGACCGCCCACCAGGGACAGCCGACCGTCGTGCTCGCGCACACCGTCAAGGGCTACGGCCTGGGCCGCAACTTCGAGGCGCGCAACGCGACGCACCAGATGAAGAAGCTCACGCTGGCCGACCTCAAGCTGTTCCGCGACTTCCTCGAGGTGCCGCTGGCCGACAAGGAACTCGAGGGCGTCTACGACGCGCCCTACTACCACCCGGGTCAGGACAACGAGGCCATCAAGTACATGATGGCCCGCCGCGCGGCCCTCGGCGGCCCGACGCCGCAGCGCCGCCACACGGTGCGCGAGCTGACCGTGCCGCCGGAGAAGACCTACGACGGTCCCCGCAAGGGCTCGGGCAAGCAGCAGGCTGCGACGACGATGGCGTTCGTGCGTCTCATGCGAGACCTCATGCGCGACAAGGACTTCGGCAAGCGCATCGTGCCGATCATCCCCGATGAGGCGCGCACCTTCGGCATCGACAGCTTCTTCCCGACGGCCAAGATCTACAACCCGCGCGGCCAGACCTACGCGGCCGTCGACCGTAGCCAGCTGCTCGCCTACAAGGAGTCCGAGCAGGGGCAGATCCTGCACACGGGCATCAACGAGGCCGGGTCGGTCGGCGCGTTCACCGCGGTCGGCACGTCGTATTCGACGCACGGCGAGCCGATGGTGCCGATCTACGTCTTCTACTCGATGTTCGGCTTCCAGCGCACGGGCGACTCGTTCTGGGCGGCGATGGACCAACTGGCGCGCGGCTTCGTCATCGGCGCGACCGCCGGCCGCACGACGCTGACCGGCGAGGGCCTGCAGCACATGGACGGGCACTCGCCCGTGCTGGCGTCGACGAACCCGGCGATGAAGATCTACGACCCGGCCTACGGCTACGAGATCGCGCACATCGTCCGCAAGGGCTTCGAGGAGATGTACGGGCCCGACGCGCAGGACGTCATGTACTACATCACGGTCTACAACGAGCCGATCGTGCAGCCCAAGGAGCC
Organism: Kineosphaera sp.; assembly: GCA_039812485.1. Taxonomy (GTDB): domain Bacteria; phylum Actinomycetota; class Actinomycetes; order Actinomycetales; family Dermatophilaceae; genus Kineosphaera. The sequence goes on from JBDIAP010000008.1 coordinate 48,025, forward strand.
CGACGACATCGATCTCGAGGGCATCACCAAGGGCATCTACCTGCTCAAGAAGGGCGCGGTCGACGGCCCGAAGGTGCAGCTCATCGCCTCCGGCGTGGCCGTGCCGTGGATCGTCGACGCCCAGCAGATCCTCGCCGACGACTGGGGCGTCAGCGCCGATATCTGGTCGGTGACCTCGTGGAGCGAACTTCGTCGCGACGCGCGCGCCGCCGAGGAGGAGGCCTTCCTGCACCCGGAGAAGGGGGCCCGCACCCCCTACGTGACGGCGACGCTGGGTCAGGCGCCGGGTCCGATCGTCGCGACGAGCGACTTCGCGACCCAGATGCCCGACCTGCTGCGGCCCTACCTGCCGCAGACGTTCGCCACGCTCGGCGCGGACGACCACGGCTTCTCCGACACCCGCGCGGCGGCCCGGCGCTACTTCCACATCGACAGCCACAGCGTCGTCGTGCGCGCGCTGCAGCTGCTCGCCGACGAGGGCACGGTCGACAGCGACGCGCCGCGCCAGGCCGCCGAGAAGTATGAGCTGCTCAACGTGTTGGCCGGCAAGTCCGGCAACGCCGGCGGCGACGCCTGACGTCCGCTGCTCGACGCGAAGGCCGCGCTCCCCGATCGGGGGCGCGGCCTTCGGCGTGTCGTGACGTCAACCTCGGGGCGGCTCAGCGGAAGAGCGGCCGCAGGCCGGCGTGCCGGTTGACGTCCTTGTAGAGCAGGTAGCGGAAGGGCCCGGGGCCGCCGGCGTAGCAGGCCTGCGGGCAGTAGGCACGCAGCCACATGAAGTCGCCCTGCGCCACCTCGACCCAGTCCTGGTTGAGCAGGTAGACGGCCTTGCCCGCGAGCACGTAGAGGCCGTGCTCCATGACGTGGGTCTCGGGGAAGGGGATGACCCCGCCGGGCTGGAACGTCACGATCGTCACGTGCATGTCGTGGCGCAGGTCGGCGGTGTCGACGAAGCGGGTCGTCGCCCAGCGGCCGTCGGTGTCGGGCATCGGCGTCGGCGCGACCTCGCGGTCGCTCGTCACAAAGGACTCCGGGCGGTCGAGGCCCTCGACGTCCTCGTAGGACTTGCGGATCCAGTGGAAGCTCGCGGTCGCCGCGCTGCGGTTGCGCAGGGTCCAGTCGGCGCCCGGGGCGAGGAAGGCGTAACCGCCCGCGGTCAGCTCGTGCTCCCGGCCGTCGAGCGTGAGGGCGAGGGCGCCGTCGACGACGAAGAGGACGGCCTCGGCCTGACGGTCCGGCTCGGGCCGGTCGCTGCCCCCGCCGGGCGAGACCTCGACGACGTAGTGGCTGAAGGTCTCGGCGAAGCCGGACAGCGGCCGGGCGATGATCCACAGCCGCGTCTGGTCCCACAACGGCAGGTAGCTCGCCGTGATGTCGCTCATCGTCCGCGCGGGCAGCACGGCGTAGGCCTCGGTGAAGACCGCGCGGTCCGTCGTCAGGGCGGTCTGGGGCGGCAGCCCTCCGCGCGGGGCGAAGTAGGCACTCGTCATCGGTGACCTCACAGGTTTGTGTCGGATAAGACGTGCTCGGTGTCGGACTTGGGCCGCGCGAGCAGTTCGAGACGCTGCGCGGTCACGCCGGTCGCGGTGAGCAGTTCGGCGTCGTCGAGCGCGCCGCAGACGTAGCCGCGATGCAGGTAGCGCGCGAGGGCCCGCGCGGTCGCCGGCTCGTCCATGACGGCACCGCCGGCCTTGTGGACGTAGGCGTGCAGCCGGGCCGCGGCGCGCGGGAAGCCGCCGCGGTAGAAGGCGTAGGTGGCGATGAAGCGCGTCGGCAGGTGCCCCGGATGCATGTCCCAGCCCTGATAGATCGCGCCGGTCAGCGACCGGGTGACGAGCCGGTGGTGCAGCCGCCACGCCGCGACGACCTGGTCGCGATCGCCGACGGGCAGGACGTTCGTCGAGCCGTCGGACAGCTGCACTCCGGTGCCGGCGACGGCGAGCTGCATGAGGGCCTTCGCCTGGTCGGCGACGGGATGCTCCATCGACTGGTATGCGGCCGACACCCCGAGGGAGGCGGAGTAGTCGTAGGTGCCGTAGTGCAGCGAGGTGACCCGGCCGCGCCCGGCGTGCAGGGCCGCGACGACCGGGATGCGTCCGTCGGAGCCCAGGATGAGCTGCGGTGTCTCGACCTGGATCTCGAAACCGATCCGGCCGGGCGCCAGGCCGAGCGCTGCTTCGAGGCCCTCGCACGCGGAGACCATCGCCTCGACCTGGCTCACCGTGCTCACCTTCGGGAGGGTGAGCACGAGGGACTGCGGCAGCGTCGCGCGCGCGGCGTCGGTCATCGCGGCGTCGGTCATCGCGGCGTCGGTCATCGCGGCGTCTGTCATCGCGGTGACGAAGGCGTCGAGCGTGCGGAGCCCGCGGCGACGGGTCGAGGCCTCGAGGCACTTGAAGCGGATGCCGGCGAAGGGGGTGGCGGTGCCCTCGGCCCGGGCCCGCCGCAGTTCGGCGGCGGCGCGGACGACCTGCGCGTCCTCGGCCGCGTCGCCGTGGTCGCCGTAACCGTCCTCGAAGTCGACGCGCAGATCCTCGATCGGCTCGCGCTCGAGCTTGGCCAGGACGCGCGGCCCGACCTGCTCGGTGAGCTCGCCGCTCAGCCCGAGCAGCTCGCACAGCGCCTCGATGCCGCCGATGTCGCGCACGGCGGCGATCGCCTCGTCGCCCCAGCGGCGCGGCAGGTCGGCGCTGTAGCGGTCCGCCGGCACGTAGACGGTGTGCACCGGCTGGCGTCGGCCGGTCTCGCCCGGGTAGGTGGCGGCCAGGAACGCATCCGTGCTCGCCAACTGCGCGTCGATCGCGGCGAGCTGCGCGGGATCAAGACTGACCGGGGGCGCGCTCGGGTCGGCAGGGGGCATCGGGTCGTCTCCTCGTCCCATCATTTTTCCGTCTGATGGACATTAATGATCGATATATGACATTTCAAGACGGAGCGCATCGTCGGTCGCGCGGCTCACCCCGGTCAGCCGCGGGCGAGCTCCACCCCGAGACGCTCGGCGCCGGCGCGCAGCACCGGCAGGGCCCGCGCCGCGAAGCGCAGGTCGACCCGCGCGAGCGGCCCCGAGACCGACAGCGCGACCCGCGCCCCCTCGCCGGGGATCGGCACCGCATAGCAGCGGACGCCGAGCTCCTGCTCCTCGTCGTCGACCGCATAACCCTGCTCGCGGATCGTCGCGAGATCCGCGAGCAGCTCGGGCAGCGTCGTGAGGCTCTTCGGCGTGCGCGGGGGCATCCCCGTGCGCTCGATGAGGCGAGCGACCTCGTCGTCGGTCATCGTGCTCAGCAGCGCCTTGCCGACACCCGTGTTGTGCAGATGGACCCGCCGCCCGACCTCGGTGAACATGCGCATCGCATGGGGCGAGGGGCGCTGGGCGACATAGACGGCGCCGTCGCCGTCGAGCATCGCGAGGTTCGAGGTCTCGCCGAGCTCGCGGACGAGGTGCTCGAGCACCGGGCCGGCGAGCGTGCCGAGCTGCTTGCCGGCCTGCTCCCCGAGGCGGATGAGCCGCGGGCCGAGCGCGTAGCGCCGCGAGGGCAGCTGCCGGGCGTAGCCGAGGGAGACGAGCGTGCGCAAGAGCCGGTGGATGGTCGGAAGCGGCAGGTTCGAGGCCGCGGCCAGATCACTGAGTGAGATTTCACCTCCGGCATCCGCGATCGTCTCCATGAGCTCGAAGACCCGTTCGACCGACTGCACCCCACCTGAGCGGGCCGGGGCCTTGGGCGCGACACCGTCGTCTGCTGCCGATTGCACCATGGCGTCCATCTAAGCACGCTGCGCCGCCGCAGATCAGCACCATGACGCACGCTCGCCCCCTCCGTGACCGGGGCGCCGGCCACACCGCGATCACCGGGACCAGCACCGGAACACGACCGCCCAGCGGGTTGACACTCACGGCGAAGGCTCGTTACGGTTTCCGTATAATAACAATGAAATTCCACTGTACGGAATATCCTCTCCGGAATCGTTGATCCGACAGAGTGGCCGCCGCAGCCCACGGGAGACGCCATGACCCGCTACACCGTCAACTGCTCGATCCTGCTCGACACGGTCCCGCTCCTGGAGCGCCCGGAGAGGGCGCGCTCGGCCGGCTTCGGCGGGGTCGAGTTCTGGTGGCCGTTCGCGACGGCCGTGCCGGGCGATGCGGAGGTCGACGCCTTCGTCCGCGCGGTCACCGACGCCGGGGTGCAGCTCACCGGTCTCAACTTCTTCGCCGGCGACATGCCCGCCGGGGAGCGCGGCCTCGTCAGTGATCCCGCCCGCCGCACCGAGTTCCGCGACAACCTCGACGTCGTCGTCGGCATCGGGGAGCGGCTCGGCTGCACCGCCTTCAACGCGCTCTACGGGTTGCGACCCGACGGCGTGTCGGCGGCCGAGTCCGACGAGGTCGGCGTCGAGAACCTCGTGGCCGCCGGGCGCGCCGTCGAGCGGATCGGCGGCACCGTGCTCCTCGAGCCGGTCTCCGGTGCGCCGGCCTACCCGCTGAAGACGGCCGCGGACGCCTACGCGATCCTCGACCGGGTCGCCGCGCAGGGCTGCGGCACCGTCGCCTTCCTCGCGGACTTCTACCACCTCAGCGTCAACGGCGACGACGTCCCGGCGGTCATCGCCGCGCACGCGGCCGACTTCGGGCACATCCAGATCGCGGACGCCCCGGGCCGCGGCGAGCCCGGCACCGGTGAGCTGCCCCTACGGCAGTGGGTCACCGACGCGCGGTCCGGCGGGTACGAGGGCTGGATCGGGTTGGAGTACAAGACTGCCGCGAACGACCCGTTCGCCTGGCTGCCGCGCGACGAGCGCGGCGCCTGACCGCACCTTCCC
>JBDIAP010000009.1:0-52285 GCA_039812485.1 Kineosphaera sp.
GGTCGACAGCGTGGTCGACGGCGGATCGATCGACATGATCGACACGGCATCGGCCTCCGGCGGGCGTGAGACCGCGACGTCGTCGTCGGAGGGGCAGGCTGCCACGGAGGACGTGGCCATGCAGAGAGTGTGGGACTCGGTGCTGCTCACCCGCGCACCGGGGCGTCCCGGGGTGCGCGAGCTGCTGCGCTACGCCGCCGACGACGTCATCCCCCTCTCGGGCACCGGTGAGGGGCAACAGGATTCGGGACTCATGCTGGCGCTGACGTCGTTCGGAGGCATGCCGTGCGTGCTCGTCGGCCAGGACCGGCGCATCCAGGCGCACACGTCGATGGGCCCGGCCGCGCTGCGCGAGGCCCGGCGCGGCATGCGGCTCGCGCAGGAGCTCAGGCTGCAGCTCGTCTCGGTCATCGACACCCCGGGCGCCGACCTGTCGACCGGCGCGGAGGAGGGCGCACTGGCCGGTGAGATCGCGCGCTCCATCGCCGAACTCACCCAGCTGAAGGTGCCGAGCGTCACGCTGCTGCTCGGGCAGGGATGCGGCGGTGGGGCGCTCGCGATATTCCCCACCCGCGCGGTCGTCGCGGCCGAGCACGCGTGGCTCTCCCCGCTGCCGCCCGAGGGTGCGTCGGTCATCGTGCACGGCACGATCGATCACGCGCCCGAACTGGCCGCGGCCCAGAGCATCGGTGCCGCCGAGCTGCTCGCGCACGGCATCGTGCACCAGGTCGTGCCCGAGACGCCGCCAGCGCACGAGGACCCGCGGGGCTTCTGCCGCCGGATGGCCGCCGCGTGCGTCACGCACCTGCGGCGTCAAGCCGCGACTGCGAGGGACCAGTGATTGCGAGGGACCAGTGATTGCGAGGGACCGGTGATTGCGAGGGACCGGTGATGCTGGTCGGGCGGTGAATGGAGGGCAGCGGATGCTCGAGTAGGGCGTGTGGGGCTTGAACCCACGACCGACGGATTATGAGTCCGCTGCTCTGACCGGCTGAGCTAACGCCCCGCGCCCCCGCGGGCGGGGGCCGTGCCCGGTGGCGCCACCGGGCGATCGCTCACCACCGGACCCCCAACCCGGCGGGTGCCCACGGCCGCTGCAGCGTCGCAACGATCGACGCGTCGAGCGACCGCGAACAGATGGTGAACCACGAAGGGCCCCGGACCGGCTCTACGGTTCAGGGCCCTTCATCGGCTCCCCCGGTTGGACTCGAACCAACAACCCTTCGGTTAACAGCCGAATGCTCTGCCAGTTGAGCTACAGGGGAATGGCGCCTGAAGCAGGTTAGCAAACTCCCAGACCAGCGGCGAAATCCGCCGCGCGAGAGGCGCGGCCGTGTCAGGCGGGGCGCCGATGCCGGGCATGGGGCGCCGACAGCCCCGTCTCATGCCCCGTCCCCATGGCCCCGCGTCTCAGATGCCGGCGCCTCAACATGCCCGCGCCTCACATGCCCACGCCTTCGCCGAGTGCGTCGAGCAACCGCTCGGCCCGGGCCTGCACGGCCGCGTCGTCGCGGCGCACCCCACGGATCCAGATGACCTGTCGCAGCAGCTGGCCGGTCGCGAGGTCACGGCGGATCGCGACGCGGCCGAGGGGCCGCCCCTCGTGGTCCAGGGGCGCGTCGATGAGCAGGCTCGCGGCCACCCGCTCGTAGAAGACCTGCGCGAACCGCTCGCCGCCCTCGCGCAGCGTCCATTGGGCCGCGCGTCCGCCGGCGACCCAGGTGACCGAGATCGTGCCCGTGCGCGGCTCCCACGCCCCGCCCTCGACGTCGGACCACGAGCGGCGCAGCTCGACGCTGCGGGCCGATCCGGGCGAGACGGCATCGGGCGCGGGCACGACCGCGAGCCGGGCCGTCGTGGCGACGACATAGGCGTCGGTGCGCTCGTCCCGCGCGCAGGCGAGCACCCGCTCACCGCGCCCGAGGTCGAGGGCACCCTCGACCTCGGCCGGCACCCGACGACGACGCAGCCACGCCATTCAGGCCACCCCCTGCTTGAGGCGGGCGAGCTCGAGCTGCAACCCCGTGAGCTCGATCGCGAGGTCGCGCACCCGTGCGGGGTCGTCGGTCTCCGCGCGGCGCATCGCCCCGGTCGTCTCGCTGATGCGCCGGCGCAGCGTCACCTCACGCGTGCGGTTGAGCAGGTCGGCGACGTAGCGGGGGTCCGGGCCCCCGGTGCGGGGGTCGGGCAGCGCTTCCAGCGGCGCCACGGCGAGCTCGGTGACGAGCATGCCGACGTCCGGGCCGGCGCCTCGCTCTACCGCCTCGATCCAGGCGCGCGCGGACAGGCGCTGCCGGTCGTCCCAGGCGGCGAGCACGGCGTGCTGCACGCGCCGGTGGGCGGGCGCCACGAACGGCGTGCCCGCCAGCAGTGCAGCATCGTCGTCGGTGAACACCGCGGGATACTGCACGAGCACCTGCAGGAGTTGGTGCTCCCGGGCCACGTCGGGGTCGCGCCGATCCGGGGGCGGCAGCATCGTGCTGGCGCCGTCCGCCGGCGTGGGCGCCTCGGGAGCGCCCCTTCGGGGGGTCGTCGGGCGCGGCCGCGGCGGTGCCGCGACGACCTCGGCAAGCTGGCCGATCTCGACGCCCAGCCAGCCCGCGACCGTGCGCACGTATTCGGGTCGCAGGGCCTTGTCGCGGATGTCGGCGATGATCGGCGCGACCGCGCGCATGCCGGCGACCCGTCCCTCGGCGGTGTCGAGGTCGTAGCCGGACAGCGTGGTGCGCACGGCGAACTCGAACATCGGCACGGCCTCTTCGACGAGCAGCCGCACCGCCGCGTCACCGCCGGACAGGCGCAGCTCGCAGGGGTCCTGCCCGTCGGCGGCGACCGCGACGTAGGACTGGCTCGCCCATTTCTGGTCGAGCTCGAACGCCCGCATCGCGGCCTTCTGTCCGGCCGCATCGCCGTCGAACGTGAAGACCGTGCGGGCGGGCGCCGCTGCGGCGTCGTCGCGCAGGATGCGCCGCAGGGTCGCGACGTGATCGGCACCGAACGAGGTGCCGCACGTGGCGACCGCCGACTCCACGCCCGCCAGGTGCGCGGCCATGACGTCGGTGTAGCCCTCGACGATCACCGCCCGCCGGCTCGTCGCGATGGCCTTCTTGGCCAGGTCGAGGCCGTAGAGCAGCGACGTCTTCTTGTAGATCGGTGTCTCGGCGGTGTTGAGATACTTGGCCGCGACCCGGTCGTCGTCGAAGAGGCGGCGCGCGCCGAAACCCACCGTGGCTCCGGTGATGTCCCGGATCGGCCACACGAGCCGCCCGCGGAAGCGGTCGTAGGGGCCGCGCCCGCTGCGGCCCACGAGGCCGGCGAGCACGAGCTCCTCCTCCTCGAAGCCCTTGGATCGAAGGTGTGACACCAGCGCCGTGCCGGTGCGGGGCGCGTAGCCCACCGCGAACCGGCCGGCCGCCGCGGAATCGAAGCCCCGCGCCCGCAGGAAGTCGCGGCCCGCCCGGGCGTCGGCCGAGCCCAGCAGCGTCTCGTGATAGAACTCCTCGGCCACCCGGTGGGCCTCCATGAGGCGCCGGCGCCGCCCGTGGGCTCCGTCGTCGCGCTCGCCGCCCTCCTCGTAGCGCAGGTGCACGCCGAAGCGCCCGGCGAGCGCCTCGACGGCCTCGACGAAGGAGACGTGGTCGACCTTCATGACGAACGAGATGACGTCGCCGCCCTCGTTGCAGCCGAAGCAGTGCCAGCGACCGTGCGCGGGGCGCACGGTGAACGACGCCGTCTTCTCCTCGTGGAAGGGGCACAGTCCCTTGAGCCGTCCCGTGCCCGCCCGCGTGAGCGTCACGTGGTCGCGCACGACGTCCTCGATCGAGGCGCGCTCCTTGACGACCTCGACGTCCTCGTCGCGAATCCGTCCCGCCACGGCTCACCTCCTCTAGGGAGCGAGTCTAGGCAGGCGCGCCGGGCGCCCGCGGCACCCGCGCGCCGCCGCACCAGCGGGCGTGCAGCGAGCGGGCCCGCACGTCGGTGAGCGAGGCGACCTGATCGACGACGACCCGCAGGCGGGCGGCCTCGTCGCCGGCGGCCTCGAAGTCGGCCCTCAGATCGGCGTCGAGCCGCGCGTCGGGGCGCGCCAGGTAGGCCTCGACGAGGTCGGCGATGACGGTCTGCTCGCTGCGACGCACGGCCACCCGCGCGGGCGAGAGCATGACGAAATGCGCCGCCAGCGCCTTGAGCAGCACGCATTCGGCTCGGGTCGAGGCGGGCACGACGAGGTCGGCGGCGTAGCGCGCGAGGGGTCCGGGCCCGTAGACCTCCCGCGTCGCCGTGTGAGCCTGCCCGACGAACCGGCCGATGAGCCGGCTCGTCATGTCCTTGAGCGCCGCCAGGGCCCGCCGGCTGCCGTCGTGCTCCAGCGGCACCGCATCGTCCGCGAGCAGCCGGGCGGCGGCCCGTGTGAGGGCGTCGTCGTCGAGCTCGGGGGCATACCAGGCGCGGGCCACGGCGTGCACCTGCGCGAGGTCGGCCAGGTCCGTCGCGCTCGTCAGCACCCGCAGGTCGAGCAGACCGCCGGCGACCGCGTCCTCGACGTCGTGCACCGAGTAGGCGACGTCGTCGGCCCAGTCCATGGCCTGCGCCTCCAGGCACCGCCGCTGCCCGGGCGCGCCCTCCCGGAGCCAGGCGAACACCTCCAGATCGTCGGCATACAGCCCGAACTTGCTTGTCGGATAGGGTGATTCACCCCTCCCCCAGGGGTATTTGGTCGCCGCGTCGAGGCTGGCCCGGGTGAGATTGAGCCCCGCGGAGCCTCCGCCGGGGCGCATCCGCTTGGCCTCGAGGCGGGTGAGCACGCGCAGGGTCTGGGCGTTGCCCTCGAACCCGCCGATGTCGCGGGCAATCCCGTCGAGGGCCTGCTCGCCGTTGTGCCCGAACGGGGGATGTCCCAGGTCGTGGGCCAGACAGGCCGTGTCGACGACGTCGGCGTTGCACCCGATCATGCCGGCGAGCTCACGCCCGATCTGGGCGACCTCGAGGGAGTGAGTCAGCCGGTTGCGCACGAAGTCGTCCGAATCCGGCTGCATCACCTGCGTCTTGGCCGACAGCCGGCGCAGCGCGGCCGAGTGCAGCAGCCGCGCCCGGTCGCGGGCGAAGTCGTCGCGATCGGCGCGCTTGCCGGTCGGATCCTCGGCCACCCAGCGCGCCCGGTCGCTGCTGCCGTAGCCGCGTCTCTCCTGGTCGGGGGTGCTCTGGGCCACACCAAGACCATAGAGTGGTCCGCGCACTCCCCGCACCGACGCCGACTGCTTCGCCGCTGGCGCCACCCTCCCCTGCGACGTAAGGCCGACCATGCACCGCCACCCCCTGATCACTCCGCAGCAGCTCGCCGAGCTGCTGGCGGGCGGACCTGGCGACGCTCCGCTGATCCTCGACGTCCGCTGGCAGCTCGGCGCGGACGACGGCTACGACGACTACCTCCAGGGGCACCTGCCCGGTGCGGTCTTCGTCGACCTCGAGCGCGACCTGTCCGGGGCCCGCATCGACGGCGGCCCCGGCGGTCGGCACCCCATGCCGACCGTCGACGACTTCGAGCTCGACATGGCCGAGTGCGGCGTCGACAACGACCGGCTCGTCGTCGTCTACGACGACTGCGGCTCGCTCGCGGCGGCCCGGTGCTGGTGGCTGCTGCGCCATTTCGGCAAGTTCAACGTGCTCGTCCTCGACGGGGGCATCAAGGCGTGGCGGGCGCACCGCCTCCCGATCGAGTCGGGGCTGCGCCTGGTCGACGAGGGCGACTTCTCGGTGCGCCGCTCGCGCATCAACGTGCTCGACGCCGACCAGGCCGCGCTCTACGCCCGCGAGGGTCTGCTCATCGACGCCCGGCCGGCCGATCGCTTCCACGGCGAGAACGAGACCATCGATCCCGTCGCCGGGCACATCCCCGGGGCGGTGAGTCTGCCCGCGCGTGACCTGCTCGCCCCCGACGGCACGTTCCTGCCCCCGGAGCGGCTGCGGGCGGCGCTCGGCGCGGTGGGCGTCGACGGCGAGCGCCCGGTGGCCACCTACTGCGGCAGCGGCGTGCAGGCCTCCCACCTCGCGCTCGCGATCTCGGCGGCCGGGCTCGGCGGGCACGTGCCCGTCTACATCGGGTCGTGGAGCGATTGGATCACCGACCCGAGTCGGCCGGTCGAGGTCGACGCCCCGACGACGACCGGCCGCTGACCCCGCCTCCTCGGCCTCCGCTAGCCTCCGCTGACGCTGAGCTCGGCCTGGGCGACCGCTCGGGCCTGGTCGGCGTCGAGCTCGCGGCTGTCGAGCCAGTGCTCGGGCAGCGCGACGCGCCGCGGCGAGCCGGCGCGGCCGCGCTGGCCCTCCGCCGGGGCGCCGGGCCACGGCTCGCCGGGGTCGAGGCGGCCGAGCAGCTCGTCGAGCGCGGCGAGGTCGTCGACGAGCGCCAGCTGGTGCCGCACGTGCGACCCCGCAGAGAATCCCTTGAGATACCAGGCGATGTGCTTGCGGATGTCCCGGCAGGCCCGCCCCTCGTCGCCGTAGAACTCCGCGAGGTAGACGGTGTGCCGCCGCAGCGTGGCGCTCACCTGCCCCAGCGTCGGGGCGATCGACCCCTGCGAGCCGGCGAAGGCCGCGGCCAGGTCGGCGAAGAGCCACGGCCGCCCGAGGCAGCCGCGCCCGACGACGACGCCGTCGCAGCCGGTCGCCGCAACCATGGCCAGCGCGTCGGCGGCCGACCAGATGTCGCCGTTGCCGAGCACGGGCACGTCGGTGACGACCTCCTTGAGCCGGGCGATCGCCGACCAGTCGGCGCTGCCCGAATAGGCCTGCGACGCGGTGCGCGCGTGGAGCGCGACGGCCGCGGCGCCCTCACCGGCGGCGATGCGCCCCGCCTCGAGGTAGGTGAGGTGCTCGGCGTCGATGCCGATCCGCATCTTGACCGTGACGGGGACGCCGTGGGGCGAGGCCTCGGCGACGGCGGCCGCGACGATGCCGCGGAACAGCTCGGTCTTCCACGGCAGGGCCGCACCACCGCCCTTGCGGGTGACCTTGGGCACCGGGCAGCCGAAGTTGAGGTCGATGTGGTCGGCGCGATCCTCGGTGACGAGCAGCCGGGTGGCCAGGCGCACGGTCGCCGGGTCGACGCCGTAGAGCTGGATGGACCGTGGCGACTCGTCGGGGTCGTGCTCGATGAGGCGCATCGTCTCGGGGCTGCGCTCGACGAGTGCGCGGGCGGTGATCATCTCGCTGACGTAGAGACAGTCCGGGCCCCATTCGCGGCACAGCCGGCGGAACGCGCGGTTGGTGATGCCGGCCATGGGCGCGAGCACGACGGGGGTCGCGATCGCGTGCGGGCCGATGCGCAGCGGCGCCATGGGAGTCGCTGCGGACGCTGAGCCCGCCGCGGCAGCAGGTGGCGCGGCGCTCGGGAACCCGGTGCCGGCAGGGGCTGCGGGGCGGCCAGCGGGGCGGACGCCGTCCCGGCCGGGAGTCGGAGCGGTGGTGATCGACATGACGCGACCCATTGTCGCAGCCCGAGGCAAGTGCACCCTGGGGCCGCGTGCCCGGCGGGTAGCCTGCACGGGTGACCGACAGCTCCGCCGCCCGCTCCTCCGCCCCCGCCGCGCAGCCCGGCCCAGGGTCCGACGCAGGGCCCATTGGCGGCTCGTGCTGCAGCAGCGCGCCGCCGCCCCCGCAGGGCTGGGCCGACCGGGTCGCCGCCCGCCTCGAGAGGCTGCCGCGGCTGCTCGTGCCGTTGCTCATCGTCGCGCTGGTCGTCGTGGGTCTCGCCGTCGGCGGGCCTTTCGGCGCGGTGCCCGCGGTCCTCGGCATCGCGCTTCTGGCGCTTGTGCTGGCGCTCGCCTGGTCGCGGATCACTCTGTCGGAGAAGGCACTTCGCCTGACCGTGCTGATCTTCCTCGTCGGCCTGACGATCGTGCGCACGGTCCCGCGCTGACCCTGCTGCACGCCGAGGCGACGGACGCGCCGCATCGGGCTTGACCCTCACGCGACGTGAACGCCCATGGTGGAGCCATGACCGAGACGACGCGGGACCCGCACGGCAACCCCGGAGCCGGCCGACCCTTGAAGGCCGACCCGGCGCTGGGCACCGACCGGGGCAGGGCTCGCACGCTGACCGTGGGGCAGGTCGCCGACCTTTTCGGCGTCACCCGGCGCACGCTGCATCACTACGACGAGATCGGTCTCGTCGTGCCCGGTGAACGCAGCCACGCCGGCTACCGGCTCTACACCGGCGACGACCTGACGCGCCTGCAGCACGTCGTCGTCTATCGCCGGCTCGGGTTCGCGCTGGAGGAGATCGCTCTCCTGCTGGAGCAGCCCGACAGCGTCGCCGAGCACCTGCGTCGTCAACGCGCAGCGGTCATGACCCGCCTCGACGAGCTTCGCGGGATCGTCGAGGCACTCGACCACGCATTGGAGCACGCCATGACCGACCGACCGATGACCGACGCCGAGAAGCGCGAGCTCTTCGGCGAGGGCTGGAACGACGACTACGCCGCCGAGGCCCAGGAGCGCTGGGGCGACACCCCGCAGTGGAAGCAGAGCCAGGAGCGCACCGCCGGCTACAGCAAGGCCGACTGGGAACGCATCAAGGCCGAGGGCGAGGCGATCAACGCCGAGTTCGCGCGCCTGCTCGACGCCGGGGCCCCGGCCGACGGTGACGAGGCGGCCGACGCGGCCGAGCGGCACCGCCGCTCGATCGAGTCGCACTACGACTGCCCGCACGAATTCCAGGTGTGCCTGGCCCAGATGTACGTCGCCGACCCGCGGTTCACCGCCTACTACGACGAGGTGCGCCCGGGCCTGGCCCAGTATGTCCACGACGCGATCGTCGCCAACGCCGCCCGCCACGGCGTGACGAGCTGAGCACGCGGGCGCCCCGGGGCCTCTTCGGCTCCGGGGCGCTTGTCGTAGGCAATCGACACCATGAGCGATCGCGACCTACCGCTCAGTCCGTGCCGAACTCCATGGCCGCGCGGTCGAGCATCTCGCCGTCGCCGCCGTCCTTGACCGCGCCGGCGATGGCCTTGGCGCCGCCGGGGGTGAGGTCGCCGACGAGGCTCGTCGTCGCGAGGCCAAGAGCCTCGGTGCCGGCGCCCTGGCCGAGCAGGCCCATGCCGACATACTGCTCGAGGCGCGAGCGGGAGTCGGCGATGTCGAGGTTGCGCATCGTCAGCTGCCCGATGCGGTCGGTCGGGCCGAAGGCGGCGTCCTCGACGCGCTCCATCGACAGCTTGTCGGGGTGGTAGCTGAAGCCCTCGCCCTGGGTGTCGAGGATCGAGTAGTCCTCGCCGCGCCGCAGCTGCAGCGTCACCGTGCCCGTGACCGCCGAGCCGACCCAGCGCTGCAGCGACTCGCGGAGCATGAGCGACTGCGGGTCGAGCCAGCGGCCCTCATACATGAGCCGGCCGAGACGCCGACCCTCGGCGTGGTAGGTGGCGATCGTGTCCTCGTTGTGGATCGCATTGACGAGCCGCTCGTAGCCGATGAAGAGCAGCGCCATGCCCGGGGCCTCGTAGATGCCGCGCGACTTGGCCTCGATGATGCGGTTCTCGATCTGGTCGGACATGCCCAGCCCGTGCCGACCGCCGATCTCGTTGGCCTTCATCGCCAGGTCGACGACGTCGTCGAAGCGCTCGCCGTTGATGGCGGCCGGGCGCCCCTGCTCGAAGGTGAGGGTGACCTCTTCGGCGTCGACCGGCACGGTCGGATCCCAGAAGCGCACGCCCATGATCGGGTCGACGATCTCGATGCCGACGTCGAGGTGCTCCAGGCGCTTGGCCTCGTGGGTGGCGCCCCAGATGTTGGCGTCGGTCGAATACGCCTTCTCGGCGGAGTCGCGGTAGGGCAGGTCGCGCTGGCTGAGCCACAGGCTCATCTCCTGGCGGCCGCCGAGCTCGCGCACGAAGTCGGCGTCGAGCCACGGCTTGTAGATGCGCAGGTTGGGGTTGGCCAGCAGGCCGTAGCGGTAGAACCGCTCGATGTCATTGCCCTTGTAGGTCGACCCGTCGCCCCAGATCTCGACGCCGTCGTCCTTCATCGCCCGGATGAGCATCGTGCCGGTGACGGCCCGCCCCAGCGGGGTGGTGTTGAAGTAGCTGCGCCCGGCGCTGCGGATGTGGAAGGCGCCGCACGCCAGCGCCACGAGACCCTCTTCGACGAGGGCGGTGCGACAGTCGACGAGGCGCGCCGCCTCGGCCCCGTATTGCGTCGCGCGCCCCGGCACTGAGCCGATGTCGGGCTCGTCGTACTGCCCGATGTCGGCGGTGTAGGTGAACGGGATCGCGCCCTTCT
This sequence comes from Kineosphaera sp., assembly GCA_039812485.1. Classification (GTDB taxonomy): domain Bacteria; phylum Actinomycetota; class Actinomycetes; order Actinomycetales; family Dermatophilaceae; genus Kineosphaera. The sequence goes on from JBDIAP010000009.1 coordinate 10,276, forward strand.
CGCGCATCCACGCGACCGCGACGGAGGTGTCGAGGCCTCCGGAAAAAGCGATGCCGACACGTTCGCCGACGGGCAGGCTCGTCAAGACCTTGGACATGACGATCAGACTATGCAGTGCTCTGCATGAGTATGCATGAAGTCCACATCGTGAACGGTCAGCGGCCCGTGCCGGGCGCGCCCGTGGCCCGGTCGACCGCCCCGCCGTAGCGCCGGTCGCGGCGGGCGTAGATCTCGCACGCCTCCCAGAAGTGACGCCGGTCGAAGTCCGGCCACAGCGTGTCGAGGAAGACCATCTCGGCATAGGCGCTCTGCCACAGCAGGAAGTTGCTCGTGCGCTGCTCCCCCGAGCTGCGCACGAAGAGGTCGACGTCGGGCATGTCGGGCTGCGGCAGGTGCCGCGCGATCGTCGTCTCGTCGATCGCCCCCGGCTTGAGCCGCCCCGCCGCGACCTGCTCCGCGATCGCCCGGGTCGCGTCGGCGATCTCGGCACGCCCGCCGTAGTTGACGCAGAACCACAAGGTCAGCCGGTCGTTGGCGCGCGTGCGGTCCTGGGCGTCCTCGAGCTCGCTGATGACCGAGCGCCACAGCCGCGGCCGCCGCCCGACCCAGCGCACCCGCACGCCCCACGAGCCCATCTCGTCGCGGCGCCGCCGGATGACATCGCGGTTGAAGCCCATGAGGAAGCGCACCTCGTCGGGCGAGCGTTTCCAGTTTTCCGTCGAGAAGGCGTAGGCCGACACGTGCCGCACCCCGAGCTCGACCGCCCCGGCGAGCACGTCGAGCAGCGCCGCCTCCCCCGCCTGGTGACCCTCGGTGCGCGGCAGGCCGCGTTCGTTGGCCCAACGTCCGTTGCCGTCCATGACGATCGCGACGTGGTTCGGCACGAGCTGCGCGGGGATCGCGGGCGGGCGAGCGCCGGAGGGGTGCGGGAACGGGTCGGCGTAGCGGCGATCGGGCACGTGCGGACCTTATCGCGCCAGGTCAGCTTCGCGCGGCGGGCGCGGCGGCGGGTGCAGCAGGCGTGGCGGTAGGCGCGGCAGCAGGCGCGGCGGCGCGTGGAGGCGGCGGAGGCGAGGTGGGCATACGTGGGCCGCTCGGCGACGTGCGCACACCCGAGCCGCGGGGCGACGAGGGCACGCTCGGGCGATTCGGCGGGGTGCGTTCCACGAGTCGCAGCGAGGAGAGCCCGCGCTCGAGGTGCCACTGGAGGTAGGCGGCGACGAGGCCGCTGCCCTCGCGGCGCTGTCCCGGCGTGCTCGCGTCGGCGCGCGCCCAATCACCCTGCAAGAGCGCCCCGAGCAGCTCGAGCGTCGCCAGCGCCGGCGCCGCCGAGCCCGGCGTGCGGCACAGCGGGCACACGCAGCCGCCGGCGGCGAGGTTGAAGGCCTTGTGCGGGCCGGTCGCCCCGCAGCGGGCACAGTCGTGGAACGACGGCGCCCACCCGGCGAGCGCCAGGGAGCGCAGCAGGAAGGCGTCGAGCACGAGGCCCGGGTCGTGCTCGCGGGCCGAGAGGGCGGCCAGCCCTCCGGCGAGGAGCGCGAACTGCTGGCGCGCCGATTCCCTCGCCTCACTGAGTCGCTCGGCGGTCTCGAGCATCGCGGCCCCGGAGGTCCACGCCGCGTAGTCGCGCGCGATGTCGTGGCCGTAGGTGGCGAGCACCTCGACCTGGGTCACGGTGTCGAGCGAGCGCCCTTCGTAGAGCTGGGCGTCGACGACCATGCCCGGCTCGAGCCGCGCCCCGAAGCGGCTCTTCGTGCGGCGCACCCCCTTGGCGACGGCGCGCACGAGCCCCCGGTCGCGAGCCAGCAGGGTGATGATGCGGTCGGCCTCCCCCAGCTTGTGGGTGCGCAGCACGATCGCCGCGTCTCGGTAGAGGGGCACCGGGCTATCGTGCTACGTCGCCGGGGCGGGAGCCAACCGGCTCGCCCAACGCTCACCCGACCAGGTCAGCGCATCCGCGGATCAGGCCCCGACGAGCCGGGCGACCTCGGCGGCGCAGCCCCAGGAGAGGGTGACCCCCGACCCGCCGTGGCCGTAGCAGTGGATGACGCGGCGGTCGCCGGAGCGTTCCTCCTCCAGACGCACGGTCGGGCGGCCGGGGCGCAGACCGACGCGGTGCGCGACGACCCGGGCTCGTTCGAGGCGCCAGCCGAACTCCGGCACCATCCGCGCGCAGCGGGCGACGATCGCGGCCGCCGTCGCCGGGTCGGGCACGCGGGACCACACATTCTCCTGTGCGGTGCCGCCGAGCACGATCGTCTCCGAGCGCGGGATCACGTAGGCCGGCTCCGCGTCGTCGGCCCACCACTCCTCGAGCCCGACCTGCTCGATGACGACGACCTGACCGCGGATGGGGTGCATCGACGCGTCCTGAGCGAGCCCGATCGCCCCCAACCCGGAACAGTTGACGACGACGGCACCCTGGGGCCGGGGCAGGTGCGGCAGGGCGAGACGCGTGATGGTGCCTCCGAGCTCGCGCACGCGCCGCGCCAGCCACTCGAGATAGATCGGCATCTCGACGATCGGCACCCGCACGCTCCAGCCGCCCGCATAGGCCTCCGGCACGCGCTGCGCCGGCGCGAAGCCCTCGACCTGGTGCGACCACGGCGGGCGCGGCGCGCGCTCGCGCAGCAGTTCGACGCCCCAGCGCCGCACGACGCCGTTCGCGGGATCGTCGGCCAGCTCGTCGAGCACAGCGAGGGTCTGCAGGCTCCAGGCCTCGACGCGCTCGCGCGGGTAGGCCAGATAGGGGTACCACATGGCAGCCGCGACGCTCGAGGTCGTCTCCGGCGGCAGCTCGCGGGCGATGACGTCGACACGACGACCGGCCTCCAGAAGCCGAACCGCGCAGCTCAGCCCGATGACCCCCGCACCGACGACGATCACTCGGCTCATTGCTGCCTCCTCGTCATCGCTGCCTCCTCGCATCCGATCGGCCCGGCGCCCGCGGCCCACAGTCCTTCCTGCGTGTGTTCGCAGGTCACCTGCACTGCCGTGGTCTGCTGCAACCCTAGCGAGGCGGGCTCGCGGCGTGTCGCGCTCCAGTCATTCCCGGACGGCCAGAGCCGGACCGAGAGGCCCGAACGTCGTACATCAACCGCACCTGGCGTGCCCGGCTGCGAGATCGATGCAGGTCAGCGCATCGCGGCAACCCTCGACCCGGGGTTGATGTACTGCGTTGGTGCCTTGGGGTCGCGGAGTGCCGCCATCCGATGCCTCAGTCGCGCCCGCGCTCACGGCATAGCGATAGCACGCATGTTCGATTTCTGGGCTATTCTGCGCTCATGCCGGCCTTCCAGGGTTCCCTGCTCGACACCGACGACGAGCTGCGCCTCGCGGATCTCGCGGGCGCCGTGCGCCGGACGACCTTGACCGACGGCGCCTGGGTCGACGTGCGCCCGGGCTGGGTCGGTGGCGCGGACGAACTCTTCGGACTGCTGCGCGACCGGGTCGACTGGCAGGCCGAGCGGCGACGGATGTACGAGCAGGTCGTCGACGTGCCGCGACTCGTCCGCTTCTACGGTGCCCGCGAGCCGCTCCCCCACCCGCTGCTCGCGCAGGCCCGGCGGCGCCTCAGCGAGCACTACGGCCGGGAGCTCGGCGAGCCGTTCACGACCGCGGGTCTGTGCTACTACCGCGACGGCCGCGACTCGGTCGCGTGGCATGGCGACCGCATCGGCCGCTCCCGCACACACGACACGATGGTCGCCATCGTCTCGGTCGGCGCGCCGCGCCCGCTCCTGCTGCGCCCGGCCGGTGGGGGCCGCTCGATCCGGTTCGTCGTCGGGCACGGCGACCTGCTCGTCATGGGCGGCTCGTGCCAGCGCACGTGGGAGCACGCGGTGCCCAAGGTCGATCCCTCGACCGGGCCGCGCATCAGCGTGCAGTTCAGGCCGCGCGACGTGCGTTGACGCGCAGGTCAGCGTGCTCGCGTCCAGCCTGCGGGCCGGTCGAGACCGATACGCGAGCGGGCCTGGCCAAACGCCGCCCGCGGTGCGCGGCCCGGTGACAGACTCCCCACCATGACTGGGGAATTCGCCAAGGTCGGGGTGGTGGGGGCCGGAACGATCGGCGCCGGCATCGCCGAGGTCGTCGCACGTTCGGGACGTCAGGTCGTCGCCGTCGCGCTCGATGAGGAGAAGGCCGCCCGCGGCCGCCGGCTCCTCGAGCGCTCGACGCAGGCGGCGGTCGACGGCGGCAAGCTCACCGCCGAGGAGAAGGATGCCGCGCTCGCGCGCATCACGGTGACGACGAGCATCGACGACGTCGCCGACGCCGACCTCGTCATCGAGGCCGTCAGCGAGACGATCGAGGCCAAACGCCGCGTCGTCGGCCAGCTCGAGGGCATCATCGGGCCCGACACGGTGCTCGCCACCAACACCTCCAGCCACTCGGTCACCGACATCGCCGCATCGATGAAGCTGCCCGGACGCGTCGTCGGCCTGCACTTCTTCCCGCCCGTTCCGGTGCGCCCCTTCGTCGAGATCGTCCGCACGGTCATGACCGACCCGCCGGTCATCGACGCGGTCGTCGCGTTCGCGCAGAGCCTGGGCAAGCAGGCCACGGTCGTCGACGACCGGGCCGGCTACATCGCCGACGCGCTGGTGCTCGGCTACCTCAACCACGCCGTCGCGATGTACGAGGCGAAGTACGCCACGCGCGAGGACATCGACGCCGCGATGAAGCTCGGCTGCGGCCTGCCCAAGGGGCCGTTGGAGTTGCTCGACCTCATCGGGCTCGACACCGCCTACTCCGTGCTGGACACGATGCACCGGGCCGGCGGCGACCCGCGGCACGCCCCGCGACCGATCCTCAAGCACCTCGTCACCGCCGGTCACCTGGGGCGCAAGAGCGGGCGCGGCTTCTACACCTACGAGAGCCCGGACACCTCGACGATCGTCGCCGACTCCCAGACGCCTGGCGACGGGGCCGACGGGTCCGGGCTGCGCCCCATCGACACGGTCGGCGTCGTGGGCAACGGGACGATGGCGATGGGCATCGTCGAGGTCTTCGTCAAGGCCGGCATCCCGGTGACGTTCGTCGCCCGCTCCCAGGAGAAGGCCGACCGCTCACTCGGCGCGCTGACGAAGTCACTGGACAAGGGGGTGGCCCGCGGCAAGATGACTCAGGAGGCGCGCGACGCCGCGCTCGCGCTGGCGACCCCGAGCAGCTCGCTCGACGATCTGGCCGGCGTCGACATCGTCATCGAGGCCATCGCCGAGGAGCTGTCGGTCAAGCAGGCCACCTTCGAGCGGCTCGACGCCGTCTGCAAGCCCGGGGCCATCCTGGCGACGACGACCTCCTCGCTGCCGGTCATCAAGTGCGCCATGGCGACCTCGCGCCCGCAGGACGTCATCGGCATGCACTTCTTCAACCCCGCCCAGGTGATGCGGCTCGTCGAGATCGTCACGACGGTGTCGACCGCCGACGACGTCACGGCCACGGTCACCGCCCTGTGCCGGCGGCTGCGCAAACACCCAGTGTTCTGTGCGGACGTGTCGGGCTTCATCGTCAACGCCCTGCTCTTCCCCTACCTCAACGACGCGGTGCGGATGCTCGCGAGCAAATACGCGACGATCGATGAGATCGACACGGCGATGAAGGCCGGGTGCGGCTATCCGATGGGTCCGTTCCAGCTGCTCGACGTCGTGGGCCTGGACGTGTCGCTGGCGATCCTGCAGGAGCTCTTCACCGAGTTCCGCGACCCGGGCTACGCGCCGGCGCCGCTGCTCGAATACCTCGTGCAGGCCGGTTTCCTCGGGCGCAAGACCGGGCGCGGCTTCCACAGCTACGCCTGACCACACCTGACCACACGACGAAGGCGCCGCGCGGGCGGCGCCTTCGTCGTGTGCCGGGCCATGTGTGCCGGTCTGCGCCTCAGGGACCGCCGCCGGGCCGGGAGATGGGGGTCGCCGCCGGCGCCGCGTCTCGCTGGGCGCGGTTGACCGCCGAGAGGATCGCCATCGTCGAGGCGCGGATCGTCGAGCTGTGGATGCCCACACCCCACAGCACCCGCTCCCCGATCGCGCACTCGATGTAGGCCGCCGCCTGGGCGTCCTCGCCGAGCGACATCGTGTGCTCGCTGTAGTCGAGGATGCGCACGTCGACGCCGTGCTCGGACAGCCCGTCGATGAACGCCGAGAGGGGACCGTTGCCGCGACCCTCGATCGACACCTCGCGGCCGTGGTCGAGCAGCGTCGCCCAGATGTGGTCGGTGCCGTCGGGCTCCCCCGTGCTGCGCAGCGACAGCGGGGTGAACCGCCCCCACGAGTGACCGTTGGTGCCGCTGCCCGGCAGGTATTCGTCGCTGAACACGTCCCACAGCGCCGCCGCGCTCATCTCCCCGCCCTCGGCGTCGGTGCGCTTCTGCACGACGCCGGAGAGTTCGATCTGCAGACGACGCGGCAGGTCGAGCTGGTGCTCGGTGCGCATGAGGTAGGCGACGCCGCCCTTGCCGGACTGGGAGTTGACGCGCACGACCGCCTCATACGAGCGGCCGAGGTCGTGCGGGTCGATGGGCAGGTAGGGCACGCCCCAGACGAGCTCGTCGATCCCCTTGCCGGTCGCCGCGGCCTGCCGCTCCATGTCGTCGAAGCCCTTCTTGATCGCGTCCTGGTGCGACCCGGAGAAGGCGGTGAAGACGAGGTCGCCGCCGTAGGGGTGCCGCTCGGGCACCGGCAGCTGGTTGCAGTATTCGACCGTGCGGCGCACGTGGTCGATGTCGGAGAAGTCGATCTGCGGGTCGATGCCCTGGCTGAACATGTTGAGGCCGAGGGTGACCAGGCAGACGTTGCCGGTGCGCTCGCCGTTGCCGAAAAGGCAGCCCTCGATGCGGTCCGCGCCGGCGAGGTAGCCCAGTTCGGCGGCCGCGACGCCGGTGCCCCGGTCGTTGTGCGGGTGCAGCGAGACGATCATCGAGTCGCGCGGCGTCAGGTGCCGGCACATCCACTCGATGGAGTCGGCGTAGACATTCGGCGTCGCCATCTCGACGGTCGCCGGCAGGTTGACGATCATCGGCCGCTCCGGCGTCACCTCGAGCACCTCGGCGACCTCGTTGCAGATCCGCGCGGCGAACTCCAGCTCGGTGCCCGTGTAGGACTCCGGGGAGTATTCGTAGGTGATCGCCGTCTCGGGGATCGTCTCCTCGAGCTTGCGGCACAGGCGCGCGGCCTGCAGCGCGATGTCGACGATGCCGTCCTGATCCTTGTCGAAGACGACGCGGCGCTGCAGCACCGACGTCGAGTTGTAGAAGTGGACGATGGCCTGCTTGGCGCCCGTGATCGCGTCGTACGTGCGCTCGATGAGGTGATCGCGAGCCTGCGTCAGCACCTGGATCGTCACGTCGTCGGGGATGAGGTCTTCCTCGATGAGCGCCCGGCAGAAGTCGAAGTCGGTCTGGCTCGCCGACGGGAAGCCGACCTCGATCTCCTTGTAGCCCATCTGCACGAGCAGCTGGAACATGCGCAGCTTGCGTTCACGGTTCATCGGGTCGATGAGGGCCTGGTTGCCGTCGCGCAGGTCGACCGCGCACCAGCGCGGAGCCGCGGTGATGAGCTTGTCGGGCCAGGTGCGGTCGGGCAACTCCACCGCGATCTGCTCGTTGTACGGGGCGTACTTGCCGACCGGCATGCCCGAGGTCTTCTGGTTGTTGTTCATCGCTCGTGCCTTCTGCGTGGGTGCGGGCTCAGGCCGGACAGCACTGCACTCCGCGACGAGGGCGGCCTGTCAGTGGGCCCCGCCGCGGCGACGAAGCAGGAGGCTCGTGCGCGAGTCGATGAACACCCCAGCACCGTAGCCCGAGCGGCCGGGCCGCGTCCACGCACCCCCCTGCCGACACGCCCGAGCGCGACACGCCCGGGTCCGGCACGCCCGAGCCCGACACGCGCCCCAGCCCGCCACGCGGGCCTCAGCCTTCGGCGGGGGGCCGGCTGCGCGGTCGGCCCCGCTGGGGCAGCGGCCCGGCCTCGCGCGGGGCGCGGCCCTGCTCGGCCAGGGCCCGCCGCAGGACGAGCTCGATCTGGGCGTTGACGCTGCGCAGCTCATCGGCGGCCCACCGCGAGAGCGCCGCATGCACGGCCGGGTCGAGGCGCAGCAGCACCTGCTTGCGCTGCCGCCGCCCCGACTCCGGCGCGTCGCGGGAGCCCTCGGCCCCGTCTGCCGTCCCGTCGCCTCTCTCGTCGCCCATGGGCAGCCCCGATCAGGTGTAGAGGCTGCCCGCGTTGACCACGGGGGTGACCTTCTGGTCGCCGCAGAGCACGACGAGCAGACTGCTGACCATCGCCGCGCGCCGCTCGTCGTCCAGCGGCACGATCGACTGCTCGTCGAGCCGTTCGAGCGCGGCCTCGACCATGCCGACCGCACCGTCGACGATGCGTGCCCGGGCCGCGACGATGGCGCCGGCCTGCTGCCGCTGCAGCATCGCCTGGGCGATCTCCGGGGCGTAGGCCAGGTGCGCGATCCGCACCTCGATGATCTCGACGCCGGCGATGACGACCCGCTCGGCCACCTCGCGGGCGAGCTCGGCACTGACGATGTCGGTGCTGCCACGCAGCGAGGTGCCGACGCCGTCGGCCTCGTCGTAGGGGTGCGTCGTCGCGACGTGCCGCAGCGCGGCCTCGGCCTGCACGTGCACGAAGTTGCCGTAGTCCTCGACGGCGAACGTCGCCTTGGCCGTGTCGGCGACCTGCCACACGACGATCGCTCCGATCTCGACGGGGTTGCCGTCGGCGTCGTTGACCTTGACGACGCTGGTCTCGAAGTTGTTGACGCGCACCGAGACGGTGCGCCTGGTCGTCAGCGGCATGACCATCGTCAGACCCTGGCGCCTGTTGGTGCCGACGTACTGCCCGAAGAACTGCACGACCTTGGTCTGCCCGGGCTGCACGATCGTCACCGAGCTGAGCACCAGGCCGCCGATCAGCGCGAGGATGACCGCCCCGACGAGGGTTCCGAGCCCGCCGGTGCCGGCATCGAGAGAGATTCCCGCCGACACGCCGAGGGCGATGCCGCCCGCGATGAGGAGCACCCCCACGAGCAGTGCGAGGAAGCCGTTGACTGCCCAGGCCGGCCGTTCGGTGACGTCGACGCGAGCTCCGTCGTGGCCGACGGGTGTCGCCTGGACGGGCAGCTGATCCGGCCCCTCGGATGTGGCACCGGGCGCATCGGGCCGGTCGGTGCGACCGTCGGCCTGGTTGTCGTCCCGGTTGTCGTCCCGGCTGTCGGCGAGGCGCGGGTTGTGAGTGTCCATTGGTGTCCCTTTCGATCCCCTGATATCTAAGTGATAGCACATTTTGTGACGCGGGGAGGCAGGGATGGGTTCCGCGGTGTCGCCAGGGGGCGTGCATCGATCGGCCGGGCCGCCGGTGCCGCTGCGCAGCGCTCGCCGCCCGAATCCTGTCGGTCGTCGATGGTTCAATCATCCGCATGTCGAATCCTCGTGATCGTCAAGTCATCTCACCGAGCGCCCGGCCCTGCTCCGTCGTGCCGCCGTTCCTGCTCGAGCGCCTCGCGGCCTCCGGCGACGGGACGGCCGCGCAGGTCGCTCGGGCGACCCTGCGGGTCGAGCGCACACTGCGCGTGCAGCGCGAGGTGCGCGCCGGCATGCGACCCCCCGGGCGCCGGGAGGATCTGCCCGGTTTCGTCCCCGAGCGCCTCCAGCGGCATCCGCGGCTCCGCGCACACCCGCCGGCACCGGGGCCCGGGGTGCGGCCCGAGGTCACGGTGCCCGCGGCGCCGAACCGCCAGATCCACGACGCGGAGCACGGCACGAAGCTCCCCGGGGTGCTGCGCCGCAGCGAGGGCGACCCGCCGCACGCCGACGAGTCGGTCAACGAGGCCTACGACGGGCTCGGCGCGACGTGGTCCCTCTTCCACGACGCCTACGGACGCGACTCGCTCGACGGGGCCGGGCTGGCGCTCGTCGCATCGGTGCACTTCGCGCAGGAATACGACAACGCGTTCTGGGACGGCGAGCAGATGGTCTTCGGCGACGGCGACGGCGAGATCTTCGGGTCGTTCACCGACTGCCCCGACGTCATCGGCCACGAGCTCGCGCACGGATTCACCCAGTACACGGCGGGATTCGTGTATGTCGGGCAGTCCGGCGCCCTCAACGAGCACGTCTCCGACGTCTTCGGGGTGCTGACCCGACAGCGGCTCGAGGGCCAGGATGCGGCGGGCGCCGACTGGCTCGTCGGCAAAGGGCTCTTCCTGCCGGGCGTCAAGGGCGTCGCGTTGCGCTCGATGAAGGCGCCGGGCACCGCGTATGACGACCCACGGCTGGGCAAGGACCCGCAGCCCGCGCACATGGACGACTACGCCGAGCTCCCCCACGACGAGGCCAACGACAACGGCGGCGTGCACATCAATTCGGGCATCCCCAACCACGCGTTCTACCTGGCCGCGACGGCGCTGGGCGGCCGGGCCTGGGAGGCTGCGGGGCAGATCTGGTTCGACGTCATGACGGCCGGCGGGCTGCCCAAGGACACCGACTTCGCGACGTTCGCCGCGGCCACGCTCGCCGCCGCGGGGTCGCGCTACGGGGCGGGGAGCCGGGAGGAGGGCGCGGTCCGCGACGGGTGGGCCGGGGTCGGCGTCGAGCCGGCCCACGTCGGCCGGCACCGGCCGCAGGCGCGCCCGGCGTCCAAGGCGGCCGCTCGCGCGACAGCAGGAGCGGCCGTCTCCACCGACGGATCGAGGAGGGTGGGTGGCCCGGGGGGCTCCGACGGCCCGAGGGGCGGCGGGCACACGAGCGCCGACGGGTCGAGCGGCTCCGGCGGCAGTTCGGGCGATGCCTGAGGGCGACACCGTCGCGTGGACGGCCACTCGGCTGCACGCCGCGCTCGCCGGCCGACCGCTGGTGCGCGCGGAGCTGCGCTGGCCCTCGCTCGCGGGCGCCGATCTCGTCGGGGCGAGCACGGTCGAGGTCGTCGCGCGCGGCAAGCATCTGCTGCACCGGCTCGACACCGGCGACACGCTGCATTCGCACCTGCGGATGGAGGGCACCTGGCGGGTGCGCCCGGCGACCGAGCGGCTGCGGCCGGATCATCGCCTGCGGGCGGTGCTCGGCACGACGCAGGCGACGGCCCTGGGGCGCAGTCTGGGGATGCTCGACCTCGTGCGGACGCGCGACGAGCACGCCCTCGTCGGTCACCTGGGGCCCGACATCCTCACCGGCGAGTGGGACGAGGGATCGCGCGGGGCGGCACCCGCCGGGCCCGCGACCCAGCTCGTCACGCGACGGCTGGCGGCCGACGAGCGGCCGTTCGCGCAGGCCCTGCTCGATCAGCGCCTGCTCGCGGGGCTCGGCACGTTCTGGGTCAGCGAGGCGTGCTTCGCCCAGCGCGTCCCGCCGTGGCGACCGGCCTCCTCGATCGGGAGCGACGACGTCGTCGACCTGCTGCGCTGGACGCGACCCCGGATGCTGCTCTCGGCCCGCACCGGCACCCAATCGGTGACCGGCCTCGCCCGGCGTGACGCGCTCGGCGACGTGCACGGCCTGTCCGGGCGCCCGTGCCGACGCTGCGGCGACACGGTGCGCGTCGCCCTCGTCGGGTCGGCGCCGCGGGAGCGCACGATCTTCTACTGCCCGACCTGCCAGGGAGGGCTTGCGCCGACCGACGACGGGCGACCTCAGGCGCCGCTCGGGGCGCGTGCCCGACGGGACCGGCGGCCCGGGCATCGGTAGGCGATCAATCGGTGGGAGATCGGCAGCGGGCGTCAAGCCTGGCAGCCGACAACGCCCGTGCCTTCGCACGCGCGCCCCTTCCCGGGAGGAGACGCTTCCCGGGTGCAGGCCCCTTCCTAGAGAGTCGAGCACCCTAGGAACAGAAGGCCCTTGGAACGGAAGGCCCTTGGAACGGAAGGGCTCTAGGAACAATAGGTCGAGGACCGCTGCCCCCGCCGCGCCGGCGACGTCGGCCGACGGCCCCACCCCGCCAACACCGCCCGCTCATGATCACTCAACGCCAGCGACTTCGCGACAGGCCCAGCATGAGCCAGGTCTACCGAACGAGTAGCGAATTGACGCCTCACGACACTAGGAGTAGAGGGGCCGCTCGGGATCGCCGGGCTCGGGCTGGCGCGCGGACCGCTCACCACCCTCCTCGTGGGCCGCGTCGCCGTGCAGCACCCGGCCGTCGTCGGTGGCGACGACGAGTTCACCGCGGGTGGGATCGGTGATGCGTTCGGCGAGCTTGGCGGCCTCCGTCGGGTCGAGGCCGATGCCGGCCACGCCGAGACGGTCGATGAGGATGTCGCGCACCGCGTCGGCCTCGTCCCCGCGATGACGGTCGGCCACGAGCGCGAGCGTGTCGACGTAGGCACGCACGCCCTCGGGCCCGACGGCCTCGGCGAACGCCTGATTGACCGTCACGTGCACGATTCGCCCTTCTTCGCGGTCTCCCCGGCGCGCGCCGAGCCCGGCCGCGTTGACGTCGACCCCCTCGGCGTCGGATGTGCCCCCATGCCCGCCCCTGACCGCCTCAGGTTCCTGGCTGCTCACGTGAGTTCCTCCTCGAGTTCGGACATCACCATGGCCGAAACGCCCGGCGTCGTCGCACTACCCCGGGGACCGGGTCAGCATGCCCCCTGTCACCGGCAGCCCCGGACGTGGCCCGGCGGGGACTCCTTGCGTCGCAGCCCGATCCGCCCCCCGGGACCGCAGGACCCCGTCCCGACGTGCGACCCGGCCGCCCGAGCGGTGCGGTGACCCCGACCGCACCCGAGCCATACCCGGGCCCGCTTGACCACCCGGCCTTTCGATGCTCGAATCACATCGTCTCGAGACACCCCACTCGAGAACCACCCCACTCGAGAACCTCCCCCTTCCACGGAGCCCCTCGTCCTCGTCCCACTCGTCACCCACCCAGGAGCCGCCGACATGCCGACGACCGTGCTCTGGCTGCGTCGGGACCTGCGGCTGCACGACCTACCGGCGCTGTCCGCGGCCCACGAGGCCGCCGCCGGGGGTGGCGTGCTGCCGCTCTACGTGCTCGACGAGACGCTGCTGTCGGGCGCCGGCGGCCCTCGCCGACGCGCCTTGGGGGCCGCGCTGCGCCGCGCCCAGGCCGACTACGACGGGGGGCTGGTCGTGCGCCGGGGCGATCCGCGCGATGTCGTGCCGCAGGTGGCGCGCGAGGTCGGCGCGGGCAGCGTGCACGTCAGCGGCGAAACGACGCCCTACGGCCGGGCCCGCGACGAGGCAGTGCACACTCTCCTGTGGGAGTCGCTCGGCATCCGGCTCGTGCCGACCGGCACCCCCTACGCGGTCTCGCCCGGGCGACTCGCGACCGCCGCCGGCACGCCGTTTCGTGTGTTCACGCCGTTCGCTCGGGCGTGGCGGGCACACGGCGCCCCCGGTCCGGACCACCCGCCCGCGGGCCTGCGCTGGCACCGTGGCCCCGAATCGTGCGACGACCCCCTCGGAGGCGCGCTGCACGACGCGCGTGAGGGCCAGCGCGAGGATGCGGCGGAGGACCCGCTGCGACGCTGGGCCGGCTTCCTCGACGACGCGCTCGCCGACTACGACGCGACGCGCGACCGCCCCGACCTCGATGGCACGTCCCGCCTGTCGGAGCACCTGAAGTTCGGCGCCGTGCACCCCCGCACCCTGCTGGCCGGGATCGCCGCACACGAAGCGGGTCGCACCCGCGGCGCCGCGCGCTTCGTCGACGAGCTGGCCTGGCGCGAGTTCTATGCCGACGTGCTCACGCACCGACCCGACTCGGCCTGGCGCGACCTGCGCCCCAGCGCGATGGCCTGGGACGACCCGCGCACGGACGAGCGCGCGCGGCACCGCTGGGAGGCGTGGTGCACGGGGCGGACCGGCTATCCCTTCGTCGACGCGGGCATGCGGCAACTGCTGACGACCGGCTGGATGCACAACAGGCTGCGCATGGTCACGGCGTCGTTCCTCGTCAAGGACCTGCACATCGCGTGGCAGCACGGCGCCCGCTTCTTCCTGCAGCACCTGCGCGACGGCGACCTCGCCTCCAACAACCACGGCTGGCAGTGGGCGGCCGGCACCGGCACCGACGCGGCGCCGTTCTTCCGCATCTTCAACCCCGTGACCCAAGGCGCGCGCTTCGACCCCGGCGGCGACTACGTGCGCGCACACGTCGCCGAACTCGCCGGGCTCCCGGGCAGATCCGTGCACGAACCGTGGCGCTCGCCCGACGCGAGTCGGGGCGGGTACCCCTCGCCGATCGTCGACCATGCCACCGAACGCGCCGAGGCCCTCGCCCGCTACGAGGCAGCCAAGGCCTGAGAACGAGCGGTCGCACCACCGATCCCCAGCCGCCCCGATCACAAGGAGCCGTGATGGACACCGACGTCATCGTCGTCGGAGCCGGACTCGCCGGCCTGACGTGCGCACGCCACCTCACCGACGCCGGGCTCGACGTGCGCCTCCTCGAGGCGAGCGACGACATCGGCGGACGGGTGCGCACCGACGTGGTCGACGGGTTCCGCTGCGACCGGGGCTTCCAGCTGCTCAACCCCGCCTACCCCGCCGTGCGCGACGAGGTCGACGTGCCGCGCCTGCGACTGGGCTCGTTCGAGCGGGGCGTCGCGACCCTGGGTGACGACGGCCTCTGGGTGCTGGCCGTGCCGGCGCGTCATCGACTCCCCGGCCTCGCGCAGCTCGGCACCGCGGTGAGCGACGCGCTGCGGGGACCCTCCACGCGTCCCGACGTCCTGCGGGACGCGGCGGCGTTCGCCCGCTGGAGCGCCGCCGCACTCGGCCCCGTGCCCCGCCTGCTGCACAGCCGGGACGAGCCGGTGGGTGCGTCGCTCGACGAGGCCGGCGTCACCGGACCGCTGCGCCGGCGCGTCATCGATCCGTTCCTGGCCGGGGTCGTGCTCGACCGCAGCGGTGCCACCTCCGCGACCTTCGTCCGCCTGCTCGTTCGCGCCTTCATGCTCGGCACCCCCGGTCTGCCAGCCCAGGGCATGTCGGCCGTGCCGCATCAGATCGCCGCACGCCTGGGCCGGCCGGTCGAGCTGCGGCGCAGGGTCGGCGCCGTGACACCGCTCGCCGTGGGTGTGCGCGTGGAGACCGACGACGGCCCGATCACGGCGCGGGTCGTCGTCGTCGCCACCGACCCGCTGACCGCCGGGCACCTGCTCGACCTGCCGGTGCCCGCCGGCAAGGGCGTCGTCACGTGGTGGTTCGCCACCGAGCGCGATCCCGGCGCGCGAGCGCTGCTGCATCTTGACGGGCGCGGGCAGCCCGGGCCGCTGCTCCATGTGGCGGTCGTGACGAACGCCCAGCCCTCGTACGCCCCACCGGGCCGGCACCTCGTGCAGGCCAGCGCCCGCAGCGACGACGCGGGGGCCTCGGCGACGGCGGTGCTCGCCGAGATCGGCGCGCTGCTGCAGGTCGACACGGCGGGCTGGCAGCTCGTGACGAGGCACGAGATCGCCTACGCCCTGCCCGCTGCGCCGCCGCCGCTCCAGGTGCGCCGGGAGGTCGCCCTCGGCGAGGGACGCTACGTCTGCGGCGACCACCGCGACACCGCGTCGATCCAGGGCGCGCTGGTCTCGGGGCGGCGCACCGCCCGCGCCGTGCTCGCAGCGCTGGGCGCCTGAGGCCGGCGTGCGCGGTCCCGTCGCAGAGCTGCGGGCCTTCGTCGCGGCGGCCCTGCTCGATCCCGTCCCGCGCGACCACCGGCAGCGACCCGGGGCGGTCCGCCGGCGCCGCGTCGTCGCGGGCATCACTTTCGTCGCGGGTGCCCTGCTGCTCGGGATCGGCCTGCGCATCCCCGCCGGCGACCCCTCCTTCTACGTCGTCACCCTCGCGCTGGCGGCCGTGTGGGCGGTCGGCGCCTTCGCGTCCGGACCCCTGCACGTGGGCCGCGCCTGGACCCGCGACGGCGAGATCACCCGGCCGATCGTGCAGTCGCTGGCGCTGGCCGCGGTGCTCATCGCCCTCTTCCTCGTGGGCGCGCTCGTCGTGGCCCGCCTTCCGGTGCTGCGCGGGCCGGTCGAAGCGCTGCTCGACCACGCGCGGCTCGGGTCGCTGCCCGTGGTGGCGTTCGTGACACTCGTCAACGGCATCGGTGAGGAGCTCTACTTCCGCGGGGCGCTGTTCGCGGCGATCGGACGACGTCACGCGGTCGCCGTGACGACCCTGCTCTACATGCTGGTGACCCTCGCCACCGGGATCCCGATGCTCGTGCTGGCGGCCGCAGTCCTCGGCCTGGTCGCCGGTCTGCAGCGGCGCGTGACCGGCGGCGTCCTCGGGCCGATCCTGCTGCACTGCCTCTGGTCGATGGCCATGCTCTTGCTCCTGCCCCCACTCCTGGACTCTCTGAGGTAACCCATGACCGACGCACCCCGCGCGACTTCGCCGCACCGCGACCTGCCCACCACCGCCCCCGGCGTCAGACCGAACACCCCCGACCTCAGACCGGTCACACGCGAAGGCGATGATCCGCCCGCCGCGACCCAGGGTCGTGCCCTCGCGTTGGTCACCGGTGCCACGGGCTACATCGGGGGGCTGCTCGTCGGCAGGTTGCTCGACGCCGGACGCCCGGTGCGGGTGCTCTCGCGGCGCGCCGCCCGGCTCGACGCTCGCCCCTGGCGCCACCGGGTCGAGGTCCACGAGGGCGACGCGAGTGACCGCGACGACCTGCAGGCCGCGATGCACGGCGTCGACGTCGCCTACTACCTGCTGCACTCGATGGACGGCCAGGGGGACTTCGCCCGCCGAGACCTTCAGCTGGCCACGGACTTCGCCGCGGCCGCCCGCTCCGCCGGGGTGCGCCGCATCGTCTACCTGGGCGGCCTGCACCCCGAGGGTGAACTGTCCGAACACCTCCGCTCTCGAGTCGAGGTCGGGCAGGCCCTCATGGCGAGCGGGGTGCCGACCGCATGCCTGCAGGCCGCTGTCGTGCTCGGTGACGGCTCGGCGTCGTTCGCGATGCTGCGTCATCTCACCGAACGCCTGCCGGCGATGATCGCACCGTCCTGGCTGCACAACCGCATCCAGCCGATCGCCGTCGACGACGTCATGCACTACCTCGTCGCTGCGGCCGACCTGCCGCAGGAGGTCAGCCGCACGTTCGACATCGGCGGCCCAGAGGTGTTGACGTATGCCGAGATGATCCGGCGGTTCGCGGCCGTCACCGGTCGTCGCCAACCCCTCGTCGTCACCGTGCCGGTGCTGACGCCGCGGCTGGCGAGTCACTGGGTCGGGCTGGTGACGCCCGTCGGCTCCGGCGTCGCCACACCGCTCGTCGGCAGCCTCGTGCACGAGGTCGTCTGTCGCGAAAGCGATCTCGACACACTCGTGGGACCGCCGCCCGCGGGGCACACCCCCTTCGACGCCGCGGTGCGGGCGGCCATGAGCACTGCGTCGCCGCAGCGAGGCCCGCGCACGCTGGCCGCGACGGCCGCCGCGACCGCGCTCGCGGCGGCCGCGGGCTCGGTGGCCACGGACCCCGGATCGCCGTGGTATCGGCGCCTCGACCTGCCGGCCTGGCAACCTCCCGCCCTGGTCTTCCCGATCGTGTGGACGGCGCTCTACGCCGACATCGCCGGCACGTCGGCCTCGGTCATCCGCACCCTGGAGGACGACGGGCGACCGACGCAGGCGCGCGCCTATGCGCGCGCGCTCGCCGCGAATCTGATGCTCAACGCCGGCTGGAGCGTGCTGTTCTGGCGCAGCCGCCGCCTCGGCGTCGCCACCGCGGAGGCGGCGCTGCTCGCCGCGAGCAGCGTGGACCTCGCGCGCCGGGCCCGTCAGGCCGGCCCGGGCCACGCCCGGCTCCTCGCGCCCTATGCGCTGTGGTGTGCGTTCGCCACGGTCCTCACCGCGACCATCGCGCGCCGCAATCCGCGGCGACCGGACTGACCGCCCGCATCCCGCTCCCCCGAGCGAGCCGCCCGGACAGGACGTCACGGCGCGACCGCCTCGATCGCACGAGTCAGGAGTAGAACGGCCGGCCCGGACTGCCCGGCTCGCTGTACCCCTCGTCGTCCGGCGAATCGGTGAGCGCCCAATCCTCCCCGCTGAGCCGGTGGCCCTCGTCGTCCTCGACGATGAGGCCGAACCGCTCGGGGTCGGCGAACTGCTCGGCGAGCCGCTCGGTGCTCACCGCGCTGACCCGCAGCCCGCGGGCGTCCCACTGCTCGTCCAAGGCGTCGACGAACTGCGTGACGCTCAGGTCGTGGTGGCGCGCGACCTCGACGAGCGCCGCGACGTAGTCGCGAACGCCCTGCTCGTGCACGTCGTGCACGAACGCGTGATTGAGCGTCAACCGCATGATCTTCTCGTGGCCGTGGCCGTGGCGCCGCTCGCCGCTGTTGCCGTGACGGACGAGCTGAGCGTGCGCGGAATCGGTGATGTCAGTCATGATGACCTCCTGCATGACACCGCATGACACCCGGGCGACCCCGGGCCGCACGGGCGGGGATCGACAAGCCCGCGCTCCTTCTACGCTACGCCCTTATCACGGAATATCCAGTGTTAAAAAGCGGGCAGCGCTCGGCTCAGAAGCCGAGTCGGCGCAGCTGCCGCGGGTCGCGCTGCCAGTCCTTGGCGACCTTGACGTGCAGATCCAGGTGCACCCGCTGGCCGAGCAGCGCCTCGATCCCGGCCCGGGCCCGGGTGCCGACGTCGCGCAGCCGCGAGCCGCCGCGACCGATGACGATGGCCTTCTGGCTGTCACGTTCGACGAAGACGTTGACCCGCACGTCGAGCAGCGGGCTGTCCGCGGGCCGGCCCTCACGGGGCACCATCTCCTCGACGACGACGGCCAGGCTGTGCGGCAGCTCCTCACGCACCCCCTCCAGCGCCGCCTCGCGCACGAGCTCGGCCACCATGACGGCCTCCGGCTCGTCGGTGAGCACCCCGTCGGGATACAGCTGCGGAGATCTCGGCAGGTGGGAGGTGAGTTCGGCGATCACGTCGTCGACCTGGTCACCGCGGGTCGCGGAGCAGGGCACGATGGCGTCCCACTCCCCCAGCCGGTCGATCGCGATGAGGTGCTCGGCCAGTCGCGCCTTGTCGACGAGGTCCGACTTCGTCGCGATGGCGACGACGGGCCGCCGCCGGCCGCGGCGCAGCTCCTCGAGCTCGGCGGCGATGAACTGGTCGCCCGGCCCCACCCGTTGATCGGCCGGCAGGCAGAAGCCGATGACGTCGACCTCGAGCAGGGTCGCCCGGACGAGGTCGTTGAGCCGCTCCCCGAGCAGGGTCCGGGGCTTGTGCAGCCCGGGGGTGTCGACGAGCACGAGCTGGGCGGTCGGGGTCGTGAGGATCCCGCGGATGGTGTGCCGCGTCGTCTGCGGCTTGCTGGAGGTGATGGCGACCTTCTGGCCGACGAGGGCGTTGGTCAGGGTCGACTTGCCGGCGTTCGGCCGGCCGACGAGGCAGGCGAACCCGGCGCGGTAGTCGGCTCGCTCGCCGTCACGGGCGCTGTCGCGATCGCCGGCCGGGCGGCCCTGCGACCCGTCTGCTCCGGTCACGAGTCCTCTCCTTCGTCGCCGTCGATGGCGGGGTCGAGTCGTCGCACGACGATACTCGCGACGCGGTGCCGCCGTCCGGCCATGCGCTCGGCCGTGAGCTCCAGGCCCTCGACGACCCCGCTCGCACCGACGATCGGCACACGCCCGATCGCCTTGGTGAGCAGGCCGCCGACGGTGTCGACGTCCTCCTCCTCGTCGAGGTCGATGTCGAAGTGCTCGGCGAAGTCGTCGATATGCAGCGACGCCGGCACGCGGGTCGCCCCGTCGGGCAGTTCCTCGATGCCGGGGCCCTCGCGGTCGTATTCGTCGGAGATCTCGCCGACGATCTCCTCGATGAGGTCCTCGATCGTGACCAGGCCTGCGGTGCCGCCGTATTCGTCGACGACGATGGCCATGTGGATCTGGTCGCGCTGCATCTCGCGCATGAGCGCGTCGACCGGCTTGCTCTCCGGGGTGAACGTCGCCGGACGCATGACCTCCGAGACGCGCAGCCTCGCGGCCTCGGGGTCGTCGTGCAGGCGCGCCGCGACGTCCTTGAAGTAGAGCAGTCCGAGCGGGTCGTCGGCGTCCTCGCCAAGCACCGGCACGCGGGAGAATCCGCCGCGCAGGAACAGCGACATGGCCTGTCGTAGCCGCTTGTCGTGGTCGATCGTGATCATGTCGGTGCGCGGCACCATGACCTCGCGCACGATGGTGTCGCCGAGCTCGAAGACGGAATGGATCATCTCGCGCTCCTCGTCCTCGATGAGGGCGTTGTCGCCGGCCAGGTCGACGAACTCGCGCAGCTCGGCCTCCGACTGGAAGGGACCGTCGCGGAAGCCTTTGCCGGGCGTCACCGCGTTGCCGACGGTGACGAGGAGCCGGGCGAGCGGCCCCAGCAGGCGCCGCAGCCAGACCACCGAGGGCGCCGCGGCCAGGGCGATGCCGACCGCGTGCTGGCGCCCCAGCGTGCGGGGACTGACCCCGACGATGACGAAGGAGGCGACGGCCATGACGCCGATGGTCGCGGCCGCGACCTCCCAGAGCTCGTCGAAGAGCCCATCGGCGACGAGCGTCGCCACGACGGCGGCGGTCATCTCGAGGCTCACCCGCACGAACGTCGTCACCGACAGGTAGCCTGCGGAGTCGCCCGTGACGACGACGAGCTCCCGGGCGCCGCGGCGGTCCTCCTCGGCGAGCTCCTGGGCACTGCCCCGGGTCACCCGCTGCAGCGCGGACTCGGTGGCCGCCAGCAGGAAGGCCAGCACGAGACACGCGAAGAAGACGACGACGAACGCCGAGGTCACGTCCGCCCGCGCCCCGCGAGGAAGGTCAGCAGCAGGGTGCGCTGAAGCTCGAACATCTCCTTCTCCTCCGCCGGCTCCGCGTGGTCGAAGCCCAGCAGGTGCAGGATGCCGTGGGTCGTCAGCAGCAGCAGCTCCTCCTGCGTCGTGTGCCCCGCCTCGGCGGCCTGGGCCTGCGCGACCGTGGGGCAGAGCACGACGTCGCCGAGGATGCCCTCGACCGGCTCCGCGCCGTCACGGCCGGGCCGCAGCTCGTCCATGGGGAAGCTCATGACGTCGGTCGGGCCGGGCAGGTCCATCCACTGCACGTGGAGCACCTCCATCGCAGGCTCGTCGACGAGCTTGATGCACAACTCGGCGCGGGGGTGCACGCGCATCTCGTCGAGCACGTAGCGGGCGCACTGGGCCAGCTCGAACTCCTCGACCGCGAAGCCTGACTCGTTGAGTACCTCGATGCTCATGACGTCCTCGGGGCGGTGCGGCGGTGAGAGGGGGTGCGGCCGGCGCCCGGTCGGGGGCGGCTCGCGTCCCACGTGCCGTAGGCGTCGACGATGGCCCCGACGAGTCGGTGTCGCACGACGTCGTGGGCGGTGAGGTAGGAGAAGTGGATGTCGTCGACCCCGGTGAGGATGTCCTGCACGACCCGCAGCCCGGACTGGGTGTCACCGGGCAGGTCGACCTGCGTGATGTCGCCGGTGACGACGATCTTGGAGCCGAACCCGAGCCGCGTGAGGAACATCTTCATCTGCTCGGGCGAGGTGTTCTGTGCCTCGTCGAGGATGATGAACGCGTCGTTCAACGAGCGCCCGCGCATGTAGGCGAGCGGCGCCACCTCGATCGTGCCCGCCGCCATGAGCCTCGGGATCGAGTCGGGGTCGACCATGTCGTGCAGCGCGTCGTAGAGCGGCCGCAGGTAGGGGTCGATCTTCTCGTTGAGCGTGCCGGGCAGGAAGCCGAGCCGCTCGCCGGCCTCGACGGCCGGCCGGGTGAGGATGATGCGGTTGACCTGCTTGGCCTGCAGCGCCTGGACCGCCTTGGCCATCGCGAGATAGGTCTTGCCGGTGCCGGCCGGGCCGATGCCGAAGACGATCGTGTGCGCGTCGATCGCGTCGACATAGCGCTTCTGGTTGAGGGTCTTGGGGCGGATCGTGCGGCCGCGGTTGGAGACGATGTTCGTCGTCAGCACGTCGGCGGGGCGCTCGCGGGTGCGCTCCCGCAGCATGCTGACACTGCGTTCGACGGCGTCGCGGTTGAGCAGCTGGCCTGCGGCGACGATGACGAGCAGCTCGTCGACGAGCCGCTCGGCCAGGTCGAGCTCGGCGTCGGGGCCGGTCAGGTGCAGCTCGTTGCCGCGGGCGAGCACGTCGACTCGCGGCAGCGCCCGCTCGATCGTGCGCAGCAGCTCGTCATGGGGGCCGAGCAGGCTGACCATCTGCACCTGCGGCGGCACGACGATCGTGCGACGACTCTCGGTGTGGCTCGGCCGCTCGTCCGGCGCGGCGGACGCGGCGGCGCGAGGGGGCGTACGGGGATTGTCAGTCATCGTGGTCGAAGTCTACGGGGCCGTCTGGACCCGCTTCGCCCCCGCGGCCCGTCGGGCAAGACCCCAGGCCTGGCGCCCTGCGCCCGGCGGGGTCGGCGGCGCGTGCCGCCGACCGGCGGCCACGGACGTCGTCGGCCGAGATCGCAGGCCGGGGCCGGGCCGGCGAGCCCTACCAGCGGGCGCGTGCGGCGAGCACGGCCAGGGCTGCGGGCCCGGCACTGGACGAGCGCAGCACCTCCTCGCCCAGCCGCACGGGACGCGCCCCGGCCGCCTCGAGCCGTTCCAGCTCCTCGGGCGCGATGCCGCCTTCGGGTCCGACGACGACGAGCACCTCGCCTGCGCTCGGCAGATCCTGGGCGACCAGTCGGGCCGCGGCGTCCTCGTGGAGCACGTACGTCGCCGCGGCAGCCGCCGCGCGCTGCGCGAGCTCGTTCGTCGTCAGCGGGCCGGCCACGCTCGGCACCGTCGCCCGCCGCGACTGCTTGCCCGCCGTCCGCAGCACCCCGGCCCACTTGGCCAGGCCCTTGGCCTCCTTGCCCGACCAGCGCACGACGCTGCGCTGCGCCTGCCAGGCCAGGACCGCGTCGACCCCGAGTTCGGTGGCGGTCTCGATCGCCTGCTCGTCGCGTCCCCCCTTGGCCAGGGCCTGGACGAGCACGAACCGAGGACCGGTGGGCGACACCCGCCGCACCGACGAGACGCGCAGCGTCACCGCCCCGGCCCCGACGCTCTCCACACAACAGTGTGCGACGACGCCGGCGGTGTCGGCGACGAGCATCTCCTCGCCGACCCGCGCCCGCTTGACCCGCGCGGCGTGATGGCCTTCGTCGCCGTCGAGCACGACGAGCGACCCGGCACCGACCTCGTCGAGGGTGCCGGGCGCCACGTAGTAGAGCGCGGCGGTCACCGGCGAATCACCCTCTACTTGCCGCGGAAGGCGTCGCGCAGCTTGCCGAAGAGGCCGGCGCTCTCGACGTGGGTGAGACTGCCGGTCGGCTGCTCCTCGCCGCGCAGCGCGGCGAGGCGACGCACGAGGTCCTCCTGCTCGCCGGTGAGGCGCGTCGGGGTCGCCACCTTGAGCTGGGCGATCATGTCGCCGCGACCGCTGCCGCGCAGGTGGGTGACGCCCTTGCCGCGCAGCGTGTGCACCTCGCCGGACTGGGCGCCGGGGCGCACCTCGATGTGCTCGACCCCGTCGAGGGTGTCGATCGGGATGCGGGTGCCGAGGGCGGCCGCCGTCATCGGCAGCTCGAGCACGCAATGCAGGTCGTCGCCGCGCCGCTGGAACGTGTCGTGCGGGCGCACGAGGATCTCGACGTAGAGGTCGCCGGCCGGTCCCGCGCCGGGCCCGACCTCGCCCTCGCCGGCGAGCTGGATGCGGGTGCCGGTGTCGACGCCGGCCGGCACCTTGAGCGTGAGGTTGCGTCGGGTGCGCACCCGGCCGTGGCCGGAGCACTCGAAGCAGGGGTTGGTGATGACCGAGCCGTAGCCCTGGCAGGTGGCGCACGGCCGGGAGGTCATGACCTGGCCGAGGAAGGAACGCTGTACTTGCTGCACCTCGCCCGAGCCACCGCACGCGTCGCACGTGCGGGTGCCGGTGCCGGGCTGGGCGCCGTCGCCGTGACACGTGCCGCAGGCGACCGCCGTGTCGACGCTGACCTCCTCCTCGCCGCCGAAGACCGCCGCGCGCAGGTCGATGTCGAGCCGGATGAGGGCGTCCTGACCGCGCTGGCGCCGCGATCGCGGGCCGCGCGAGGCGGCCGCCGCGCCCCCGAAGAACGCGTCCATGATGTCGCTGAACGAGAAGCCCTGGCCGAAACCGTCGGTCGCCCCCGCGTAGGGGTCCGCGCCGGCGTCGAACGCGCGCTTCTTCTGCGGGTCCGACAGCACGTCGTACGCCTGGGAGACCTTCTTGAACTCCGCCTCGGCCTCGGGACCGGGGTTGACGTCCGGGTGCAGCTTGCGGGCCTTGCGCCGATAGGCGCGCTTGATGTCCTCCAGCGATGCGTCGCGGGAGACGCCGAGGTCGGCGTAGTAGTCGTTCACGAAACGGTCCTTCGTCGTCGATCAGGTGTGTCGATCAGCATGCCCGTCACGATTCGAGCATCTGGGAGACGTAGCGAGCCACGGCGCGCACGCAGGCCATCGTGCCTGCGTAGTCCATGCGAGTCGGGCCGAGCACCCCCAGGCCCGCGACGACGTCGTCCCCGGCACCGTAGCCGGTCGAGACGACGGAGGTCGCGGAGAGTCCGACGTGCGGATTCTCGTGGCCGATGGTCACGGCGAGACCGCGACGGCGGCCCACCGCCTGCACGAGACCGCCGTCGGGCTCGGGGTCCTCGGCCAGCTGACCGAAGAGCCCGAGCAGCACCATGTGCTCCTCGAGCGCCTCGAGCACCGGCCCGATGGACAGGGGGAAGTCGGTGCCGAAGCGGGCGAGGTTCGCGGTGCCGGCGAGCACGACGCGCTCCTCTCGCTCCTCGACGAGCGCCTCGTCGAGGGCGCGGATGATCGTGCGCGCGAGGTCGCGATCACTCGGCTCGAGGCCGTCGGGTGCGGAGGCGAGCCGCTGGGACGCCGCGAGCAGGCTCTGCCCGACGGCCTCGGCGTTGAGGTGGGCCCGGATGCGAGCGAGCATGTCCTCTCCGGCCGAGGTGAGCAGGTCGGTGCCGGAGTCGACGATGCGCTGCTCGACGCGGCCCGTGTCGAGGATGAGCACGATCATGGCGCGTGCGGCGCCCATGGGCAGCAGCTCGATGTGCCGCACCGCGGAGCGACTCAGCGACGGGTATTGCATGACCGCCACCTGACGCGTCAGCGAGGCGAGCAGCCGCACCGTGCGGTCGACGACGTCGTCGAGGTCGACGGCACCGTGCAGGAACCGCTGGATCGCGGTGCGCTGCGCGGGGCTCAGCGGGCGCAGCGTGCCGAGTTGGTCGACGAACGCCCGGTAGCCCGCGTCCGTCGGCACCCGGCCGGCGCTCGTGTGCGGGGCGGTGATGAGACCCTCCTCCTCGAGGATCGCCATGTCGTTGCGCACGGTCGCCGCCGACACCCCGAGCGCATGCCGCTCCAGCAGCGACTTGCTGCCGACCGGCTCGGAGGTGTCGACATAGTCCTGCACGATGGCGCGAAGCACCTCCAGGCGTCGCTCCTGACTCATCGGCCCCTCCCTCCGGCGCGTTGGCACTCTCGCAGGCTGAGTGCCAAGCCTACGATGCTACTCGTGAACGCTTGGGGATCCCGATACCATTCCGACCCGCTCGCCTCGGACTGGCGCGCCGGGCCCCGCGGGCGCGCCGTGGCGCGCGAGGCCGAGGTCGGCCTCGTCGTCGAGGAGGCGCAGACCGGCTGGTGCGGCGCCGTCGTCGCGGTCGAGAAGGCCGGCGGCATGCGGGTCGTGCACCTGGAGGACCGCCGCGGCAAGGTCAAGGCGTTCCCGCTCGGACCGGGCTTCTTGCACGAGGGCGCGCCGGTCGTGCTGACTGCGCCGACCGGGGCGGACGCCCGGGCGCTGGCCGCGCGGCGGGCGGCGGCCGCCCGCACGGCCAGCGGTTCTCGCGCGGTCACCTCGGCACCCGCCCGGGTCGCCGGCGCGTCACGGATCTTCGTCGAAGGCCGGCACGACGCCGAACTCGTCGAGAAGATCTGGGGCGACGACCTGCGCATCGAGGGGGTCGTCGTCGAGCTGCTCGACGGCGTCGACGATCTCGCGGCCGTCGTGCGCGACTTCGCCCCCACGGCGCAGCGCCGCATGGGCGTGCTCGTCGACCATCTGGTGCCCGGCACGAAGGAGTCTCGGATCGTTGCCGAAGCCTCTCGGGTGCAGCCGTATGCCGCGCACGTGCGCATCGTCGGACACCCCTATGTCGACGTGTGGCAGTCGGTGCGCCCGGAACGCCTCGGGCTCGACGCGTGGCCGGTCATCGAGCGCGGACGGTCGTGGAAGCACGGCGTGCTCGCCGAGCTGGGCTGGCCGCACGCGACTCAGGCCGACGTCGCGACCGGCTGGAAGCGCATCCTGGGCACCGTGCGCACGTATGCCGATCTGCAGCCCGAGCTTCTCGGCCGCGTCGAGGAACTCATCGACTTCGTGACCGTCGGGGACGGGCCGTGAGCGGGTCGCACGCCGGCCCGAGCCCCGGGGGCGCCACCGGGCCGGAGGTCGTCACGGGCCCGGAGGTCGTCACAACGGAGCTCGTCGCCGTCGTCGTGGCGGTGCGCCACGGCGTGCCGGAGGTGCTGACGCGGCGCACCGACGACGGCGCCGCGCTGCCGTCGGGTCCGCTGCGCACCGGCCACCGATCCCTGCAGGCGGCGACCCGCGAGTGGGTCGAGACCCAGACCGGCCTGCGGCTGGGGCACGTCGAGCAGCTCTACACGTTCGCCGACCGCGACCGCGTCGACGCCGCCCACCGCGTCATCTCCGTCACCTACCTCGGGCTGACCCGCGACACGGGCGCAGCCGGGGGCCAGGAGGCGGGGTGGACGAGTTGGTACGAGCACTTCCCCTGGGAGGACCGGCGCCACGGCGCCGGGGACGCCGCCGGCTCGGCCCTCGTCGGCGCGCTCATGGACTGGGCGGCGGCCGACCCGGACCAGGCCGACGCCCGCCGCGCGCGCTGCGGCGCCACCTTCGGGCTGGCGGGCGCCGACTGGCTGCCCGACCTGTGCCTGCAGCGCTACGAGCTGCTGTGGGAGGCGGGGCTCGTCGCCGAGGCGCTGCGCGCCGAGCCGCCCGGCTCGGCGTCGGGCGGCTTGGCACCCTCGCTCGACCCGCTGGCGGGCGAGCCGACGATCAGCGGCGTGCCGCTGCCGCACGATCACCGCCGCATCCTCGCCACGGGCATGGCCCGGCTGCGGGCGACGATCCAATACCGACCCGTCGTCTTCGAGCTGCTCCCCGACGCGTTCACGCTCAGCGAGCTGCAGGCCTGCGTCGAGGCGGTCGCCGGCGAGCGGCTGCACACCCAGAACTTCCGGCGCCTCATTCAGCAGCAGGAGCTCGTCGAGGAGACCGGCGAGGTCGACGCCAGCACCGGCGGCCGCCCCGCTCGCCTCTTCCGCTTCCGCCGCCAGGTGCACGCGCTGCGTCGGCTGGTCGGCACCAAGCTGCCCCTGCCGCGCCGGCGCTGACCCTCTGCGCAAACTCCTTGGCGATCGATCTGGACAGCGGCCCCCCTCCCCCTTATGCTCACGTTCAGCATTTCAATATGCTCATC
Source organism: Kineosphaera sp. (assembly GCA_039812485.1). Taxonomy (GTDB): domain Bacteria; phylum Actinomycetota; class Actinomycetes; order Actinomycetales; family Dermatophilaceae; genus Kineosphaera. The sequence goes on from JBDIAP010000009.1 coordinate 37,794, forward strand.
GTGAACATAACTGGTTCGCGGTGTCCGCCGACTCAACGGGAGTTCCGGTGACCCAGACCGCCATCAGCCCCGACGCCCTCTACGAGCGGGTCCGCCACGCGGTGCCGCCGGTCGAGTGGCGCGCCTCGTTCGCCGACGACGCCGAGGCGATCGTGCGGCTCAAGGCCGAGCGCAACGCGGTGATCCTGGCGCACAACTACCAGACGCCCGAGATCTTCCACGGCGTCGCCGACGTGGTCGGCGACAGCCTCGCGCTGGCCCGCGAGGCGCAGGAGGTCGACGCCGACGTCATCGTGCTCGCCGGCGTGCACTTCATGGCCGAGACCGCCAAGCTCCTCAACCCTGACAAGACGGTGCTCGTGCCCGATCTGCGCGCGGGTTGCAGCCTCGCCGAGAGCATCACCGCCGACGATGTGCGCGCCCTCAAGGCCGCCCACCCGGGCGTGCCGGTCGTCACCTACGTCAACACCTCAGCGGCCGTCAAGGCCGAGAGCGACGTGTGCTGCACGTCGGGCAACGCGGTCAAGGTCATCGAGAGCCTCGGGGTCGAGCGGGTCATCATGATCCCGGATGAATACCTCGCCCAGAACATCGCGGCTCAGACCGGCGTCGAGGTCATCACGTGGCCGGGCCACTGCGAGGTGCACGAGCGCTTCACCCCCGCCGACATCCGCACGATCCGCGACGAGCACCCCGGCGTCGTCGTGCTCGCCCATCCCGAGTGCCCGCCCGCCGTCGTCGCCGAGGCCGACCTCGCCGGCTCGACCGCCCAGATGCAGGCGTATGTCGAGCAGCGCCGCCCGCGCCGCCTCGCCCTCATCACCGAGTGCTCGATGAGCGACAACCTCGCGGCGCTGCACCCCGATGTCGAGATGATCCGTCCGTGCGCGATGTGCCCGCACATGAAGCGCAGCACGCTCGCCAAGATCCGTGCCGGCCTGGAGACGATGACCCACGAGGTGACGATCGACCCGGCGGTCGCCGCGCGGGCGCGCGCCTCCCTCGACGCGATGCTGGCGATCCGATGAGGCCGCGCGTCACCGCCGCGCCGGTGGTCGTCGTCGGGGCGGGGCTGGCCGGGCTGGCCACGGCACTGGAGCTCGCCGAGCGCGGCACGCCGGTCACCGTGCTGGCGCCGAGGGCGCCCGGTGCGCAGACGAGCAGCGCCCTGGCCCAGGGCGGCATGGCCGCCGCCGTCGGGCCCGACGACTCTCCGGCGCTGCACGCCGCCGACACGGTGCGGGCCGGGGCCGGTCTCGTCGACGCCGACGTCGCCGAGCGCATCACGGCGGCGGCCCCCCACGTGCTGGCAAGGCTGATGGGTTGGGGCGCGCGGTTCGACGCCGACGGCGGCGGGGCGCCGCAGCTCGGTCTCGAGGCGGCGCACGGCCGACACCGGATCGTGCACGCCGACGGCGACGGCACCGGCCGGGTCGTCACCGCGGCCGTCGCGGCGGCGGCCGCGGCCCATCCGCTGGTGACGATCCGCTGCGGGGTGCGCGCGAGCAGCCTCGTCGTCGACCCGGCTTCGCACACTGTCGTGGGCATCCGATCCGTAGAACGAGGCATCCCCCTCGTCCTGCCCGCCGCCGCGACCGTCCTCGCCACCGGCGGCATCGGCGGCCTCTTCGCCGACACGACCAACCCTCTCGACTCGTGGGGCGCCGGGCTCGCACTCGGCCTGCGCGCCGGCGCGCGGGTGCGCGACCTCGAGCTCGTCCAGTTCCACCCCACGGCGCTCGCCGTGGGCGGCGACCCGATGCCGCTGGTCAGCGAAGCGGTGCGCGGGGAGGGCGCGCCGCTCGTGCTCGAGGACGGCTCCCCCGCCCTGGCCGACCCGCTGGCACCGCGCGACGTCGTCGCGCGTGGCGTGTGGGCCGCGCTGCGGGGCGGGCACACCGTCTACCTCGACGCGGCGGGGGCGCTCGGAGCGCGCTTCGCGTCGCGCTTCCCGGCGATCACGGCGGCCTGCCGGGCCGCGGGCATCGACCCGACGCGTGACCCGATCCCCGTGCGGCCGGCCGCCCACTACCACATGGGTGGACTCGTGGTCGACGCCCGCGGGCGCACGGACGTCACAGGCTTGTGGGCGGTCGGCGAGGTCGCGAGCACGGGACTGCACGGGGCGAACCGCCTCGCGAGCAACAGCCTGCTCGAGGCCGTCGCGTGCGCGGGCGCCGCGGCGGACGACATCGCCGCCCAGACCGGCGCGGCCCGGGTCGCCACCACGGTGCGGGAGGTCACCCTCGACAGCCGCAGGCCTGCACCCTCGAGGTGTTCGGCTCCCCGGCGGCCCACCCGCGCCGACCGCGCCCTGCTCAGCGCGGCCGCCGGCGTGTTGCGGGACGGGCCGGGGCTGCGCGACGCGGCGCACGTCGTGCGGGCGGGGGCCGACGTCGACGACGCCCGGCTCGTCGCCTACCTGCTCGTCGTCGCCGCGCAGCGCCGCACCGAGAGTCGCGGCGCCCATCTGCGCACCGACCACCCGCTGCCGGGGCCGCCCGAGCACACCTACGTCGACCTGCGCGATCTGGCGGAGCGCACCGACGTGAGCAGCGCCTCATGAGCCTGCCCCGCGTGCTCGTCGAGCCGCTCGTGCGGGCGGCGCTGCTCGAAGACCTGGGCCGTGCCGGCGACCTGACGAGCGAGGCCACCGTGCCGGAGCACGTCCGCGGCAGCGTCGCCCTCGTGGCCCGCGACCGCGGCGTCGTCGCGGGCCTCTCGGCCGCGACGCTGGCGTGGCTTCTGCTCGACGACGCGGTGCGCGTCGAGGTGATCCGCGACGACGGCGCACCCGTCGAGCCGGGCGACGAGATCGCCCTGGTCAGCGGCCCCGCGCGGGCCCTGCTCACCGGTGAGCGCGTCGCGCTCAACCTGCTCGGTCACCTGTCGGGCGTCGCGAGCGCCACCGCCGGGCTCGTCGCGGCGGTCGCCGGCACCGACGCCCGCATCTGCTGCACGCGCAAGACGACCCCGGGCCTGCGCGCGCTGGAGAAGGAGGCGGTGCGCGCCGGCGGGGGCAGCAACCACCGGTTCGGTCTCGACGACGCGGTGCTCGTCAAGGACAACCACCTGGCCTTCGCCGGCGGCATCGAGGCCGCGCTGGCGGGCATCCGCGACCGGGTCGGGCACCTCGTCAAGGTCGAGGTCGAGGTCGACACCCTGGATCAGCTGCACGAGGTGCTGTCGCTGCGGCATCGGCGTGGCGGTAGGGAGCAGCTCGTCGTCGACGCCGTGCTGCTCGACAACATGACGCCCGCGCAGCTGGAGCAGGCCGTGGCACTCATCGACGGGCGCTGCCTCACCGAGGCGTCCGGGCGGATCACGGCGCAGAGCGCCGGACCGATCGCCCGGGCCGGGGTCGACCTCATCTCGGCCGGCTGGATCACCCACAGCGCCCCGGTGCTCGACATCGGCCTCGACCACCGGTAGCCGACCCCGATCACCGACCACCCATCACCGACCGCCCGGCAACCGACCACCCGGCAGCGGACCACCGGCAGCTCGCCCGGGCGCCCATGAGCCGCGCGGGCCGCTTCAGCGCTCGCCGAGCACCTCGGGGTGGGCGCCGCCGTAATCGCGCACGGCACGCAGCACCGGCGCCAGGTCGCGGCCCGCGTCGGTCAGCCGGTAGGTGACGCTCACCGGGGGCCCGGGAGCCACCGTGCGCTCGGCGAGCCCGCGGGCGCACAACTCCTTGAGCCGCGCCGAGAGCACGCCGTCGGTGACGCCCGGCACGGCGCGGGAGATGTCGGTGAAGCGCTCCCGGCCGTCGAGCATCGCCTCGACGACCGCACCCGCCCAGGCGCGCCCGAGGACGCCCATGACGCTCTCGATGAGCGAACACGCAGGCGCCGCAGCGGCGCCGCTCGTCTCCATGCTCGCGTCCATGGCAGTCCTCCTTCCGGCTCCGGGGGTCGAACCTCATTCTGCGCCGTAGCGTATCGATCGGCCTCAGCGCGCCGGGGCCGGTCGGCGGGAGTCGGAGCCACCGGCCCGCGGCGCGCCGGACACCGGCGACGTGGGACCGACCGGGGTGGGGAGCCGGCCCGCTCGGGCCCGGGCGAGGATGTGGTCGCGGAAGAGGCGTGCCGAGTCGAGCATCCGCCCCGCCCCGCTCGCCCACGCGAGCACGACCGGACGCGAGGCCGCGTCGTCGGCGAGGGCGAGATAGCGCAGCCGGCCGCTCGCGGGATCGGCGCTGTCCCCCCACTGGGTCGGCACGACCCCGACCCCGAGCCCGGCGGCGACATAGCCCCGCACGGTGGGCAGGTCGTCGGCGACGAGGGTGATCCGGGGGCTCGCCTGGGCGCGCCGGCACAGCTCGTCGAAGACGGTGCGCAGGGCCGACGACCCGCGGGTCGCCACGAACGGCTCGGCTGCCACGTCGGCGAGCCGGCACTCCCCGACCGCGGCGAGGCGATGGTCGGTCGGCACGATGAGCCGCAGCGGTTCGGAGGTCAGGGTGCGCATCTCGACGCCGTCGTGGTGCCTGAGCAGCGTCGACAGCTCGAGGTCGACGCTGACTCCGGAGCCCACGTCGAGCGAGTGCTCGTCGGCCTTGGCGCGCAGGTCGAACTGCACGCCCGGGTGCTCGCGCCCGAAGCTGCGCACGAGGTCGGGCACGAGCCAGGTGCCGAGGTTGGCCTCGAAGGCCACGGTGACGACGCCTCGCTCGGGGTCGAGCAACTGCTCGACAGCGGCCAGGCCGTCGTCGAGGTTGTGCATCATCGCGTCGACATGGCCCTTGAACGCGGCGCCCGCCCGGGTCAGGCGCAGCACGCGCCCCGTGCGCTGCAGCAACGCCGCGCCGACCTCCCTCTCGAGTCGGGACAACGCCCGGGAGACCCCCGGCTGCGACACCATCTCGAGGTCGCTGATCTCGGTGAGGGTCACGCCGTCGGCGACCTGCTGGAACCAGCGCAGCACCTGTGTCTCCATGACCCATGACTCTAGGTCATGAATAAGCATCAATATTGGCATTGGACGCATGGGTGCGGTCGGATCACCATAGAGACATGAACATTCTTCGCAAGGCCTTCACCATGACCCCGGAGGACCGGGCGCTGGCCCGCGAGATCGCCGCCTACCCGGCCAAGGCGAGCAGTGCGGTCGTCGTGCTGCCCCGCCGCAGCGAGCCCCAGACCCAGTCCGTCATCACGTCCGAGCGCCCCAACCTCTCGCACCTGCGCGTGCGCCTCGGCTGAGCGACGCGCTCGCCATCCCTCAGAACCCCACCAGGCGTCGCACCACGGTGTCGGCCAGCAACCGACCCCGTAGCGTGAGCACGACCCGCCCCCGCCGGGCCGCCCCAGGCTCGATGAGCCCATCGTCGAGGAGCGTCGGCACGGCGCGCGCGCCCGTCTCCTCCAACGCCCCCGCCGCGAGGCCGCCCCGCAGGCGCGTCTGCAGCAGCACGGCCTCCTCGTAGCGCTGCCGCGGTGTGAGGACCTCCCGGCCCTGCGCGGGCGAGTCCCCCGCCGCGACGGCGGCCGCGTACCGCGCCGGATGCCGCACGTTCCACCACCGCACGCCGCCGACGTGGCTGTGGGCGCCCGGCCCGACGCCCCACCACTGCCCGCCGGCCCAGTAGCCGACGTTGTGCCGGCACACCTGATCGGGGCTACGAGACCAGTTGCTCACCTCATACCAGTCGTAGCCCGCGTCGGCGAGCACCGCGTCGGCGAGCTCGTACTTGTCGGCCTCGTCGTCGTCGTCCGGCGCCGCCACCACGCCGCGCCGCACCTGGCCCGCGAGGCGGGTGCCCTCCTCGACGACGAGCGCATAGGCCGACACATGGTCGGGCGCGAGCGCGATGGCCGCCTCGAGGGACGCCCGCCAATCGGCGAGCGACTCCCCCGGCGTGCCGTAGATGAGGTCGAGGCTCACCGCGAGCCCCGCGTCGCGCGCGGCTGCCACGGCCCGGGCGACGTTGCGGGGCTCGTGGGTGCGCTCCAGGGTGCGCAGCACGTGCGGCACCGCCGACTGCATGCCCAGGCTCACGCGCGTGAACCCGCGGTCGGCGAGCCGACGCAGGGTCGCCGCGTCGACGGTGTCGGGATTGGCCTCGGTCGTCACCTCGGCGCCCGCACGCAGACCGAACCGCTCGCGCACCCCCTCGACCAGGTCACCGAGCGTGTCGGGGGCCAGCATCGTCGGCGTGCCCCCGCCGACGAAGACCGTGTCGACCGGACGCGCGGTGCCGCCCAGCACGCGGGCGGCGAGATCGAGCTCGGCGAGCGCGCCGACCCCGAAGTCGGCGGTCGACGTGCCCGGCGCCGGGCGAGCCGCGCCGCCGAGCAACTCGGCCGGCGTGTAGGTGTTGAAATCGCAATAGCCGCACCGCACCCGGCAGAACGGCACATGCAGGTAGACGCCGAACGGCCCGCCCCGCCCCGCGTCGAGCGCGACCTGCGGCAACGCCCCGTCGCGGGGCGCGGGGTCGGCGTCGGGCGGAGCACTGGGCATCGGCTCAGTCTGTCACCGGCGATCGCGCGGGCGCGGCGGACCCCACGATCGTTGCCCTCGCCGCGGCGGCGTCCAATAATCGACTCGACCGGCTCGCCTGTCATCGACTGGCCCGGTCCGGACGGCCCGCCCGGCGTTGAGCATCCGCCCTCCCGGATGCTCAACGTCGGGCCGACCGTCCGCCCGCGCACTCGCACACCACCGCCCACACACACCACCACCCACACACACCACCGAGCACCCCCGTGAGGAGGTGCTCGGTGGTGTCTGCGGTCCGTGCGGCGGCGTGACCGGCCGCACGGCCGAGGCTCAGGTGATGAGGCGCAGCGTCCACGGGTAGCGGTAGTCCTCGCCCTTGCTCGCCCGCACGGCGCCGATGATGTGGCACACGATGACGAAGACGGCCATGACGGGGATGAGCGGGATGCCGATGATGGTCACGAGCGCGACGAGCATCGCGACACCCCAGGTGATCTCGAAGTTCAGGGCGTCCTTGGCGGCGGCGTGCGCGAGCGGGCGGTCCTTCGTGGCGAAGAGCATCGCGAGCGGGCCGAGGGCGCTGAGGCCGGGCAGCCCGGTGGCGGCCGAGACGATCGCGGGCGCGAAGGCCGACAGGTGCGAGCCGACCGCCCAGTTGGCGTCGGCGGCGTCGACGGGGCCGGCGAGCCTGCCGTAGGGGGGCCGGTCCTGCGCGGCGGGAGCGGTGGTGTGGGAGTCCTGGGGAGCGAGCGGCTCGATCATGACGGTGCCTTCCTACGAGGTCTGGTGGACGATGACGTGCCTCCAGTAGAGCGCCGCTCAGCGCCGTCGGCTCCCCCGCGCGGCAGGTTTCAGGGCCTCGCCAGGAGCCGTTCAGGGACATCCCCGACGGGCCACCCCGGCGTGCGCGCGACGCCGGCGCGGCGACCGGCCCTCGCGCCTCACCGCCGACGAAACTCCAGGTCGTAGATGGTGCGCCCGGCGGCGATGCCCTTGCGCTCGAAGAGCGTCTCGGGGCGCCCGGCACAACGCGGCGCCCACCCCCCTGCGACATCCGCCCGAGGATTCACCAGGTCGGGGCAGGCCGTGCCGACCTCGAGCATCTGCTGGGCGTAGTGCTCCCAGTCCGTCGCCAGACGCAGCACCCCGCCCGGCGCGAGCACGCGCGCCGCGTCGGCGACGAACCCGGCGTCGACGAGCCGCCGCTTGTGGTGCCGCGTCTTGGGCCAGGGATCGGGGAAATAGACGTGCAGCCCCGCCACCGACCCGGTAGCGAGCCCGGTCGCCACGAGCGCCCGCCCGTCCGCCTCGATCACGCGCACGTTGGGCAGCCCCGCGGCATGCGCCCGCAGCACCGTGCGCGAGGCCCCGGGCCGATACACCTCGACGGCCAGCACGTCGCGGTCGAGATGCTGCCCCGCGTAGGCGAGCGCGGCCTCCCCGGTGCCGCTGCCGATCTCGACGACGAGCGGCGCGCGGCGCCCGAAGGCCGCCGAGGCATCGAAGCGCCACCCGGGCGCGAGGCTCGCGGATCGCTCGCCGCGGTCGGGGGTGACGACATACCGGGACACGGCGGGGTCGGACGCGGCGGCCCGCGCGTACTGCCCCTGCCGGCGCCCGTCGCGCCGCCCGAAGGAGACGACGTCGCGCCGCGGCCGGGGCTGCGAGCGCACAGAATCCTGTGCGCTCACGCTACTTCTTGGCCTTCTCGTCACCGTCGGAGGACAGCGCCGCGATGAAGGCCTCCTGGGGCACCTCGACCCGCCCGACCATCTTCATGCGCTTCTTGCCCTCCTTCTGCCTCTCCAGCAGCTTGCGCTTGCGGCTGATGTCGCCGCCGTAGCACTTGGCGAGCACGTCCTTGCGGATCGCGCGGATCGTCTCGCGCGCGATGATCCGCGACCCGATCGCGGCCTGGATCGGCACCTCGAACTGCTGTCGCGGGATGAGTTTGCGCAGCCTCTCGGCCATCGACACGCCGTAGGCGTAGGCCTTGTCCTTGTGCACGATCGCGCTGAACGCGTCGACCTGCTCGCCCTGCAGGAGGATGTCGACCTTGACGAGGTCGGCCAGCTGATCGCCGGCGGGCTCGTAGTCGAGCGAGGCGTAGCCGCGGGTCTTGCTCTTGAGCTGGTCGAAGAAGTCGAAGACGATCTCGGCGAGCGGCAGCGTGTAGCGCATCTCGACCCGCTCCGGCGACAGGTAGTCCATGCCGAGCAGGGTGCCGCGGCGCTGCTGGCACAGCTCCATGATCGCGCCGATGAACTCGCTCGGCGCGAGGATGCCCGCGCGCACGACGGGCTCGCGGACCTCCTTGATCTTGCCGACCGGGAACTCGCTGGGGTTCGTCACGTCGACGAGCGAGCCGTCCTCCATCGTCACGTCGTATTCGACGTTGGGCAGCGTCGAGATGAGGTCGAGGCCGAACTCGCGCTCGAGCCGCTCGCGCACGATCTCCAGGTGCAGCATGCCGAGGAAGCCGACCCGGAAGCCGAAGCCGAGGGCCGCGGAGGTCTCCGGCTCGTAGACGAGCGCGGCGTCGTTGAGCTTGAGCTTGTCGAGGGCGTCGCGCAGCAGCGGGTAGTCCGACCCGTCGATGGGGTAGAGCCCCGAGAAGACCATCGGCCGCGGATCGCGATAGCCCCCCAGCGGTGCCGTCGCGGGCTTGCTCTGGTTGGTGACGGTGTCGCCGACGCGCGACTGGCGCACGTCCTTGACCCCGGTGATGAGGTAGCCGACCTCGCCGACGCCGAGCCCCTTGCTCGGCACCGGCTCGGGTGAGATGACGCCGATCTCGAGCAGCTCGTGGGTGGCCTTCGTGCTCATCATCGCGATGCGCTCGCGCGGGTTGAGGTTGCCGTCGACGACCCGCACGTAGGTGACGACCCCCCGGTAGGTGTCGTAGACCGAGTCGAAGATCATCGCCCGCGCGGGCGCGTCGGCGTCGCCGACCGGCGGCGGGATCTGCGCCACGATCTGCTCGAGCAGCTCGTCGACGCCCTCACCCGTCTTCCCCGACACCCGCAGGCAGTCGGAGGGGTCGACGCCGATGAGTCCCGCGAGCTCCTCGGCGAACTTCTCCGGCTGGGCCGCGGGCAGGTCGATCTTGTTGAGCACCGGGATGATCGTCAGGTCGTTCTCCATCGCCAGGTAGAGGTTGGCGAGGGTCTGCGCCTCGATGCCCTGGGCCGCGTCGACGAGCAGGATCGCGCCCTCGCAGGCGGCCAGGCTGCGGGAGACCTCATAGGTGAAGTCGACGTGGCCTGGCGTGTCGATCATGTTGAGCACGTAGGGCTGCCCGCCCGTCTCGTAGGGCATGCGCACGGCCTGGGACTTGATCGTGATGCCGCGCTCGCGCTCGATGTCCATGCGGTCGAGGTATTGGGCGCGCATCGCCCGCTCCTCGACGACACCGGTCTTCTGCAGCATGCGGTCGGCCAGCGTCGACTTGCCGTGGTCGATGTGGGCGATGATGCAGAAGTTGCGGATGCGCTCCGGCGGCGTGGCGTGCGGTGGCAGCACGGTGGGGGCGGCAGGGGACACGGAACGCAGCTACCTCGGGTCGTGGGGGTGGGGTCGCCCTCCAGTGTTTCACGACTTCACGGGTGCGCAGACCCGCGGTGACGGGTGCGCAGACCCGCGCCGGGTCCGCCCGGCCGGCAGGGAGGACCCGCTACCGGCGCCCGGGGCGGGCGGCGCCGAGCCAGATCCGCACATCGTGCTCGCCGGGCCGGTCGGACAGCGGCACCCGCCGGTCGGGCACGTCGACGCCGTCGAGTTCGACGGCGAGCACGCGCCGACCGACGCCAGGCTCCCCCTCGTAGCGCAGCACGTAGGTCGCCTCGCCGCGACGATAGGTGACCTGCGCCGACGACCACGTGGGCGGCAGGCAGGGCTCGATGAGCATCGACGACCCTTCGATGCCGATGCCGAGGATCGCCTCCAGCCCGGCGCGATAGAGCCACCCGCTCGATCCCGTGTACCAGGTCCACCCGCCCCGGCCCACGTGCGGCTCGACGGAGTAGACGTCGGCCGCGACGACGTACGGCTCGACGCGGTAGGTCTGGGCCTGTTCGGTCGTCAGTGCGTGGTTGACGGGGTTGATGAGGGAGAAGAGCGCGCCGGCCTTGTCGTCGCGGCCCAGCGCCGCGTAGGCGAGGATGGACCAGATGGCGCCGTGGGTGTATTGCCCGCCGTTCTCGCGCACCCCGGGCGGGTAGGCCCGGATGTAGCCGGGGTCGGGATCGGAACGGTCGAACGGCGGAGTGAAGAGTCGGGCGATCTTCTCCTCGGTCATGATGAGCTGCCGCTCCACCTGCGCCATGGCGCTCGCGGCCCGGTGCGGCATGGCCGCCCCCGAGAGCACCGCCCAGGACTGGGCGATGGCGTCGATGCGGCACTCGTCGCGGCGCGCAGACCCCAGCGGGGTGCCGTTGTCGAAGTATCCACGCCGATACCAGGCGCCATCCCAACCCTCGCCCTCCAGGGCCTCCAGCAGGCGGGTCTGCTCGGCCAGGCAGCGTCGCGCGAAGCGGTCGTCGCCACGGCTCTGCACGATCGGCAAGAAGTCGGTCAACGTGCGGTGCAGGAACCAGCCCAGCCACACGCTCTCCCCCGACCCGCCGACTCCGACGCGGTTCATGCCGTCGTTCCAGTCACCGGTGCCCATCAGCGGCAGGCCGTGCGGGCCGTAGTGGAAGGCCCGCTCGAGGGCGAGGACACAGTGCGCGTAGAGGCTCTCCACCCGCGACGACGTGGTCGGGGTGAAGAACGCCTCGTGCTCCTGCGGCTCCAGCACGTGTCCCTCGAGGTAGGCGACCGGCTCGTCGAGCACACCGGCATCGCCGGTGACGCGCACGTAGCGGGCGACGGCGTGGGCCAGCCACACGACGTCGTCACTGATCCGCGTGCGCACACCCGTGCCGTCGCTGGGCAGCCACCAGTGCTGCACATCGCCTTCGACGAACTGGCGACCGGCCGCGCGCAGGACGTGCGACCGGGTGAGCGCCGGGTCGATGAGCACCAGGGCCATGCTGTCCTGCAACTGGTCGCGGAAGCCGAAGGCGCCGCTGGCCTGGTAGAAGCCGACGCGGGCGAGCACCCGGCACGCCATCGACTGATAGAGCAGCCAGCCGTTCATCATGACGTCGAAGGCCGGGTCGGGAGTGCGCACCTCGAACGTCGACAGCGCGGCCGTCCAGCGCTCCTTGACGCCATCGAGCTGCGTCATCGGGTCGGCGGCCCGGTGGCGAGCGATGAGCGTGCGTGCCTGCGCCGCGTCGTGGGCAGCGCCGAAGAGCACGCGCACGGTGCCGACCTGCCCGGGGGCGATCGTCAGCGTCTGGGCCAGCGCGGCGCAGGGATCCAGGCCCGCCCCGACGCGACCGGAGAGCGGGACGACCTCGACGAGCGCCGCGGGTCGCGCGAGAGTGCCCTGAACGCCGAGGAACTCGGTGCGGTCGCCGGTCCACGAGCTCTGCTGGCCCGCATGGTCGACGAAGGCGACCTGATCGGCGAACTGGGTGCTCCACGGGTTGCGCGCGAACATCGCACCAGTCGCAGGGTCGATCTCGGTGATGATGTGTCCGGCCGTGACGCTCCGGGACAGGCCCAACACCAGCTCGTGGTAGCTCGTCACGGTGATCGTGCGCTCGACGTCGCTGTGATTCGTCACGCGCAGCCAGCTGACCTTCACGGGGTCGTCGTCGGCGACCCATTGGACGAGGTCGAGCTCGAGGTCGGGCGTGCGATGCAGGTAGGCGACATAGCCGAAGCCGTGCCACGCCCCGTGGCGGCCCGCCCGGCACGGCGAGGCCGTGGCCGTGGCCACTGCCCCGGTCCGCTCGTCGCGCACATAGATCACCTCGGACGCCAGCGTCGAGACCGGGTCGTTGCGCCATGACGTGAGCTGGTTGTCACGGCTGTTGCGCCACCACGTCGACCCGGCACCCTCCGCGGTCGCGAGGAAGCCGAACTCCTCGTTGGCGACGACGTCGGCCCACGGCCCGGGCGTGGGCCGGTCCTCGTCGATCACCGTGACGTATTCCAGACCGTCCTGGGCGAATCCCCCGAAGCCGTTGGGGTAGAGCAGCGGCTGGGACTCGGGCCTGGGCATGCCCTCCGCGGTCGCCGGGGCCGTGCCGCGCTCGCTCTGGAGGATCGCGAGGGGTTGCGAGGCCCGGCCGTCCACCATCCGCGGCAGCTGTTCGTCGAGGCCGCCTCGGGCCGCGTCGAGCACGACGACCGCACAGGCGAAGAGGGCGTGCAAGGTCGCCGGGTCGACCTGATCGGAGCGCAGCAGGAAGATGCGGCCGACCGAGTCCGGGGAGCCCGTGCGGGGCAGGATCGAGCCGGTGAGGGCCTCGAGGTTGTGGTGCAGGTCCTGCACGTAGGACGTGGACTCCTCGTTGACGAGCACGACGTCGACGCTGAGCCGTCGCATCCGCCAGTATTCGAACGCGCGCACGATGTGCCGCACCGCCGCGAGGTCCTCCATCGCCCCGACGCGCACGACGACGATCGGCAGATCGCCCGAGATGGACAAGGGCCACAACGCCGACTGCGGCGCCGCGTCGCCCACCAGCACCTGCTGGGGCGGGCGCAACTGGAGGGTGGGGAAGACGACGTGGCCGGCGAGCTCGGCAAAGACGCAGGCCTCTTGCGCGGTGATGCCCAGGTGCCGCAGCTCGACCTGGCTCTGGGTCCACGCGAGCATCGCGACGCGTTCGACGGCGGTCCGGTGGCGGTGCCGATCGATGAGGGCTTCCAGCTCCTCCCGGCTCGCCGCGGCGAACGTCCAGAAGGACACCACGACCTGACCACCCGGGGGAATCCGTAGGCGCCGGCTCAGCGAGAAGATCGGGTCGAGCACGTAGCCGGTCGTGCCGCTCGGGGGCACTCCGCCGACGACCTGTGCTGCCTCGCGCACGGTGTTGCCCCGCCCGAGGAATCGCGCCCGATCGGTCTCCACCCCCAGCGGACCGCCGGTGACGCCACCCCCGTGACCGGCCCCGTCGCCACCGGTCACGATCATCATGTGCCCGGCCCACACCTCGGTGTCGCTCGGCGATCGACGGCGGCGATAGGCGATGATCGCCTCCTTGTCGCGCACGAACTCGGTGTGCACGAAGAGCTTCGAGAACGCCGGGTGGGCGTCGTCGTCGCGGGCGGGTGCCAGCACGAGTTCGGCGTAGGACGACACGGTCAACCGGCGGGCGCGGTCGCGCTGGTTGGTGATCGTCAAGGTGCGCACGAGGGCGTCGGACTCCGGTGACAGGTGGTAGTCGAGCTGCGTCGCGTATCCGCGGTCCACGCGGCGATAGCTGGCCCGGTCGTCGGCGAGCCGCACCTCGACGCCGCGGGCGCGGCGCAGGATCGGCTGCGGAGTCGCCGACCAGGCCCTCCCCTCCCGCTCGCTGCGCAGGAAGATGAAGTCCCCCGCGTCCTCGGTGGTCGGGTCGGCGTGCCAGCGCGTGATCGCTTGCCCCTGCCACCGCAGCTGGCCGCCGCCCGCGGACGTGAGGGTGAGGCTGAGCCGCCCGTTGGACAGATGGTGGATGTGGGGCCGCAGGGCGGCCTCGCCGGCGAGCACTCGCTCCGGCGCGGCACCGACGGGCGCCGCCGAGCGCTGCGGCAGCCTCAGCTCGTCGCGGCGCGGGTGGGTGACGGGCACGTAGCGCGGGGCACGCTCCTGCAGCAGCAGCTCCGTGGCGCGAACCATCGGCTCGGCGTGGAAGCGTTCGCGCATGCGACCGCCCGTCACGACGTTGTGGATCGACACGATCGTCATGCCCTGGTGATGCGCCATGAAGCAGCGGACGACGGCGTACTCGTGACCCTCGGGCAGTCGGGCGGCCGTGAAGTCCACCGCCTCGTAGAACCCGTACCGGCCGCGCGCCCCGAGTTGCTGCAGCCGGGCGTAGTTCGCGACGGCGGCGGGCGGGTCGACCATGGCCGCCAGGCCCGTCGCATAGGGCGCGACGACGAGGTTGTCGGCCAGGCCGCGCACGATGCCGAGGCCCGGCACACCGAACGGGGAGTACTGG
>JBDIAP010000010.1:0-52086 GCA_039812485.1 Kineosphaera sp.
GATGGCGGCGGCGGAGACGGTGGCGGCTTCTTCGGCGACGGGGGCTTCTTCGGCGGCGGCGACGGCGGGGGCTTCGACTTCGACTTCTGAGCACAGCCGGTGGACGTCTGAGCGATTGGTCGGCGCCGGTGGGCTCGGTGAGGATTCGCTGCGTCGAGGTCATGTCAACCCTCGGGAGAATCGCCGATCCGGCGCCGCTCGCGTGCGATCATCCCGGCCATGTCCATCTCTCACCACCGCGTCGCGATGACGGGGCGCAACCCCCACGAAGCGCATCGTGCGGCGACTCCGCTCGAGCTCCTCTACGACCTGGTGTTCGTCGTCGCGTTCGGGGTCGCGGGGGGCGAGTTCGCCCACGCCGTCGCCGCCGGGCACTGGCGGACCGGGCTCGTGGCGTTCCTCTTCTGCCTCTTCGCGGTGGTGTGGGCGTGGATCAACTTCGTGTGGTTCGCCTCGGCCTACGACACCGACGACTGGGCCTATCGGCTGTTGACGATGGTGCAGATGTGCGGGGTGAGCCTGCTGGCGCTCGGTATCCCGGCGATCTTCGGGTCGTTCGAGCACGGCGGGGTGCTGCACAACGAGGTGATGGTCAGCGGCTACGTCATCATGCGTGTCGCCCTCGTCGCGCAGTTCTTGCGCGCGGCGGCTCGCGACGGGGCGCGCCGCAGCGGCCTGCTCATCTACGTGGCCGGCTTCGGCCTCGCGCAGGTCGGCTGGGTGGCGCTCATCATCGTGCACGTCACGTTGCCGTCGGCCATCTTCTACGCCCTGCCGCTGTATGCGCTCGAGATCCTGGGGCCGTGGGCCGCGGAGCGGCACAACGGGTTGCCGTGGCACGCCCACCACATCGCCGAGCGCTACTCACTGCTGACGATCATCTCCCTCGGCGAGGGGGTCGTCGGCACGATCGGGGCCCTGTCGGTGCTCGTCGCCCGCGGCTGGAACCTCGACGCCGTCGTGCTGCTCACGGCGGGCATGGCGGTGACGTTCGGCATGTGGTGGTGCTACTTCCTCTTGCCCATGGGCGAGGTGCTGCACGTGCGGCGCCACAAGTCGGTGGTCTTCTCACACCTGCACATGCCGATCTTCTGGTCGATCGCGGCCGTCGGTGCGGGGCTGCACGTCGTGGCCTACCTGCTGGACCGTGAGCACGCGGGCTTCGTCGTGCGCATCTCGGACGTCGGCACGGTCCTGGCCGTCGCCGTGCCGGTGATGATCTATCTCTCGTTGATCTTCGTCGTCTACGGCTATCTGTTGCGGACGAGTTCGCGGCACGACGTCTTCCACGGGTGTCTCTTCGTGCTGGTGCTGCTCGTCGCGGCGGCCGGGGTCGGGATCGTGGCCCTGGGCGCGCCCGTCATGGTGGCATCCTCGTGAGCTGCCTCGCGCCGGCCGTCATGTGCCTGGCGTTCGAGCTGAGGGGTCACGACGTCCTCTCCGAGGAGATCGCGATCCTCGAGGCGGAGCAGGCCGAACCCGCCTGAACCCGCCGCTGCGCGTCAATCGGTGGGCCGCTCGCTGTCGGTGGTGCGCGGTCGGTCGGTGGTGTGCGCCCGGTCGGTGGTGTGTGCACGGTCGGTGGCGGCGACGACGGCCGCGAGGGGTAGGCCCCGTGTGCGCGCCCAGTCCTGCCAGTGCGCGGACGTCCGGGTCGCGAGGACGGTGGCCAGCTCGGCGCGCGAGCCGCCGATGCCCAGCTCGCGCAGCAGCGCTTCCCAGAAGTGCTCCTCGAGGGCGGCCACCGCCACGTAGCCGTCGACGCTCTCGTAGAGGGAGTAGCGCGGCAATGCGCCCGCGAGCAGCGCGCCGGGAGTGGTCAGCCCGTGTTGCGCGGGCCGCGCGAACTCCTGCGCCGCGTCGCCGAGGGCCACGTCGCGGCGGTGCCCGGTGCCGGTGCGTGCCCGGGCGAGCAGGGTCGCCAGTGCGTCGGCGACCGCGCGTTCGGCTCCGGCGAGGTCGGCCACGAGCACTGTTGGCATGACCGGGGGCAGCAGCACTCCGACGCTCGCCTGGTAGGTGAGGTCGTGGCCGGGCACGTCGGCCTCCGCGCCCGCGTGGCCGACGATCGCCACCTGGCACAGCCGCGGCCAGCGCGCGTGCACGCTCGCCCAGTCGAGCCCGAGCCGGGCGAGCGCCGCCGGCCGGCTCGACGTGAGCAGCAGGTCTGCCTCGTCCAGGAGGCCGGCCAGCTCCGCGAGGCCCGCCGTGGTCTTGAGGTCGATCGTCACCACGCGCTGCCCCGCCGCCAGCTCGGCGTAGTAGGCGGGTGCGGCCTCGGCGAGGAAGTCGCCCGCGGGGGGCTCGACCTTCGTGACCTGCGCACCGAGCGCGACCAGGCGGGCGGCGGCGGCAGGGCCCGGCAGGTTCAGCGCGAGGCTGACGACCCGCAGGTCTTCGAGCGGCGGCTCCCCTGCGGGGATTTCGGGCGACATGGCGCCGAGTGTGGCACCCGTCCGGCCTCCTGCGCTCGGGACGCCTCGCGGGCGAGGTCACGCGCGACGCGCTCGGGCGGGACGCGCTCGGGCGGGACGCGCTCAACGCGCACGCGCTCCGACGGCCGGACCTCGGAGCGGCCGGATCTCGACCGCGGTCTAGACCGCGATCTAGACCGCCCGGACCCGCGGGTCGAGCCGCCCGGCGTCGCGCTCCGCGGTCATCGCCGCGCGGGCGCGGTCGCGCAGCGTCCAGGGGTCGATGGTGTTGACGTAGATCCGCGAGCCTCCCTCGAAGCCCGCGGGCGTGGAGATGCGCCACTTGAGCAGCACGCGCAGCGGCATCGCGATGTCGAGCCCCCGCGGGCGGTGGTGCCACTCCTCGTTGCACGGCACCGCCGGCCCGCTCGCGGCGTGACACGCGTGCAGCAGCGCGGAGACGTCGGCGAGCTCGGCGGGCGTGAGGTTCCACAGGTCGGCGTCGAGGCGCCGCGTCCACACCTCGAGCGTCGGGTAGCGGTGCCCGAAGCCGGCGAAGGCGACCGCGTGCTCGGTCTGGGCGACGACGAGGTCGCGCTCGCGGGCGAAGTCGAGCCCATAGCGCGAGAAGACATCCGGGTCGTGCCGGAGCCGGGCCAGCTCGGCCTCGCGCCAGCGGCCGTATTCGTCGATGCCGACGAGCTGCTTGTGCAGGTGGTCGAACGACGCGCCCGCGGGGCGCAGCCAGTTCTGGAAGATGACGACGTTGCGGATCTCGGGGTTCGCGGCGTAGAGGTCGCGCGCCGCCGCCAGGGTGAAGTCGACATACTGCTCGTGCTCGACCGGGGTCAGCGTCGAGGCCGACGCGAGCTCGTCGTCGCAGCGGGCGCCGTCGATGTGATGGCGTCGGGCCACGACGACGTCGTGAAACCCGCCGAACAGGCTGTCCTGCACGAGCGCGTCGTCCCCCGCCTCGACAAGAGCGGGTGGGCGATGTCGTCCGGCGAGGTCGAGCACGTGCGCTCGGCCGGCGGGCGTGGACAGGTAGGCGTGACGCCGCGCGAGCTCCGCCACAGGCAGCGTGAAGCCGTGGTTCTGCCGCCAGTAGTCGAGCGAGACGATCTCGAAGAGGTTGGGGATGAGCCGGAACTCGGCGACGCTCGCCTCGAGGTCGGCGGCGGCGACGTCCCGCAGATCGCGCCAGGCACCGTCCGGCCCGAGGATGCGGCGCACCTTCTCGGGAGGGGTCTCGAGCATGCGCCGCTCGCAGAACGCGCAGTGCCGGCCCGCGGCGGCGGGCGACAGCCGGAAGTGGGGGGTCGCCCCGCCGGTCAGAGGCCGATTGCCGCGACCCGGCACGGTCCACACCTCGGTGCCGGTGAAGGGGTTGAGCTGCTTGACCGTGCCGTCCGGCAGCGTGCGCAGGGGCTCGTCGACGTCGTGCTCAGGGGTCACCCTGGCCACGGTATCGGCGCTCGCGGCGGCCCACGGGCTTGTGCTCACACACCGCCGCACCCGGGACCGGCGGGTTCATCACGAGATGCACAAGATGACTGTGAGTATTCCGACTTCTGCGCGTGGACACCAAGCGTCGGCAGTACGCTCGATCCATGAACGGGCTAGTGACATTCGCGAGCAAGAAGCCTGGCAGGTCAACCGGTTCACCATCCGTGCACAACCCCTGGTTGGACCATGCGCACAGGCTCATCACCGCCACCCTGAGGCTCGTGTCCCTCAACGTGGCCCTCCAGCGTGACGTCATGCTGGTGCAGCGTGACCTCGGCAAGTCCTATGGTCAACCCAAGATCGTCGAACACTTGCAGGACTACACCGAGAAGATCACGGGGGCCAACGTCGCCCTCATGCAGCAATTGTCGCGTGAATACGACAAACCTGAATTCGGGCTGGAATTCACCGAGATCGACGGGCACAAGATCCCGGTCACGGAACACGTCGTGCAAAAGCGGCCGTTCGGCAACCTCCTGCGCTTCGAGCGTGATATCGACCGCAATGATCCGGTCATTCTGCTGGTGGCTCCGCAATCGGGGCACTATGCCACGTTGCTGCGTCCCACGGTCGAGCGCCTGCTGCCCGAGGCCGACGTCTACATCACCGACTGGGCCAATGCGCGCGACGTGCCGCCCTCGGCGGGCACTTTCACCCTCGACACCTACGCCGACTACACGCGTGAGTTCATCGAGACGATCGGGCCCAACGTTCACGTCATCGCGATCTGCCAGTCGACGGTGCCGTCGGTCATGGCCGTCTCGCGCATCGCGGAGGAGAACCCCGAGCGTCAGCCGATGACCCTCACGGTCATGGCGGGGCCGCTCGACCCGGGAGCCGCCCCGACCGACGTGACGCGCCTGGCCGACCGCATGCACCTGCCGACCTACCTGTCGATGTTCACGACGAAGGCGCCCAACGGGCGCAAGGTCTACCCCGGCTACGTGCAGCTCATGTCGTTCATCGCGATGAACCCCGACAACCACTTCTCGTCGCACCGCGACCTCTACAACCACTACGTGGCCGACGACACGCACCCCGACATCACCCGGATCGAGCGGTTCTACCGCGAGTACTTCGCCGTCGCCGATCTGACGGCCGAGTTCTATGCCGACACGGTTAATCGGGTGTTCATCAAGAAGGAACTCGCGAAGGGCAAGATGGTCTACAAGGGCAAGCCTGTGCGCCCTGACGCGATCACCTGTCCGATCATCGGCGTCGAGGGTCAGATGGACGACATCTCGGCGCCGGGGCAGACGCGGGAGTTCCTGCGCAAGTTCACCAACTCGTCGGACGTGTCCTTCTACGAGCAGCCGCACGCCGGTCACTACGGCGTCTTCGCCGGCGGCCACTGGCGTCGCGACATCGCGCCGCGCGTGCTCGGCAAGATCCGCGCGACGGCCGACGCCGCGGGGCTGAAGTACGCGACGCCGCAGACGGAAACGATCGACATGCCCCCGTTCGACCCGAGCGCCTACCCCACGCCCACGGCGACGGAGCCCTCGGAGGCCCTCGGCCTCATGTCGTGGTGGATGAGTGTCATCCGGCCCGACAAGTGATCCGGCTCACCTCGCCCGAGCTGAGCGACCGCCCGACGAGGGCGACTCGCTGAGCCCGGCGACAGGTCATCTCAGCGGCACCGGCCGCGCCTCGACGCGCGCGGCCGGTGCCGCTGAGTCATGTCGCGGGTGGGGGCAGGGCTCCGCCCGCGAGGGCCGGGGCGGCGGCTCGCCCCGTGTCAGGGTGACTGCGTGATCCCGCGGTAGGAGGGCACCTCGCCTCATGACACGGTCCCTTCCGGCACGAGCCCCCACGACGCAGGACCTCACGACACAGGCCCGGCGAGCGTCTACCCGGTGATGACAGCGAAACCGCCCTTCGAACTGGCCGTCTCGCGGCACGGTGCGACCGTGCTGCGAGTGTGCCGGGCCGCCCTCGGAGCGGGGCCGGACGCCGAGGACGCGTGGTCGGAGACGTTCCTCGCGGCCCTGCGCCGCTGGCCGGACCTGCCCGAAGACAGCAACGTGGAGGCCTGGCTCGTGCGGGTGGCGACCCGCAAGACGATCGACGTCGCCCGCTCGCGGGCCCGCCGGGCCGTGCCCACCGACCGGGTGACCGAGCTCGGCGGCGCCGACCACCGCGACGGCGTCGACGCCGCGATCGACCCCGCCGAGCGGGACGGCGATGTCTGGGGTGTGGTGGCCGCGCTGCCGGATCGCCAGCGCGAGGCGATCGCCTACCACTATCTCGGCGGGCTGCGGCACACCGAGACCGCGGAGCTCACCGGCAGCACACCGGCCGCCGTGCGGCGCGCCGCCGCCGACGGGCTGGCGGCCTTGCGCCGGCATCCCGCGCTCACGGGGTGGCGGCCGGAGGGAGCAGGCGAGGTGACCGCGGCAGGCAAGGTCTCACAGGGACCGACGACGGTGAGGGGCCGACGATGAGCAAGCACATGGCGGGTGGGGTGGGGTCGGACGGCGTGCGCGATGTCTTCGCCGTCGAGGGGCTCGACGGCCTGCGGGACAGGCTCGCGCGGCAGGCCGAGGCGCGCGACCTGCTCGACGTCGCCTACCGCACGGTCGACAGCCCGCTCGGCCCGTTGCTGCTCGCGGCGACGACGACCGGGCTCGTGCGGGTCGCCTACGACCGCGAGGGGTTCGACGAGGTGCTGGCGAGGATCGCGGCGCTCGTCAGTCCCCGCATCCTGGCCGCCCCCGCGCGGCTGGACGCGACGGCCCGCGAACTCGAGGAGTATTTCGCCGGCACGCGGCGCGAGTTCACCGTGCCCCTCGACGATCGGCTCTCCCGCGGAGTGCGGCCCGGCTTCGCGGCGGCGGTGCGGCGCTACCTGCCGCAGATCGGCTACGGGCACACCGCCAGCTACGGGCAGGTCGCGGCGGCGGTCGGGCGCGCGACGGCGGTGCGGGCCGTCGGCACCGCCTGCGCGACCAACCCGCTACCCCTGGTCGTGCCCTGCCACCGGGTGGTTCGCGCCGACGGCACGCCCGGGGGTTATGTCGGTGGGACGGCGGCCAAGGACGCGCTGCTGGCGCTCGAGGCCGCGGGACTCGGTGCGCAGGAGCCGGATCCGCGGCGCGCCGACCGGTAGCGCGGCGAGACTCAGGCGGGCGCCGCCGGCGGGTAGGGGGTCAGCAGCTGATCGACCGGGGCGTCGTCGTCGGTGAGCACGGGCGCGTCGCCGACCCAGGCGGCCAAAGCGGCGCCGGAGATGACGCGCCAGTCGAGGTCGCGGCGTCGCAGCTCGGCCTCCCACGCCGCGACATCGAGGGGCGCCCGGCTGGCGATGACGACGAGATTGCCTCCGCCGCGGCGCCGTTCGTCGGGTGCCGCGGCGGTCGTGTCGGGCGTGGCCGCGAGCGCGACGTGGCCGAAGACGCTGCGCAGCGTCGCGACCTCGGCCCGGGCGAAGGCCAGCGGCGCGTAGTCGATGAGGTTGACGGTGTAGAGGCCGTCGGCCCGCAGGCCGCGTTCGACCTGGGTGAGCGCCTCCCGGGTCGTCAGGTGCCACGGCACGCTCACCCCGCCGAACGCGTCGCCGACGACGATGTCGGCCGACGTCGGCGGCAGCGAGCGCAGCCCGACCCGCCCGTCCTCGATGCGCACGTCGAGCGCGAGATCGGCCGGAAGCGCGAGCCGTTCGCGATCGATGCGCACGACGCCGGCGTCGATCTCGGACACCGAACCGGTCGACCCCGGGCGGGTCGCCGCCAGGTAGCGCGGCAGCGTCAACCCACCCCCGCCCACGTAGTGCACGGTCAGCGGCGCGGCGCCGGGCCGGTGGGCGTCGATGCCCGCGACCATGGCCCGCACGTAGGCGAACTGCACATGGCGCGGATCCTGCACATCGACGTAGGAGTGTCGCAGCCCGTCGAGCACGAGCGTCCGCCCGCCCGCGCGCTGGGGGTCGGACACGACGGCCGCACAGTGGTAGGTGGTCTCGGCGTCGCACCCGCTCGGGGTGAGGGCCGTGGCACCGGCGAGCACGAGGGCGACCGCCGCCCCGGCCGCGGAGGCGCGCGCGAGCCGGGCCCGTGCGAGACCGAAGCCGAGCCCGACCGCGAGCGCGGCCGCGAGCAGCAGCCCCCCGAGCCCGAGCATGATGCCCGAGACGGGCACGCGCGTGATGAGCACGAAGCCGGTGAGGATCGTGCCGGCGATGGCGCCGGCCGTGCCGACACCCGAGAGGCGACCGACGATCGTGCCGGTCTGCGACAGGCTCGTCAGGCGCAGCTTGGTGACCATGGGGGTGACGGCCGACAGCAGGGCTCCGGGCACGACGATCGTCGCGGCGGAGGCGACGAGCAGGAACGCGCCGTGGGCGACCGCACCTGCTACCCGGACGAGGAAGGGGGTGGCCGCGACCGCGAGACCCGAGACGGCCAGCAGCGGCGCGAGGGCACGGCGCGGATCGACGCGGTCGGCCCACCGGCCGCCGACCCACGAGCCGAGCGCGATCGCGGTCAGCGCGATGCCGATGACCAGCGTGTTCGTCTCCAGCGTCAGGCCGAGGTAGGGAGCGAGCAGCCGCAGCGCCACGAGCTCGACGACGAGCACGGCGGCGTTGGCGCCGAAGACGAGCGCGGCCGCGCCCCAGTCGCCTACCCGGTCGCCAGGGCTCGCCGGCGGCGGGGTCGTGGGGGTCGGGGCGGCGTGCTGCGGGTCGGCGCCGGAGTCGGTCACGGCGTCGGGGCCGGCCGGACGGGCGGCGCCACCGCGAGCACGTAGATCATCGCCGGCAGCGGCCCGGCGTCGGTGGCGACGACGACCTCGACCCGCTCGTAGCCGTCGCCCTCGAAGTCGTCCAGCCGCGCCCAATGGGCCGGCAGATCGTCGGAGGTGAAGAGTTGCACGGCCACCCGCGGGCCGTCCGCGTCGAGCACGATGCCCGGGTAGCCGAGGGCGGCGCCCCAGCCGTCCTCGAGCAGCGTGCCGCGCACGACACCCGGCGTCCACGAACCCCGCAGACCGCTCAGCTGATGCTCGTTCGGCCGTCCCGGCGCGAGCGTGCCGTAGACCGCCAGTCGTCGCGTCGCGTCGCTCGGGTGGGCCGGGCCGGGCGGGTCCGACGCCGCGGGCGTGGCGTGGCCCCCGGGGCGGACGGAGTCGGGGCTCGACGACATCGGTTGCGCTCCTTGCTGACGGCTGACGGCTGACGGCTGATAGGGCCTACGGCCCGCTGTGCGCGAGTGCGCCCGAACAGCGTCGACGGGTCACGGGCGGAGGTCGCTGGCTTGCCGACAGCAGCGTAGGGGGTCGTGAGGTGAGCGACTCCCTACGCTGGGCGGGCGCGTCGCACGTGCGGCGGCGGGAGGTCTCGCGCCAGGGTGTCGGGTCCGCGCTGCACCGGATGCCGGCTCAGGCGTCGTCGACCACCGTGAGCGAGGCGATGTCGCGCGCGGGGCTGCCGTCGGCGCGCCGGACGACGAAGTGGTCGCCGGGGATGTCGAGCACGAGTCGGGGGCCCGCCGGACGCAGCGCCGAGGTGAGGCTCGCGCCGCACGTGTAGGTCACGTGCACCCGCTGTCCGGGGCGCAGCGCCCCGACGTCCTGCGCGGTCACCGCCATCGCGTCACCCTCCCGGCACTCTCTCGACGTGGTCCTGTGAGCAGTCCATCGGCCGCGAGCGCCCAGACCGTAGCCGGTAGCCTCCCCGACCCGCGACGGGCGCCACGCTCGGCTCGGGTCGCACGGTCGGGTCCCGCGCCGGCCCCGGCCGGGTGGCACGATGCGGCCATGGCGGAATACCAGATCATGTCGTGGCGCGACCTGCCGTCGCTGCTGACCGTCCGCGAGGGCGACGAGACCGTCAAGGTGCCGCTGGCGCCTCGGTTCCAGGAGGCCATCGACGAGGCGGCGATGCGCCTCGGCGCCACCGGCAGCGACGACTACCTCGACGGGTGGACCCGCGGCACGTGGACGGCCGCCGAGGGCGGCGTCGAGGAGGTCGCCGAGCGCGTCGGAGCGGAGCTCGAGTCTCGTTGGGACGAGGCGGCTCTGGCCACCTACCTCGACGCGCTCGGGCCCGCCTCGTCGGAGTGACCCCGCGCGACGATCTGGTCGCGCTCGTCCTGCGCCCGGCATCGGCCACGCCCGGCGCAGCGACCGAAGGCGCGGCCCGCCACGCAGCGACCGAAGGCGCTGCCCGCCGCGCAGCGATCGTCGGAGCAGGCGTCGCGCAGGTGCTGGACCTCGACGACGCGGTCGCCCTCGCGCGGCGACTGGAGGCGCGCGGCGTGCGCTGGACGTGGTGGTCGGCCGCCGACGCCGCGCGCCCCCTCGTCGCCGCCGGCGTGCGCGTCGCCCGCGCCTGGGACGTCGCCGAAGCGCACAGGCTTCTCCGCGGCGGATGGGACGCCGGGCCCGGTGCGGCCTGGGCCGCGGCGCGCGGGCTTCCCGCGCAGGGGGTGCCCACACCTCCTACCGGGGACTTGTTCGAGGCGGCGAGCGCCCTCGCCGACGACGGCGCGCTCGTGCGACGCGACGGGCACCTGCGGGCCGACGCCGCGGCCGGCACGTGGCAGACCACCGACGACCGCCTCCTCGCCTGGGCCGACGCGCTCCTGACCTGCGCCCGGGCCCAGCACGCCCGCGCCGAGGAGATCTCTCCCAGGCTCGTCGCGACCGTCCACGCCGAGTCCGGAGCCGCGCTGCTGTGCGAGGAACTGCGCCGTGACGGCCTGCCGGTCGACCGCCCCGCCCTGCTCTCGATCATCGAGCCGCTGTCCGGTCCGCGCGCCGAGCGCGACACCCGGGTGCTGCGCCACGTGCCCGGGCGCGAGCACACCGATCTGCGCAACCCCTCGGCCGTGCGCGAGCTGCTGCGCGCCGTCGGCATCGACGTGCCGTCGACGCGCAAGCACGTGCTCGAGGCGTTCCGCGACGCCCACCCGATCGTGCCCGCCCTGCTGGAGTGGCGGCGCGAGGACCGGATCGCCACGACCTACGGGCTGCGGTGGATGGCCGAGCACATCGGCCCCGACGACCGGCTGCGCGGCGAGTGGACCGCCTGCGACGGCGCCGGCGGCCGCATGACCGCCGAAGCCGGGCTGCACAACCTCCCCGTGGCGCTGCGCGCCGGGGTCGCGGCCGAACCCGGCCACCTCTTCGTGCGCGCCGACCTCGGCCAGATCGAGCCGCGCGTGCTCGCCGCCGTCTCCGGAGACCGGGCGTTCGCGCAGGCCACGCTGGCCGACGACCTCTACACGCCCGTCGCCCACCGCCTCGGCGTAGAGCGACCGGTCGCCAAGGTCGCCGTGCTCGCCGCGATGTACGGCCAGCGCAGCGGCGCCGCCGGCCAGGCCCTGCGCGGGCTCGAGCGCGCCTACCCGGTGGCGATGGCGCACCTCGATCGGGCCTACGCGGCGGGAGTCCGCGGCGAGTCGCTGCGCACCTATGGTGGGCGGCTCATCCCCACCGGGCGCTTCCTGGGCGGTGACCGCGGCCCGGACCCCGGCCTCGACGCCGCGCGCGGCCGGTTCGCGCGCAACGCGATCATCCAGGGTGCGGCCGCCGAGCTCTTCAAGGCGTGGGCAGCGACGGTGCGGGCGCTCACCGGGGGGTTGCGGGCGCAGATCGTGCTGTGCCTGCACGACGAACTGCTCGTGCACGCCCACGCGGACGACGCTCCGCAGGTGGCCGCGCGCGTCGAGCAGGCACTCACCGACTCCGCCCGCCGCTGGACCGGCGGGGCACCCGTGCGGTTCGTCGCGGACATCTCGATCGTGCAGCGCTGGTCGCAGGCCAAAGATGAGGTGGCGTGGGCGGGCACCCTGGCCGCGGGCGGCGTCACGCAGACAGCGCTCGACGGCCCGGCCCCGCGCCGAACGGGCGGGGTCACGTGAGCGCACGAGCCCGTCAGGACGAGACGATCGCGGCCGCTAGCGGCGTCTAGCCCGTCAGCAAGACGAGGGGAGATTCGGCGAGCCGGCTTGCTCGGCCCGCTCGGCGCGACGCCGGTTGCCCGCCAGCGGGTCGCCCTGATAGCCGACATGGTCATCGGACTTGAGGGCGACGAGCTGCGGCTCGGTGCCGAACTGGAGCGCAATCTGTGACCCGACCGCGATGATGTCCATGTGCACGTCGCGGGGCTGGGTCTGCGCGGTGAACGCCGCGCGTGACTCGACATCCTCGAAGCGCCGCCCCTGCGTGTCGACGCGGCGCAGCTCCCCCGACTCCTCGTCGATCGCGAAATAGGTGGGCTCGACGTCGGCACGGGAGTCGATGACCGAGAAGAGGTAATCGATGTCGCCGGTGTAGTCGAGCTCGAGGGCCGCGCCGATGGCCAGCACGAACGTGTCGGCGACGACCGACTCGATGTCGCTGAGCACGACCGCGCCCGGCTCCGCCGTGCCGTCGTCGAGCACGTCGCTGCGGGTCAGGCCGACCGCCACGAAGCCCGCGATGCCCAGGCCGAGCTGCATCTCCAGATGCGGGGCGCCGTCGCCGACGACGCGGATGAGCTGGTAGTCGGCGTTGTAGTCGAGCACGAAGCCCGAGGGGATGTAGCCGACCGGCCCCGCGGGGAAGTCCACCGTGGAGGTGGCGATCTCGATGACCGACTCGACGGCCTCGCGGCTGAACTCCCCGGCGTCGAGAGGAACGCCGGTCAGGTGGGCGATGCCCACGATCCAGGGACGGCGGCCGGTGTCGAGGGCAGCAATGGCACCCGCTCGTGCGGCCGTAAGAATCTCGTCGGTCATAGCTCCTTCTTCGGGCTTTGCCGCAGGCTACTTCGCGTGTCTCATCGACCGCAACGCATCCCCGATGCAGTGTTAACCCCACCACGAATGACGTTGTCGCTGTTGGACGTACGCCTAGAACGCGTCTTGAACGCCGGCGTGTCGCACGCACTCCCCCGGCGCGCCCGGCGATGCTCAGCCCCTGCCCAGGGCGCGCCCAGGGCGACGATTTAGTGTCATGTCACGTGCCTGACTTGATGACGCCGTCGACGCGACCGTCCCCATCCCCCGCCGCCACCACCGGCACCGGCACCGGCCCGGGTGCGCGCAGCGACCTGCGCACGGCCGGCGCCCAGCTGGCGCGCGGCGCGATCATGGGCGCCGCCGACATCGTCCCGGGCATTTCCGGCGGCACGGTCGCCCTCGTGCTCGGTATCTACGCCCGGCTCATCGAGGCGCTGCACTCTCTCGTGCGGGTCGCGACGCGGGCGCTGACGGGCGACCGACCCGGCACCCGCCAGGCCGTGCGGACGGTGCCGTGGGTGTGGCTCGGCGCGCTCGGCGCCGGCATCCTCGGCATGGTCCTTCTCGCCTCGGGGCCGCTGAGCGCCGCCCTGACCGCCTACCCGGTGCCGCTCGCCGGGCTCTTCGTCGGCCTCATCGCCGGCGCGGTCCTGCTGTGTTGGCGACAGCTCGCGGCGCCCACGGCCCGGCACGTCACACTCGCGGCCGTCTGGGCGCTCGGCACGTTCGCGCTGCTGGGGCTCAGCCCGGCCGCGGGCGGATCCGGCGCGGCGCCCCCGCTGTGGGCGTTCTTCGGGGGCGGCGCGATCGCCATCTGCGCGATGATCCTGCCCGGCATCAGCGGCTCGTTCCTCCTCGTGCTCATGGGCCTCTACGCGCCGGTGCTCGCCGCTGTCGCCGAGCGCAACCTGCTGGTCCTGGCCGTCTTCGCCCTCGGCTGCGCGACCGGCATCGCGCTGGCCTCGAGTGCGCTGCGGTGGCTGCTGACACGCCACCACGACCTCGTGCTCGCCTCGATGATCGGCCTCATGGTCGGCTCGATCCGCATCCTGTGGCCCTGGCCGCACGGGCTCGAGAGCACGGCGATCGGCCTGCCCGGCGCCGACTGGGCGGTGCCGACGCTGCTCGCGGCCCTCGGCTTCGGGGTCGTGATCGGGCTCGAGGCCGCGGCGCGCCTCGTGCGACGCCGACACGAGGACACCCCTACCGTTGACGGGCATGGAGCTTCCTCGCGCTGACATCGATCCCGACGGCCTGCTCGAATACTCGGTCGTCTTCACCGATCGTGCGCTCAACCACATGTCCGCCCGGTTCGTCGCCGCGATGCAGGACCTCGTCGACGTGCTGACGACGACCTACCGCGCCCGCACCGCCGCGGTGGTCCCCGGCGGCGGCACCTTCGCGATGGAGGCCGTGGCCCGGCAGCTCGCGACCGGCCGCCGCTGCCTCGTCGTGCGCAACGGCTTCTTCTCCTACCGCTGGTCGCAGATCTTCGAGCAGGGGGCGATCACCGACGACGTCACCGTCTGTGCGGCGCGCCCGGTGGACGACGACCCGCAGGCGGCGTGGGCGCCGGCCCCCGTCGACGAGGTCACCGCGGCCATCCTCGAGCGGCGCCCGGACCTCGTCTTCGCCGCGCACGTCGAGACCGCCTCCGGCATGCTCCTGCCCGACGACTATGTGCGGGCCCTCGCCGACGCCGTGCACGAGGTCGGCGGCCTGCTCGTGCTCGACGGCATCGCCTCGGGCGCCGTCTGGGTCGACATGGGCGCCCTCGGCGTCGACGTGCTCATCAGCGCCCCGCAGAAGGGCTGGAGCGGTAGCCCGTGCGCCGGCTTCGTCATGCTCGGCGAGGAGGCCCGCGAGCGGGTGCGCGCGAGCACATCGACGAGCTTCGCGATGGACCTCGCCCGCTGGCTGTCGATCACGGAAGGCTTCGTCGACGGCGTCGCCGGCTACCACGCGACGATGCCCACCGACTCCCTGGCCAGGGACTCCGCCTACCTCGTCGAGACGCGGGACCGCGGGCTCGAGGCGCTGCGGGCGGCCCAGTGCGACCTCGGCGGCAGAGTGCGCGCGCTGCTCGCCGAGCGCGGGTTCGCGTCGGTGGCGGCCCCGGGCTTCGAGGCTCCCGGCGTCGTCGTCGTGCACACCGACGACCCGCTGCTCAAGAGCGGGGCGAAGTTCAAGGACGTCGGCATCCAGGCGGCCGCGGGCGTGCCGCTGCAGTGCGGGGAGCCGGAGGGCTTCTCGACGTTCCGGCTCGGGCTCTTCGGGCTCGACAAGCTCGACGACGTCGACGGCACGGTGGCGCGGCTCGCCGCCGGGCTCGATCGCCTCGCCGCCGACTGATCGCCTACGCCTGGGTCGATCGCCGCGCGGCGAGGTGCGCGTCGACCCAGCCGGTGCTCAGGCCGGCAAGGCGGCGGTGATGGCTCCGGAGGCGAAGCGCAGCGCCGCGTCGAGACGCGGCAGGTCGGCCTCGGAGTAGCGCACCGACGGCATCGCGATCGACAACCCGGCGACGGCCCGACCCTCGCGATCACGGACCGCCCGGCCGATCGCGACGACGCCGTGCTCGGCCTGCTCCTGGCAGATGGCCAGGCCGCGCCGCCGGATGTGCCCGAGGTCGGCGACCAGGCGGGTGAGGTCCGGGGCGCCCGCCTCGAGCCCGTCGACGGTCGGCGTCTCATAGACCGCCCGCACCTCCTCCTCGCTGAGCTCCGCGAGCAGCACGAGACCGCAGCTGAGGCGGTGCGCGGGAAAGACCATGCCCTCGCGCGCGGCGACCCGCAGCGTCTGGGTGCACTCGACGGAGGCGATGAATCGGGCGGTGTCGTGGGTGCGGACCGCGAGGTTGGCGGTCTCCCCGACGAGATCGACGAGCCCGCCCAGCGGCTCCACCGCGGCCGCGCGCAGCACGGCGGTCCCCGACGGCGAGTCACCGGACCGATCGAGCACAGGCCCGGGCCGATAGGCCCGGCCGCACTCGTCCTGCACCGCGAAATCCCGATAGACCAGCATCGTCAGCAGCTGATGCGCCGTCGAGCGTCCCACCCCCAGTCGCAGCGCGGCCTCGCTCGCGGTGATCGAGCCCTCCTGCTGCAGCCACGTCGCGAGGCATAGCGCGTGATCGACGCTGCCGATCGCGTAGGCCGGCCGATGCTTCATCTGCGGAGCTGACACATGGCTATTGTCACGTGTCAGGTCGCTCGCGCGTCGCGAAGATCGACAAAGTTCATCGCCGGCTGCGGCCGGTGGGGTCCACTTCTCGCCTGATGGGACGCTCACGGGGGAGGATGCATCCGTGATCGGCCCCTTCCGCCCTGACGCCGTCGATCTCACGGCCGTCGTCCAGTCCGTCATCCTCCTCCTGGACTACACGATCAAGGTCGTGGCCATCGGCACGGTGCCGGAGAACCGGCGGCCCTCGTCGTCCTCCGCGTGGCTGCTGCTCATCCTCTTCCTGCCGATCGTCGGGCTGCCGCTGTTCCTCCTGCTCGGCAGCAGCCGGGTCAACGCGCGGCGGCACCGCATCCAGGCGCGGGCCAACGAGCTGCTCGACGACGGCCTGGCACACCTGCCGACCATGCCGCCCGACCTGGCCGGTGCTCGGGACCGGTCGGACGACCGGCTGGCCTCGATCGTGCGGATGAACCGGGCGCTGACGTCGCTGCCGTGCGTCACCGGCACGGTCGAGAAGGTGCTCACCGAGCACACCGCCACGATCGCCGACATGACCGCGGCCGTCGACGCCGCGCAGCGCTACGTGCACGTCGAGATGTACATCGCCGCCCGGGACGCGACGACCGACGGCTTTTTCGCGGCGCTCATCCGCGCCCGCCGGCGCGGGGTCGAGGTGCGGCTGCTCATCGACCACCTCGGCTCGCGGGGATACCCCGGCTTCAAGGACATGCTGCGGCGCCTCGACGCCGGCGACATCACGTGGCACCTCATGCTGCCGATCGACCCGCTGCGAGGGCGCTGGCGGCGCCTCGACCTGCGCAATCACCGCAAGCTGCTCGTCGTCGACGGGCGGCTCGCCTACCTCGGGTCGATCAACCTCATCGGGCCGCACTACGGCAGCGAGCGCAACGCCCGGGTCGGGCGGGCCTGGCTCGACGTCATGGTGCGGCTCTCAGGCCCGGTCGTCGCGTCGGTCGAGGCCGTCTTCGCCGTCGACTGGTACACCGAATCCAGTGAGGTGCTGCCGGCCGGCAGCTACGGCTGGCGCCCCGACGCGGGCGAGGCCTCGGCCGCGGGCCGCGGCGTCGAGACGGCGCTCCCGATCGGAGGGGCGGTCAACGCCCTGCAGGTCGTGCCCTCTGGGCCGGGCTTCACGACCCAACCCAACCTGCGGCTCTTCACGAGTCTCATCCACGCCGCGCAGCAGCGGCTCGTCATCGTCAGCCCCTATTTCGTGCCGGACGAGTCGATCCTCGAGGCCGTGACGACCGCGACCCACCGCGGCGTGAGCGTCGAGCTCTACGTCAGTGAGCAGGCCGACCAGTTCGTCGTGCAGCACGCCCAGGCGTCCTACTACCAGGTGTTGCTCGAAGCGGGGGTGCGCATCTACCGCTACCCGGCGCCGTGGGTGCTGCACAGCAAGTTCCTCACCGTCGACGACGAGGTCGCGGTCGTGGGGTCGAGCAACATGGACATGCGCTCCTTCGGGCTCAACTACGAGATCAGCCTCATGGGGTGCGCCGGCGACCTGCCCGCGCGGCTGCACGCCGTGGCGGAGGGCTATCGCGAGATCAGCAGCGAGCTGACCCTGGCGCAGTGGGAGGGCCGGCCGTGGCGGGTGCGCTACCTGGAGAACGCGCTGCGGCTGACGTCGGCGCTGCAGTAGGGGGCCCCTGCAGCAGGTCGGCCCCGCGGTAGGCCGGCTTCGGGACGGCATGGGTGTCAGCTGGCGCGGCGTGAGGGGCGCCCCCGATGGTGCCCAGCGACGCCCTGGGTCATCGTGGAAAGGGGCCGGAAGCCTCGCGCCGACGCCCGCACGCGCGGCGTGAGACTCCTACTGGCACAAGGACGCTGGCACGGGCACCGGCATAGGGACGCCGGCGCACCGCTGCCGGCACACAGGACCACGGCCCGAAGACCCACCCCCACAAGGAGGATCATGATCGACACGCACCAGTTCCAGGACATCGTCGACCCGGTGACGCCGCAGGTGCTGCGCGAGTTGGCCGACCTGCCCGCGCCGGTCGTGTCGCTCTACGTGCCCACTGCTCGTTCCCGGCCCGCCTCGGAGCGGTCGCCGCTGGAGTTGCGCGCGCTCGCCGATGAGGCCCAGGCGCGGCTCATCGCCGACGGCGCGAGCGAGCAGGACGCGCTCACGTTGCTCGCCCCCGTGCGCGAGCTGCAGCAGGACCCGGTCGTGTGGAGCGAGCAGGCCGACGGTCTCGCGCTCTTCGCCTCGCCGCGGGGCCTGCGCACGTTCCGGCTGCCGCAGCCGGTGGAGGCGCTGTGCGTCGTCGGCGAGGTGGCTCACCTCGTGCCACTCGTCTCGCTCGCCGCGGGCGACGACCGGTATGTCGTGCTGGCCCTCAGCCAGCGGCGGGTGCAGCTCTTCGACGCGACCCCGACCGGCATCGCCGCGCTGACGCTGGGCGACATCCCGGCCGACATCGACGACGTGGAGCGCCGCAACGTGCGGCAGGCGCAGCTGCAGCACCAGCATCAGCCGCGCGGCGGTGGCGGCGGTCAGACGGCCGGCCATCACGGGCACAGCTCCGCGGGCGACGTCTCGGACGTGCAGGTGGAGAAGTTCGTGCGGGAGGTCGCGGTCGGCGTGCGCGAGCGCGTCGGGTCGCACGCCGCGCCGCCGATCGTGCTCGCGGCCGTGGCGGAGTATCTGCCGAAGCTGCGCGAGACCGGGCTGCTGCCGACGCTGCAGGAGGAGATCGTGCCCGGCAATCCCGACACGACGCCACCAGAGGAGCTGCTGGAGCGCAGCCGGCCCATCGCCCTGGCCCGCCTCGACGCCGATCGTCAGGAGCGTCGCGCCCGGGCCGAGGAGCTCGTCGGCACCGGCCGGGCGACGGTCGATCCGGGGGCGGTGCTCACCGCGGCGCGGGAAGGCAGGGCCGCCGAGCTGCTCGTCGACCCGGCGGCCGGCGGCGTCATCGGCCAGGCAGGCCACTCCCACTCCGGTGGGCCCGACTCCGCGCTCGACGACGCCGTCGCCGCGGCGCTGCTCACCGGCGCCGAGCTGCATCACGTGTCGGGGCTGCCCGACGGGGCGCGGCTGGCGGCGCTGCTGCGGTATTGAGTCGTGCTGCGGGGCGGTCGGGCCGTCGGTCGGGTCGGGTCGGGTCGAGTCGTTCGGGACGGTCAGGGCTCGATGAGGCCGGCGCGGATCGCGTACTTCGTGAGCTCGAGCCGGTCCTTGAGGCCGAGCTTGGTGAGAATGTTGGCGCGATGGCGCTCCACGGTCTTGGGGCTGATGAAGAGCAGCTGGGCGATGTCGCGGCCGGAGTGGCCCTCGGCGATGAGCTTGAGCACCTCCTCCTCGCGGGAGGACAGCACGCTCGCCTCGTCGTCCTGGCCGTCGCGTCGCGAGAGGAACTCCCGGATGATCGTGCTCAACGCCCCCGGGTAGAGGAACGGCTCACCGCGCAACGCGGCCCGGCACGCGTGGATGAGGTCGCGGTCGGCGACCGACTTGTGCACGTATCCCGACGCGCCGACCTTGAGCGCCTCGAAGAGATATTGCTCGTTGTCGTGCATCGACAGCAGCAGCACCGCCACCGGCAGGTTGCGCCGCGAGATCTCGCGAGCCGCCTGGAGGCCGGTCATCCGCGGCATCGACACGTCGAGGATCGCCAGGTCGACGTCCTGCGCGAGCAGGGCATCGACGGCGGCGGCGCCGTCGGACACCTCGGCGACGACCCGCAGATCGGGTTGTGAGTCGAGGATCATGCGCACCCCCTGCCGCACGAGCGCGTGGTCGTCGGCGAGCAGGATGCGGGCCACGCGAGGCGGCTGCGGCTGGGTCATGACGAGCCCTCCCAGGGGTCGGTCGAGGCGTCCGAGCCGGTGGGGCGCTCGGGTGGGTCCGGCGCCGGGCCGGTCGGCGGCCGCGGCGACTCGCCGGCCGGCCCGGCCAGCGGCACCGAGAATCTCACGATCGTGCCACCCCCGCGGTCGGCGCCGACGGTGACCTGGCCGCCCACGAGCGCCGCGCGTTCGAGCATGCCGGTGCGCCCGGTGCCGGCCGGGCCGTCGACGCCCACACCGTCGTCGCGGACCTCGAGCACGAGGCGGTCGCCCCCTCTACCGCCCTCGCGGCGCAGCCCGACCTGCACGGTGCTCGCCCGAGCGTGCCGCAGCACGTTGGTCAGGGCCTCCTGCGCGATGCGGTAGGTGACGAGCTCCTGTTCGGCGGTCGTGCCGGCGACCTCCCGGATGTCGCGGCGCACCTCCAGCCCGCCGTCGCGGGCCGCCTCGGTGGCCAGCGACGTCAGCGCGGGCACGAGCCCGAGGTCCTCGAGCACGCCGGGGCGCAGCCGAGCGGCGATCGTGCGCACCTGCTCCAGGGCCGTGCGCACCGCATCCTGGGCGCCGGCGACGTCGGCCGCGTGCTCCGGCGGGGTGCTCACGCGGCCGAGCCGGAGCAGCGCGACCGTCAGCGTCTGACCGATCTCGTCGTGCAACTCCCGGCTGACGCGGCTGCGCTCGGCCTCCTGGGCGGTCAACGCGATGCCGGCGGCGCGCGTCTCCTGGGCGGCGAGTCGGTCGAGCAGCGCGTTGTAGGCCGTGGCCACCCGCCCGACCTCGTCGTCGCGCAGCACCGGGGCCCGCTCCGGCGCGCTGACCTCGTCACGCCGCTCCATCGCCGCCTCCAGCCCCCGCAGGGGCGCCAGTGCGCGGCGGATGACGAGCGCCGACAGCGCGAGCACGGCCACCAGACCGGCACCGAGCTCGACGAGCTCCGCCGAGCTGACCGGATGCGACACCGACGCCGGGGAGATCGCCAGCAACCCCACCGC
Organism: Kineosphaera sp.; assembly: GCA_039812485.1. Classification (GTDB taxonomy): domain Bacteria; phylum Actinomycetota; class Actinomycetes; order Actinomycetales; family Dermatophilaceae; genus Kineosphaera. Next base: position 20,641 of record JBDIAP010000010.1, read on the forward strand.
CCCGATGAGCAGGGCCGCGATCGCGAGGAACAGCTTGGCGGCCATCGTCACGAGCCCAGCTCACCTCCTTGGGGTCGGCTACATGTGCGGAATCGCCCCGATGGGGGTCGGCACCACTGTGCCGCACCCGAGGCTCGTGGGCACGATGGTGGCGGCGGGTGATCCCTGCCCTGGAGGTCGAGCACCTGCAGAGCTCGCGGCGACCTCCGGGGGTCGAGCTCGAGGTGAGCGTCGAGGGTGCATCCCTCGGGGATCGAGCACCGGAAGGAGGATCGTGCGCGAGGCACCGATCGTCGTGGGGGTGGACGGTTCGCAGGCCGCGACCGCGGCGACCGACTGGGCCGCCGCGTGGGCCGAGCGGGTCGGGCGGCCGTTGCGGCTGCTGGCTGCGGGCCGAGGCGTGCGAGTCACCGCGCTGTTCGTGCGTGAGACCGCCGGGGTGCTGGAGGCCCATCCTGATCTGCGCGTCGACTGCGTCCACGAGCCTGTCGACGCGTCGGCCGCCCTCGTCGAGGCGAGCCGCGGCGCCGCGGCGGTCGTCGTCGGGTCGCGCGGGCTCGGCGGCTGGCACGAGCTGCGGGTCGGCAGTGTGGCCCGGGACGTCACCGTCTACGCCCGGAGCGTCGTCACCGTCGTGCCCGCGCAGGCACGGCGGATCGGCGAGGGGCCGGTGGTCGTGGGGGTCGACGGGTCGCCGGAGTCGGGCGAGGCCGCCGAGTTCGCCGCGGATTCCGCCGCCGCCCTGGGCCGGGACCTGCTCGTCGTCACGGTGTGCGGCGACGAGGCCGCCGCGGCGAGGTGCGCGACGGCCGAGTCGACCGCTGCGGAGCTGGCCCCCGCGCCGGCCCGGGTGGCGTGTGCCGTGGTCGGCGCGGCCGCAGGCCGCGACCGGCGTCGCCCCGAGGGTCCGCGCATCGCCGCGTCCGTGCTGGTCGGCGCCCCGGCGCCGACGTTGGCGGCGGTCGCGCGCGACGCCTCGCTGCTCGTCGTCGGCTCCCGCGGCGCCGGAGGCTTCGCGGGCAAGCTGCTCGGCTCGACGAGCCAGGCGGTGCTCGAACTCAGCCCATGCCCGGTCGCCATCGTGCGGGCAGGTTGAGCCACCTCACCGGGCGCGGCGGGACCTATCCTCGGCCCATGCCGCGCTATATCGCCCTCCTTCGGGCCATCAATCTCGGGGCGACGCGGCGCTTCCCCGCCGCCGATCTCGTCGCGGCGACGCGGGCCGCGGGCGGCACCGACGTGCAGACCTACCTCGCCACCGGCAACGTGCTCCTGACGTCGCCGCGGCGATCGGCCGGTGCCGTCGCGCGAGATCTCGACGCCGCCTACGCGGCGGACCGGGGGTTCGCGGTGCCGACCGTGGTGCTCACCCCCGCGCAGGTCCGCGACGTCACCGCCCTCGCCGAGACGGTGCTCGCCGAGCATGACGGGACGCCGACCCAGGTGCTCGTCACGCTCTATGCCGAACCGCCGGCGGCCGAGGCGATCGAGGCCGCCGAAGCGTGGGCCGACGACGACCGCGTGATCGTGCGGGGGCGGGCCGCCTACGCGCTGCTGTCCGACCTCATCCACACCTCGAAGCTGTTGCGGTCCAAGGAGTTTCGAGCGCTCGGCGAGGGCACCGGACGCACCCTCGGTGTGCTGCGCACGCTCGTCGAGCGCTGGGCCTAGCTCGCCGCCGTCGGCGCGGCCGGCAGCAGCGCACGCAGCACGGTCACGACGCCGGCGTCGGTGTTGGCGGGCGCGAGATGCCTGGCCCGGGCGATGACGTCGGGGTGAGCGTTGGCCATCGCGTAGGAGTGCGTGGCCGCGTCGAGCATCTGCAGATCGTTGAGATAGTCGCCGAAGGCCACCGTCTCGTCGGGCGTGATGCCCAGGTCCCGCTGCAGCCGCCGCACCGCGACGCCCTTGTCGACGCCCTGATTCATGACGTCGATCCAGTGCCGGCCCGAGACGACGACCTGGTGGGTTGCGCGGAAGTCGACGAGCCCGGGGGCGGTGCCGGTCTCGGCGTCGCCGAAGTCGTAGATCGCGACCTTGAGCACGTCGTCGTCAATCGCGAGCAGGTCGGGCACCTCCGCGAGCGTCGCATAGTAGGTGTCGGCCTCGGCCCGGAACGCCGCGTCGGTGCGCTCGATGTAGGCAGAACGCTTGCCGCACACGACGACTCCGAGATCGCGCGGATTGCCGGGATCGACCGCCAACGCCCGCAGCCGCTCGACGAGCGCCCGCACCACCGCAGGGTCGAGGGCGTCGCTCGACACCTCGACCCCGTCGCGCACGACGTAGGTGCCGTTCTCGGCGATGAACGCCAGTCCGTCGATCGCACGCTCGAAGAGCCGCGCGAGCGTCGCGTATTGCCGCCCGCTCGCCGGGGCGAACACGATCCCGGACTCGCGCAGCTGCGCCAGCAGCGGCCACATGTCGTCGGGCACCTCGCCGCGGGCGTCCAGGAGCGTGCCGTCCATGTCGGCGACGACGAGGCGGATGTCGACGGTGGACTGCATCGGCGATCCCTTCGGATGATGACGTCGTGCTTGCGTGCTGGCTGGGACGTGGCTGACGCCCTGTGCGGTGCGGCGCCGGCTGTCGGCGGTCACCTGACGGGCGGACTGCCTGCGCCGCGCACGACGCTAGCGCGGCGCGCCCGCCAACTGGGCCTTCGTCGTGTCACGCTCCGACATCGGCAGCAGGCTGCCCGGCTCGACATCGACGGCAGGGTCGCGGGCCGGGGCGCCCGAGGGGAGAGGACTGACGGCGATGGGCGACACCACCGATCGGACACGGCGGGAGCTGCAGGACGACCTCCGAGCTCGCGGGCTCCCCTTGGTGCTGGAGGCTGCGGTCCGGAGGCGCGCGCTGCTCGGACGCACGAGCGCGGTGCTGTCGGGAGCCGCCGTGGCGGCCTGGTCGGTGCGCATCGCGGACCTCGCGTCGGAGCGCCTGATGCTACCGGCGGAGCTGCCGGACGACACCGCGCCGGCCGACTGGAACGACCCGTGGCTCGTCGTCTTCGTCATCGCCTCGCTCACCCTGCTCGCCGCTCCGCTGGTGACGTGGCTGGTCGCGTCGCTGCTGCCTCGGATCGGTGCCCGGTGGCGCACGGGTCTCGGCGTGGCGACGACCGTGCTGACGCTCGCCGCCGCGGGCACCACCCTGCCCGCGCCCCTGCTGGTCACGGTCGTCGTCGTGGTGATCGCCGCCACCTACTGGGGTTTGGGGGCCATCGTCGTCTGGGCGTCGAAACGCTCTCTGCGCGAACTCGACACGTTGGGGACGATGGGGTCTCGGGTGTTGCCGCTGCTGCTGCTGACCTTTCTCTTCTTCTTCTTCAACGCCGAGATCTGGCAGGTCGCCACCAAGCTCGATGTGGCCCGCACGGTGGGCACGGTCGCGGTCATCACGGTGCTGGCCATCGTGCTGACGTTCGTCAACGCCCGCGACGAGCTGCAGGAGACGATCGCCCGCGTCGGTGAGGCCGACGCGCCCCCGCTGCGCCGCGCGGAACGCCTCAACGTGCTGCTCATCACGGTGCTCGTGACGATGATGCAGTTCACGCTCGTGGCGGTGCTGGTCTTCGTCTTCTTCGTGGGTTTCGGCATCCTCGCGGTGCCCGAAGCGACGGCTCAGGCCTGGATGGGCGAGGCCCCGACGAGGCTGAGCGGTCCGCTCGCGCAGGTGCCGGTGAGCACCGCGCTGCTCAAGGTCTGTCTCGTGCTGGCGGCCTTCTCCGGGCTCAACTTCGTCGCCGGGGCGTCCGCCGACCGGACCTATCGGGCGACGTTCGTCGAGCCGGTGCTGCATGAGGTCGAGGACGGGCTGCGGGTGCGGGCCGTCTATCGCGCCCGGTCCGGCAACAGCAGGCCATCGACCGACGGGACGCCCGGGTCGGCGCGGACCGAGGCGTGAATCATCCGCCGCGGTCCGCGGACTCTGCGCTGATCTAGCCACAGCCGAAGAGCCCGTCAGACTCTCCCATCACGGGCACGGGCGCCATCACGGGCACGGACGCCGTCACGGGCTCGGGCGCCATCACGAGCACGGACGTCAGGGCACGGACACGAGGCGCGAACACCCGGCGTCGCGAGCGTTGTCTCGGCATGTCTGCGCCTTCCCCAAGATCGTCGTAGAGATGCCGATCGAGCGGGCTCGTCACGCCGGCCGGCACGCTCCCGACCGCGTCACGGCAGCACCACCGCGTCACGGCAGCACCAGGCGTCCGATCGGGCCGGGGTTGTGGGCCACCTCCCAGCGAAACCCGGCGGGGTCGCCGAAGTAGCCGGAGTAGCCGCCCCAGCCGCGCTGCTGCGCCGCGGCGACCGGGTAGGCACCCGCGCGCCGCGCCTGCTCGAGCACGTCGTCGACCTCTGCCGCGGTCGCGCAGTTGTGCGCCAGCGTCACCGGGACGAGCCCGGGGCCACGTCGAATCGAGCCCACTTCCGCCTCGAACTCGCGCTCGTCCCACAGCGAGAGCACCAGCTGCGGCCCGGCCTGCAGCATGAGCACCCCGTCGACGTCGAGCGCGGGATGCCACCCCAGGCCGTCGACATAGAAGCGCCGCACGGCGAGCAGGTCGGGCACGGCGAGGGTGACGAAACTGATGCGTTGGTCCATGGCGCACACCCTGGCAGCGACCACCGACAACCTTCGCCCGCCGCCGGCCGGGCACTGGCCCTGCGAGCCTTGTCGGTGCTCCCACGTAGCCTGGAGGCATCGCTGACATCAGCGTCGTGACCAGCGATTGGGCCCGGTCACCGGGCAGCGACCGAGGGCGCGGCCGAGCCGCGACACCGGGCCAGGCGAGCGGAGGTGGTGGCATGCCGGCAGCAGGTCGGCGACGTCGAGCGGCCGTGCGGGTCGCACTCGCCGTCGTCGTGACGCTCTGGGCCGCCCTGGGGTGGGCCGTGCCGGGCCGGGCGGGCGGCGCCGAGCGGGTCACGTCCGTCGTGCATGGAGCCCCTGCCGCCGGCTCCGCACAGCCGCCGACGATCCCGGTGCAGCCGAAGACGCTCCCGGCACAGCCGAAGACCGCCCCGGCACAGCCGACGACGGTCCCGTCGCAGCCGACGACGATCTCGGCACAGCCGCTGACGATCCCGGTGCGGGCCGAGCCCGATGCCACCGCCGTGAGCCTCGACGCGACGGTTCACGTGCCGCCGGGTGGGGGACGTCACCCGGCGGTGCTCCTGGCGCACGGTTTCGGCGGCACCAAGGCCGACCTCGAGTCCCGCGCCCGGCTGCTGGCCGAGCGCGGCTACGTGGCGATCGCCTACAGCGCCCGCGGGTTCGGGGCCTCGGGCGGGCGCATCCACCTCAACGCCCCCGAGTGGGAGGTGAGCGACGCCCGGGCCATCGTCGACGTCCTCTCCCGCCGCCCCGACGTGCTGCTCGACGGGCCCGGCGACCCGAGGGTGGGCGTCGCCGGCGGGTCCTACGGTGGCGCCCTGGCGCTCATGCTGGCGGGGGCCGACCGCCGGATCGACGCGACGGTCGCCGCCATCACGTGGCACGACCTCGCCGACGCCTTCGTGCCGGGCGGGCCCGACGCCGCGGGCGGGGTCTTCAAACGCCGCTGGGCCTCGCTCTTCTTCGCCTCGACCGTAGCGGGCGACTGGGCCGGGCCCGCGAGAGCAGCCGGGTCGCCCGCCTCGGAGCGCTCCGCGCAGTCGCCCCCGCCGACGGCATCGACGTCGGCTGCGGCGCCCCCTGCGTCGCCCGGCTCCACGGCTGCGCCCTCGACCGCCGCCGCGTCGCCCACACTTCTGTGCGGCCGCTTCGACCCGACGGTGTGCCGCCTCTTCCTCGCGGCCGCACGCACGGGAACCCCGTCGCCGGAGCTGCTCACCCTGCTCCACCGACACAGCCCCGCGCCCGGCCTGGCGACCACGAGGGCACCCACCCTGCTCGTGCAGGGCATGCGCGACTCTCTCTTCGATCTGGGCCAGGCCGACGCCACCGCCAGGACCCTCCTGGCGCGCGGCACACCGGTCGCCGTCCGCTGGTTCGACGGCGGCCATGACTCGGGTGCGCAGCCGGACGACGAGGCGACGCTGTTGCCCTGGCTGGATCGCTATCTGGCACCCGCCGGGGCGGGGCGATCGGGGCTGCCGGTGCCCGCCTTCACCGCGCCCGTGCCGGCCGCCGGCGGCGAGCGCACGGTGACGACCGACCGCTACCCCGGCCTCGACGGGATCGACGGCAGCACGAGCACGCTCGCGCTGCGCCCGACGGCCGCGGACGACCGGGCGGGCCGCATCCTGTCGCCGCCGGGCGGCGACCCTGCGGCGATCTCCGGGGCCGGAGCGCTCGGCGGCACGGGCCTGGGCGGCGGTCCCGGGGGCGGGGCGGGCACGGCGGGCGCCGACGCGACGGGTGCTGCGAGCCTCGCCGGCTACCAGCTCGCGGCGCTGCCCGGCCAGAGCATCGCCTTCGACACCGACCCTGTGACCTCGAACGTCGACATCGTCGGCGCCCCGAGGGTGCGGTTGCGGGTGACGTCGAGTGCTCGGGACGCCACCCTCTTCGTGTCGCTGTGGCGTATGGCCGGCGCCGGGCCGACCTCGCCGCGCGGCCTCGTCGCCCCGGTGCGCGTCGCGACGACGCCCGGCACCCCGATCGAGGTCGACGTGCAGCTGCCCGCCGGCACCTACTCCGCCGCCACCGGGAGCCGCTGGCGGGTGCTCGTCAGCGCCACCGACGCCGGCTTCGCCGTGCCCACGGACGCGCGGGTCTACACCGTCGCCCTCGCCGACCCGCGACTGCGCCTGCCGACCGCCCCGGGGACGGCGACGAGCTCGGAGGGCCCCGACCGCGAGACGGTCGGCGTCGCCGCCGCCCTGGCCGCGCTACTGCTGGCGCTCGCCCTCGTGACGCTGCTGCGCGCCCGCTCCCGTCGGCGCACCGACCGGAGGCAGACCCGGGCGGAGTTCGCCGGGGTCCCGCTCGTCGTGGAGGGGCTGGTGAAGACGTACAAGGACGGCCACCGGGCGGTCGACGACGTGTCGTGGCGGGCAGAGGCCGGGCAGGTCGTCGGGCTGCTCGGGCCCAACGGAGCGGGCAAGACGACGACGATGCGCATGCTCGTCGGCCTCATCCGACCCGACGCCGGGCAGGTGCACGTGCTCGGCGCCCCCGTGCATGCGGGATCACCGGTGCTCGGCCGCGTCGGTGCCCTCATCGAGGGGCCCGGCTTCCTCCCGCACCTGTCCGGTCGCGCCAATCTGCAGGCCTACTGGGCGGCGACCGGGCGCGACCCCGCGGAGGCCGGGTTCGCGGCCGCCCTCGACGTCGCCGCTCTCGGCGACGCCGTCGACCGCCCCGTGCGCACCTATTCCCAGGGCATGCGCCAACGCCTCGGCATCGCCCAAGCCATGCTGGGCCGGCCCGACGTGCTGCTGCTCGACGAGCCGACCAACGGGCTCGACCCCCCGCAGATCGCCGCGATGCGCCCGATCCTGCGGGCCTACGCCGCCACGGGACGCACGGTGGTCGTCTCCAGCCACCTGCTCGCCGAGGTCGAGCAGACCTGCACCCACGTCGTCGTCATGGACAGCGGCCGGGTCGTCATGAGCGGTGCTATCGCCGACCTGACCGGCGACGCGACGACGATCGTGCAGCTCGAAGGGCTCGACCGCCCCGACGCCACCCCCGGCGCCAGCCGGGCCGCGGGCCCCGCTGCGGCCGGCGGCGCCGACCAGGACGAGCTGGAGCGTGTCGCCGCGGCGGTCCGAGCCGAGCTCGGCGTCGACGCGCACGTCCGTGTCGACGCCCCCCGCCGCTGCCTCGACGTGACCTGGCCGGGGAGCCGGGCCGACATCGTCGCGGCCGTCGTCGGCGCCGGCGGCCGGATCGCGGAGGTGACCGGGCGCCGACACCTCGAAGAGGTCTTCCTCGGCGTCATCGGCCAGTCCGCGCCGGCGAACCCCGCACACCCCGGGGACGGCCGGCTCGACGGGCGCCGCGGCGCACCCGGCGCAGACCGCCCCGACACGTCGGCCGCCGACCCCGCCGACCCCGCCGACCCCGCCGGCCCCGCCGGGACCCCCGGAGACGGCGCTTCGACATCACCGTCCGACGTCGACAGCGAGGTCGACAGCGACGTCGAGAGCGAGGAGGCCCGCATGAACCGGCTACGCCAGGTGCGCCGCCGATGAGCGCGCCCATGCCACCGGCGCCGACCGACCCGGCACGCCACGCCACCACGGCAGCCGGCGAGGCAACGGCGCCCCCGCACCCCGACGTCCACCGACCGCTGTCGTGGCGCGCCGAAACCCGTCGCCAGCTCGGGCGGCGCCGCACGCTCTGGTCGTTCGGGCTGCTGCTGGCCCTGCCGCTCGTGCTCGTCGGCGCGTTCTCGCTCGGCGACGGCACGACCGGCGGCGGGCGCTATGTCGACCTGGCCCAGGGCGGATCGGCGAACTTCGCGGTCTTCACCCTCTTCGCCGCGAGCGACTTCCTGCTCGTCATCCTCGCCGCCCTCTTCGCCGGCGACGCCGTGCCCGCCGAGGCCACGTGGTCGTCGCTGCGCTACCTGCTCATCGCCCCCGTGACCCGCGCGCGGCTGCTGACGAGCAAGCTCGTCGTCGCCGTCGGGTCGACGACCTTGGCCACGGTGGCGCTGCCGCTGTGGTCGCTGGTCGTCGGCGGGATCGCCTACGGGTGGGCCGACTACACGAGCCCCGGCGGCACCGGCCTGACCTGGCTCGAGTTCGCGCCGCGGTTCGCCCTGGCCGTGGCCGTCGTCGCGGTGACGCTGCTGCAGGTCGTCGGCATCGCGCTGCTCATCGGCACCGTCAACGACGCCCCCCTCGGCGCCGTCGGCGGCGCGGTGCTCGTGACGATCGTCGCCTCGATCCTCGACACCATCGAAGAGCTCGGCGACCTGCGCCACGCGCTGCCGATGCACTATTCGCGCGCCTGGATCCGGGCGTTGTCGCCCGACATCGCCTGGACCGACATCACCCGTGGCCTGCTGTGGTCGCTGCTCTATTTCGTCGCCACGGTCGCGGTCGCCTACTGGGTCTTCCGGCGCAAGGACGTGCTCAGCTGACGCGGCGGCCGGGCACGCGCCCCAGGGCAACACCCCGACGCGGCACCCCGCGTCGATAAGGTCCCCTTCGGGGCTCGTCACCAGATCGGAGAGGTATGTCGACCGCGGCCGTCGTCCTGACCGTCACCTTCGTGCTCGGATATGCCGCCAGGCTCCTGCGGCTCCCACCGCTCATCGGCTTCCTCGCCGCCGGCTTCGTGCTCAATGCGTTCGGCTACGTGCAGGTGCCGCTCGTCGACACGATCGCCGACCTGGGCGTCACGCTGCTGCTCTTCGGCATCGGCTTGAAGCTCGACGTCCGCAGCCTGCTGCGGCCCGAGGTGTGGCTCACGGCCACGGTGCACCTCGTCGTCAGCGTCGCCGTCGGCGCCGGCTTCCTCGCCCTCCTGGCCACCACCGGCCTCGGCCTGCTCGCCGGGGTGAGCTGGGGCACGCTCGCGCTCCTGGGGTTCGCGCTCGCCTTCTCCAGCACCGTCTTCGTCGTCAAGCTGCTCGAAGAGCGCGGCCAGTCGCACGCCTTCTACGGGCGCGTGGCCATCGGCATCCTCATCATCCAGGACATCGCCGCGGTCGTCTTCCTCACCGCCACCAACGGCGAGCTGCCCAGCCCGTGGGCCTTCGCGCTGGTGCTGCTGTGGCCGGCCTCGCGCGTGTTCCGGCTCCTGTGGCAGCGCGTCGGGCACGGCGAACTGCAATCGCTCTTCGGCATCGTCATGGCGCTCGTGCCGGGCTACGCGCTCTTCAGCGCCGTCGGACTCAAGGGCGACCTCGGCGCCCTCGTCATCGGCATACTGCTGGCCTCGCACCCGGCCGCCTCCGAGCTGTCACGCTCGCTGTTCCACCTCAAGGAGCTGCTGCTCGTCGGGTTCTTCGTCTCGATCGGCATCGCCGGCGGCCTGCCGGCCTGGGAGCACGTCGCGCTCGCCGCACTCCTGTTGCTGCTGCTGCCACTCAAGGGGGCTCTCTATGCGGTCCTGCTATGGACGCAGCGGCTGCGCCACCGCACCTCGCTGCTCACCGCGTTCGCGCTCATGCAGTTCTCCGAGTTCGGGCTCATCGTCGTGGCGGTGGGCGCCTCGGTGGGGCTCGTCGACGAGGACTGGCTGCTCGTGTTGTCGCTCGCGGTGTCGTTGAGCTTCGTCGTGTCGGCCGTCGTCAACCGCTTCGGGCTGCGGCTCATCGAGCGCTGGGCAGCGAACGCCCACCCGCAGGACCCGGCCCGCCTGCACCGCGAGGACCAGCCCGCCGACGCCCGCGACGCCGAGGTGCTCGTCATCGGCATGGGCCGGGTCGGCCGCTCCGCCTACGACCGGCTCGAGACCGGCTACGGCATGCGGGTCGTCGGGGTCGACAACGACGGCGCCCGAGTCGAGCGGCTCGCCCGGCAGGGCCTCGCCGTCGTCGAAGGTGACGCCAGCGACAGTGAGTTCTGGCGCCGGCTGGCCCGGCGTGACCAGGTGCGCTTCGCGATCCTCGCCATGCCCCGCCACGGCGCCAACATCTCGGCCGTGCAGGCGCTGCGCGAGAACGGCTTCACGGGCACGATCGCCGCCGTCGCCCGCTACGAGGACGAGGTCGAGCAGGCCAAGCGCGACGGCGCGGACGCCGCGTTCAACGTCTACACCGGCGCGGGGCTCGAGCTCGCCGACCAGGTCATGCGCATCGACGCCGGCGAACCGCCGACGCGGCCGATGCCGACGATCGGCTGAGGCGATCGCACGACCGCTGACTCACCCGGCCTGCGCGCGCTGCGTCACGACGATGCAGCCGAGCACGACCGCCGCGGTGAGCGGCACGCTCGCGGGAAGCCGCTCGCCGAGCAGGAGCACCGCCCACCCGAGGGTGAGCAGCGGCTGGGCGAGTTGCAGCTGGCTCGCGCGGGTGACCCCGATGAGCCCCATGCCGCGATACCAGAGGACGAACCCGCCGAGCTGCGAGACGGCCGCGAGCCACACCATGCCCCACAGCGCCGTCGGGGTGAGCGCCAGGGGCTCGCGGGGCACGGCCCACACGGTCAGGGCCATGCTCACCGGGGCCGCGAGCACCACGGCCCAGGCGATGACCCGCCAGCCGGGCAGGTGCGCGGCGAGCCGCCCGCCCTCGGCATAGCCCGCGGCGCACGCGAGCAGCGCCCCCACGAGATAGAGGTCGGCGACGCCCGGGCGGCCGTGGCTCTGGGCCAGGGTGAAACCGAGCACGGCCGCCGCCCCGACGCCGGCCGCGGCCCAGAAGGCCGGCGAGGGACGGCGCCCCGTGCGCAGCGCGGAGATCGTCGCCGTGGCCATGGGCAGCGCGCCGATGACGACGGCGGAGTGCGCGGTCGAGGAGGTCTGCAGCGCCGAGGTCGTCAGCAGCGGAAACCCGAGCACGCAGCCGAGTGCGACGACGGCGAGGGCCGGCCAGTCCGCGCGGCTCGGCAGCGGGGCCCTCGCAGCGACGAGCGCCGACCCGGCGATGCCCGCGGCGAGCGTCCCGCGCACCCCGGTGGCGGTCCACGGGCCGAATCCGTCGAGGGCCGCGACCGTGGCGGGAAACGTGAACGAGAACGCGAGGACTCCGAGGCCCGCGAGCAGCGGGCCATTCGGCAGTGGCGCTACACGTCGACGCCCAGTAGCGCTATCTTGTGCTGTCATGAACGACAGTAGCAGTCGATGACCGGTAGCGCGGACGCGCTCGCGGCGACCCTGGCGGCCGAGATCGAGCCGCTGCCCCCCGGTAGGAGGATCGCGACCCACCGCGAGCTGGTGCGCCGCCACGGCGTCAGCGCGACGACCGTCGCTCACGCCCTCGCGCTGCTCACCCGGCGGGGACTCATCGAGTCACGCCCAGGGTCAGGCAGTTTCCGCTCCGCGGGCGGCCGCAGCCCCGGCCCCGGGCCTGGCGACACGTCGTGGCAGGAGGCCGCGCTCGCCCTCACCGGCCACCTCGAGGACCCGACGCACCCGACCCGCAGCTTCACGGCCCCCGGTCTCCTCGGCGCGCTCACCCGGCCCGGCCCGGACGTCATCGACCTCAACGGCGGCTACCTGCACCCCGACCTCCAACCGCTATCGGCCCTGACCGCCGCACTGGGGCGGGCGAGCCGGCTGCCCCAGGCGTGGGACCGGCCGCCCGCGGCGGGCATACCCGAGCTGCGTGACTGGTTCGCCGCCGAGATCGGCGGCGGGCTCGGCCGGCACGACATCCTCGTCTGCGGCGGCGGGCAGAGCGCGCTCGCGACGGTGCTGCGGGCGCTCGGACAGCCCGGTGACCACGTGCTCGTCGAGTCGCCGACCTACCCCGGCACGACTGCGGCGGCGCACGCCGCCGGGCTGCGCGCCGTGCCCGTGCCGCTGGACGCCGAGGGCATCAACCCCGACCACCTCGACGAGGCGCTCACCCGCACCCGCGCCCGGATCGTCGTCGTGCAGCCCTTCGCGCAGAACCCCACAGGGGCGAGTCTCTCCTCTAGCCGGAGCGCGGCGATCCACGAGCTCGCCCGCCGCCACGGGGCGTTCGTCGTCGAGGACGACTTCGCCCGGCGCATGCTGCACGCCGACGCCGGCCCGCCGCCCGAGCCGATGATCGCGGCCGACCCGCACGGCGTCGTCGTGCACATCCGCTCACTGACCAAGGTCAACTCCCCCAACCTGCGGGTCGGCGCCATCGCCGCCCGCGGCCCCGTCATGGCCCGGCTACGCGCCGCGCACGCCGTCGACACCTTCTTCGTCGCCTCCCCGCTGCAACACACCGCCCTCGAGCTCGTCTCCTCGCCCCGGTGGACGCGTGGCCTGGCCAGGCTCGCCACCGCCCTGCAGGAGCGGCGCGGCCACGCCGTCGGAGCCGTCATCGGCGCGCTCGGCCCGCAGTCGCTGCCGGTCGTGACGCGCGGTGGCTATCACCTGTGGGTCGTGCTGCCCGGGCACCTCGACGCCCGCGAGGTCGCCTCCGCGGCGCTGGCGCGCGGGGTGTCGGTGACGCCCGGCGACCACTACTACCCCGGGGACAGCCCGCCGCCGCGCCTGCGACTCAGCTACGTGGCGGTGCCGTCGAGCGCCGACCTCGTCGAGGGCGTCGCGCGCCTCGCCGCCGCCCTCCCCGCGTAGGACCCGCGCCTCCCATCGAGGAGGCGTCGGTCCCGGCGGCCCGCGGCGGCCGCTTCCGGCCGCGGGCCCCCGCTGGTTCCCGGGGACATCTCGCCTACTGGACTGTCCCGACCGCCGACGCCCCGCCCCAGTCTGCTTGTCGCACAAGGCACTCCACGACGTTGCCGACAAGCCCGCTGCTCCCGTCACACCGGAGTTGGACGCTCGCCCGACTCACCGCCTAGCTTGGGGCCACGCCGCGCGCATCCGGGGGGAGTGCACCGACACGGGGGTCGGGACTGCTCTGTTCGACGCCGCGCAAACCCCTCCGCGTGAAAGGCCCGACGATGCCGACCTCCCACCGCCGTCCCCGACCGGCCGCCGCGACGGCCGCCGTCACCGCGCTCGTGGGCATCGCCGCCTCGATGACGAGCGCGGCGCCGGCCGCGGCAGGCCCGCTCGACGCGACGGCCGCCGGCCCCGCCGCGATCGCCGGGGCCACCACCAGCGCCACCTCACCGCCGGCTCGCACGGCGACCCGCGCGACGTCGACGACCACCGCACTGACGACCAAGGCCGCGCCGGGCGCAAGCGCCAAGCGCTACCTCGGCACGTCGCCTTCGCGGCTGGCCTGGTTTTCGGGCGCCTGGGTCGGTGGCGACATGAGCGCCGCCCGCGCCAACCGCTGGGGCCCGTGGCGCGGCACCCCGAGCGACACGACGATGACGTTCCCCGAATACGCGACATGGGAGACGCTGACGAAGCACTCGGCCTGGCACATCGACACCTTCAAGGGCTTCAAGGGCCGGCTCGTCTACGGGCTGCCGATGCTGCCGAGGAACGCCAAGCCCGCCCAGCTCAAGGACGTCGCGGCCGGCAAGCACGACGCGGTCTACCGCGGGATCGCCCGCGATTTGCGCACCCGAGGCCGCGGCAACGCGATCGTCAAGATCGGCTGGGAGGCCAACGGCGACTGGATGTCGTTCAGCGCCACCGCGGCGACCGCGCCGACCTTCCGCGCCGCCTGGCGGCGGATCGCCCAGGTCATGGCCAAGGAGTCCCCGGGCCTCGTCCTCAGCTTCGAGGTCAACTGCGGCACCGCGCTGCGCGGGCAGACCAACCGACTCGACAGCCTCACCCGCCTCTACCCGGGCAACGACGTCGTCGACCTCGTCGGCTGCTCCACCTACGACTGGTGGATCACCGGCGCGACGACCGAGGCCAGGTGGAAGACCGCGATCCGGCCCGCCCGCGGACCGGGCATCGCCGACGTCGCGGCGTTCGCGCGCGCCAAGCGCAAGGGCCTGTCGATCTCGGAGTGGGGCCTGGCCGCCAAGAGCCGCAGCGGCAACGGCGACAACCCCTTCTACATCCGCAAGATGAAGCAGTTCTTCGACGCCAACGCCGATATCCTCGTGCTCGAGCAATACTTCAATGAGCCTGGCGGCATGGGCAATTCGCTGTGGCCCGAGGCGCCGCAGAACCCGAAGGCCGCCGCCGTCTACCGCCAGCTCTGGTAGCCGGTCCGCCCCGGCACCCCCACTCGCTCCCACCGGCCGCGGAGTGCCTGCGCACGTCAGCGCAGATCACGAGGCCATGGGAGATCGGTCTCACTCGTGCAACGAAAACAGCTCAGCAGTCCACTCTTGGCGGTGCTGTGACATAGGTTCCCCACAACCTGGGAGGCGCCGCGACCCGCGGTCGCCCCGGGCGACCGCGCGGGAGCCCCCGCGCGTCGAGGCGAGGGAGAGACGATGGCGATGAGACGGCGACCCCGGTCGTCATGATGGCCGCACTGGCACTCACACTCGGAGCTTGCGCGCAATCGGGCCGCGACGGCGGGTCGGGGAGCGCGACGGGAGGATCCGGCGACACCAAGGACACGTTCACCTTCGGCGCGGCCGGCGCCCCCGAGGTGTTCGATCCCTTCTACGCCACGGACGGCGAGACGTTCCGCGTCACGCGGCAGATCTTCGACGGGCTCGTGAGCATCAAGCCGGGCACGGCCGACATCGCACCGGGCCTGGCGGAGAAGCGAGTCCTCCCCCGACGGCAAGCAGTGGACGTTCAGCCTGCGCCAGGGCGTGACGTTCAGCGACGGCGAGGCATTCAATGCCGACGCGGTGTGCAAGAACTTCGAGCGCATGTTCGACCAGAACGCGGCGGCGCAGAGCGGCCCCGCCGAATACTGGGGCTACACGATGCAAGCCTTCAAGGACAAGGCCGCCGACTCGCTCTACAAGGGCTGCACGGCCAAGGACGCCAACACCGCGGTCCTGACGATCAACAAGGCGACCTCGAAGTTCCCGGCGATGCTCTCGCTGTCGTCATTCTCGATGCAGAGCCCCAAGGCGATGACCGCGGGCAACGCCAACGACGTCAAGGCTCAGGGCGAGGGCTTTGTCTATCCCTCCTACTCGATGAACCCGGTCGGCACAGGCGCCTACAAGCTCGAAAAGTACGACCAGGCCAACAAGACCGTCTCGCTGGTGGCCAACGAGAGCTATTGGGGCGAAAAGCCGAAGACGAGCCGCATCATCTTCAAGATCATCCCCGACGAGTCGACCCGCCGGCAGGAGCTGCAGGCCGGGTCGATCGACGGCTACGACCTGCCCAACCCGGTCGACTGGAAGGGCTTGGAGGACGAGGGCAACAAGGTCGAGGTGCGGCCGGCGTTCAACATCCTCTACCTCGGACTCAACCCCGAGAAGAACCCCAAGCTCAAGGACGTCAAGATCCGCAAGGCGCTCTACCAGGCCATCAACCGCGAGCAGCTCGTGCAGAGCCAGCTGCCCGAGGGCGCGTCGGTCGCGACGCAGATGATGCCCGACACGGTGGCGGGATACAACAAGTCGCTGCAGCCGGTCGCCTACGACACTGCGGCCGCCAAGCAGGTCCTCGACGGGCTGACCCTGACGTTCGCCTATCCCTCCGAGGTGACCCGCCCCTACATGCCCAACCCGCAGAAGATCCATGAGGCCATCCGCCGCGACTTCGAGGCGGCCGGGGTCAAGGTCAACGTCGTCACCAAACCGTGGAACGGCGGTTATCTCGACGGTGTCGACGCGGGGGCCTACGATGCCTTCCTGCTCGGGTGGACCGGCGATTACAACTCGGCGGACAACTTCATTGGCAGGTTCTTCGGCAATCTGCAGACCAACGACTTCCACACCAAGGCCACCGATTATGGAGCCACGCTGGCCAAGGAGTTGTCCGACGCCGACGGCACGGTCGACGAGGCGCAGCGCACGAAGAAATACGAGGAGATCAACAAGAAGATCGTCGAGCAATACCTCCCCGCCCTTCCGCTCACCCACTCCCCGCCCGCGCTCGTCACGAGCAGCAAGGTCGAAGGCATGGTCGTCAGCCCGCTGACGGCCGAGGAGTTCAACACCGTCCAGGTCAAGAAGTGACCCTGGGGCTCTGAGGCTCCGCAGCGCAGCGTCGCGGTGGTCGCCGCGACCCACTCCGGCCGCGGCGACCACCGCCACACCCGGTGACCTGCCCCGGCGACCTGACCGGTGGACGACCCGAGGATCCCGATGATCCGCGCGTGACCCGGCGTGAAAGGCGTGATCGAGTGCTCAGATTCATCATCCGGCGCCTCCTGCAAATGGTCGGCGTCGTGCTCGTGCTCTCGCTGCTGCTCTTCCTGTGGTTGCGCAGCCTGCCGGGCGGACCGGTGTCGGCGATCCTCGGCGAACGCGCCACGCCCGAGTCGCGTGCCCGGCTCTCCGAGGCGTTGGGCCTCGACCAGCCGCTGTACGAGCAGTACTGGCGCTTCCTGCAGCGCGCGGTGCGAGGCGAGTTCGGGCCCTCGACAGGCGTGCTGCCCGGCCAGGACGCGCTCGACATCTTCCTGCAGCGGCTCCCGGCGACCATCGAGCTGAGCTTCTTCGCGATCGTCGTCGCCGTCGTCGTCGGCATCCCGCTCGGTTACCTCGCGGCCCGGCGCCGTGGATCGGCACTCGACAACGCCTCGATCGTCGTGTCGCTCATCGGGGTGGCCGTGCCGGTCTTCTTCCTCGCCTTCCTCCTCAAATACTGGTTCGCGATCGAGTGGCACCTCTTCCCCGTGTCGGGCCGCCAGAGCGGCGGCATCGACGCCACGCGCGTCACCGGCTTCTTCGTGCTCGACGGCATCCTCACCCGCGAGTGGGACGCCGCCTGGGACGCCTTCATGCACCTCGTGCTGCCGGCCCTCGCGCTCGCGACGATCCCCTTCGCGATGATCTTCCGCATCACGCGAGCCTCGGTGCTCGAGGTGCTCGACGAGGACTACGTGCGCACCGCCGAGTCCAAGGGCCTGCTCAACCGCACGATCCGCGGCCGGCACATCCTGCGCAACGCGATGCTGCCCGTCGTCACCGCCGTCGGCCTGCAGGTCGGCGCACTACTGGCCGGGGCTGTCCTCACCGAGCGGGTCTTCAGCTTCGGCGGCATCGGCGAAGCGCTGGCGATCGCCTTCGAGCGACGGGACTACGCGGTCCTGCAGGTGCTCATCCTCGCGGCCGCCGCCATCTACGTGCTGGTCAACCTGCTGGTCGACATCGCCTACGCCCTCATCGACCCGCGCGTGCGCACGAGGTGATCTGACATGAGTGACCACCCCCGCCACCTCCACGAGCCGGTAGGCGACCCGCCGGCCCCCGCGACCGGCTCGCCCGATGTCCCCGAGGCCCGCGGGCCCGCGCAGGCGCCGTCGCGCACACGTCGGCTCGCGACCTCCTACGGCGAGGCGCGCAAGCGCCGTATCGACACGCTTGCCGCCGCGAGCGCAGCCGGACCGGGCCCGACGGTCGGCAGCGCGGGCACCGTCGACGAGGCCCCCGGCGTCTCGCTCATCGCCAGCGCGTGGCGTCGGCTGCGACGCGACCCGATCTTCCTCGCCGGTGCCGCCATCACGCTGGCGTTCATCGTGCTCGCGCTCGTCTCCCCGATGCTGGCCCCACACGACCCGGCGTCCGCGCCGCTCATCGGGCAGGTGCGCACCCAGACCAACCCGGTGCCCGGGCCTCAGCCCGGCTACCCGCTCGGCGCCGACCCGCAGGGCCGCGACCTGCTGTCGCGACTCCTGGTCGGCAGCCGGCAGACACTGGTCGTCGGCGTGCTCGCCACGCTCGGCGGTTTCGTCGGCGGGGCGGTGCTGGGCACGCTCGCCGGAGCCTTCGGCGGCTGGGTCGACTCGTCGATCATGCGCGCCGTCGACGTCATGCTGTCACTGCCGTCGCTGCTGCTCGCCGTGTCGATCGCGACGCTCGCGCAGTCACCGAGCCAGTGGACGCTCATCATCGCCATCGCGGTCGTCAACGTGCCCATCTTCGCGCGGCTGCTGCGCGGCTCGATGCTCGCGCAGCGACATAGCGACCATGTGCTGGCGGCCCGTGCTCTCGGCGTCAAGCGCTCGGCGATCATCTTCCGGCACATGCTGCCCAACTCGCTCGGCCCGGTCATCGTGCAGGCCACGCTCGTGCTCGCGACGGCGATCATCGACGCGGCCGGGCTCTCGTTCCTCGGCCTGGGCAACCCCGACGACCGGCAGCCCGAGTGGGGCCAGATGCTCGGTGAGGCACAGAAGTACCTCCAGGACTACCCGCACCTGGCGTTCTGGCCGGCGAGCTGCATCATCGTCGTCGCGCTCGGCTTCACGCTGATGGGCGAGTCGCTGCGCGAGGCCCTCGACCCCAAGAGCCGGAGGTAGGCGATGAGCAGGCACCACGCGAGCGCCACCCTGGGAGACGCGCGCAGACCAGCCACCGACGAGCCTCTGCTGCGGGTGCGCGACCTGCACGTGACCTTCCGCCGTCAGGGGGAGGCGCCGTTCACGGCCGTCGACGGCGTGAGCTTCGACGTGCGGCCGGGCCAGACCGTGGGGATCGTCGGCGAGTCCGGCTGCGGCAAGTCGGTGACCTCTCTGGCGATCATGGGGCTGCTGCCGGCGCGCGGCAACACGGTCTCCGGCCGCGTCGACTTCGACGGCACCGACCTGCTGACTCTCGACCGCCGGCAGATGCGCGACCGCCGCGGCCGTGACCTCGGCATGATCTTCCAGGACCCGCTGTCGAGCCTCAACCCCGTCGTGCCGATCGGGCGCCAGGTCACCGAGGTTCTCGAGCGGCACCGCCGCCTGTCGCGCCGCGCGGCGATGCCCATCGCCCGCGAGATGCTCGACAAGGTCGGTATCCCCGACCCCGACCGGCGGCTGTCGGAATACCCCCATCAGCTCTCCGGCGGCATGCGCCAGCGCGCGCTCATCGCCATGGCCCTGGCCTGCGAGCCGCGGTTGCTCATGGCCGACGAGCCGACGACCGCTCTCGACGTGACGATCCAGGCGCAGATCCTCGCGCTGCTGCGCGAGCTCGTCGACGACACCGGCACGGCGCTCATCATGATCACGCACGACCTCGGGGTCGTCGCCGGGCTCTGCGACGAGATCAACGTGCTCTACGGCGGCAAAGTCGTCGAGCGCGGCGAGCGGCACGAGCTCTTCGCCCGGCCCCGGCACCCCTACACGCACGGGTTGCTCGCCTCGATCCCGAGGCTCGACTCGGCTCGCGGGGCCCGCCTGACCCCCATTCCGGGATCCGTGGCCGACAACCTGCCATGGGCGAGCGCCTGCGCGTTCGCGCCGCGGTGCTCCCAGCCGATCGACGTCTGCCGGGAGCACGCGCCGCAGCTCGAGCATTCCGGCACGCGGGCCCTGCGCTGCTTCCACCCGATCGACACCGAAGCCGGCGGGGCCGACCAGGCGAGGGAGGTACACGCATGAGCCGACCCACCTCAGCGACTGACGAGCCGTCGAGGCCCGCCGAGGCCGACGTGCTCGTCGAGGTGCGCGGGGTCAAGGTGCACTTCCCCATCAAGCGCGGCATCCTCATCGACCGCACGATCGGTCACGTGTATGCCGTGGACGGCGTCGACCTGCGCATCCACCGGGGCGAGACCTACGGTCTCGTCGGCGAGTCGGGATGCGGCAAATCGACATTGGGCCGCGCGATTCTCAACCTCGAGCCGCCGACGCAGGGGTCGGTCGTCTTCGACGGCGAGGACATCGCCGCCCTGTCGGGCGAGACCTTGCGCCGCAAGCGGAAGGATATCCAGATGGTCTTCCAGGACCCGCTGAGCTCACTCGACCCGCGGCAGTCGGTGGAGTCGCTGCTCATCGAGGGCATGAAGGCCCACGGCTTGGCCGCCGACACCCGCGCTGCGGGCGCCCGCCTGCGGCAGCTGCTGCGCGACGTCGGCCTTCCCGCGGCGGCGCTCAAGAAGTATCCGCACGAGTTCTCCGGGGGACAGCGTCAACGCATCGGCATCGCCCGTGCCCTCTCGGTCGAGCCGAAGCTCATAGTCGCCGACGAACCGGTGTCGGCGCTCGATGTGTCGGTGCAGGCCCAGGTCATCAACCTCCTCGAGGACCTGCAGCACGACTACGCGCTCACCTACCTCGTCGTGGCCCACGACCTGGCCGTCGTGCGGCACATCAGCGACCGGATCGGGGTCATGTATCTCGGGGCCCTCGTCGAGGAGGCCGACTCGAGCGACCTCTACGAGCGGCCGCTGCACCCGTACACGCGGGCGCTCATGTCGGCCGTGCCCGTGCCCGACCCGCTCGTCGAGGATCGGCGGGAGCGGATCCTGCTCACCGGCGACCTGCCCTCACCCTCGAATCCCCCGAGCGGGTGCCGCTTTCACACGCGCTGCCCGTGGCGTCAGGCCACTCGTTGCGACAGCGAGCGACCCGAGCTGCGTCTCGTCTCGGTCCCCGGCGTGCCCGACTCACACCGCGTGGCCTGTCACTTCGCCGAGGACATCGACGCCGGCCGCATTCGGCCGCATGAGGTCACACCTGTTGCGGTCACCCCCGTCGACACGGCCGGCGCGGATGTCGACTTCATGGGTCCGGCGAGCGTCGAGGAGGCCACGGGCCCCTGACCCTGACGTTTCGCCCTCAACGATCGACCATGTCGATCACCATGTCAGTCATATCGAGCACCATCGACTGGCGACGCCAGCAGCCGGCCAGCGGCTCACCCAGCAGACACGTGAAGGAGCACACCGATGACGATGCAGCTCAACCCCTACCTGACCTTCCCCGGCACCGCCGGCGAGGCGATGGACTACTACGCCGACGTGCTCGGCGGCACGGTGCGAGTCATGACGTTCAAGGACGCGGGCATGGACGTGCCGGGCGTCATGCACGCGGCGCTGGAGACCCCTGCGGGCTTCCACATCTTCGCCAGCGACCAGTTCGAGGGCATGGGCCCCGACCTCGTGCAGGGCACCAACATGCAGATGAGCATCTCCGGCGACGACGAGCCCGCGATGCGCGGCTACTGGGAGCGGCTCTCCGCCGAGGGCCAGGTGGTCATGCCGCTGGAGAAGCAGATGTGGGGCGATGTCTACGGCCTGGTCA
Source organism: Kineosphaera sp. (assembly GCA_039812485.1). GTDB lineage: Bacteria > Actinomycetota > Actinomycetes > Actinomycetales > Dermatophilaceae > Kineosphaera. The sequence goes on from JBDIAP010000010.1 coordinate 42,167, forward strand.
CCGACCGGTTCGGCATCTCCTGGCACATCAACATCGCGGGCGACGCCGCGCCGTGACCGACGGCGGGGCCGCCCGGCGTCGTGCCGCGCGGCCCCGCCGTCCGCACGGGGTGGGCGCAGGCCGTTCGTCCTGACTCACCGACTCACTATCTGAGGAAATATCCGACAAATGCCCCGATCATTGGGGTTTGCGCTCGAATATAGAACGCAAAAGCTCTCGCGATCCCTGTCGCGTCGAATGCGTCAACTTCGCATCCTCTCAGCCCTCGCGACGCTCCGCTACGATCTTGGTCACACGTGAATCGCAAGCGAACCGAGGGATCATGACGAGCACGCTCCCGTCCGCCGACCGCCTTGCCGAACAGTGGGCCGACTTCACCAGTGGCCCCTGGCAGGATCACATCGATGTGCGCGACTTCATTCAGCGCAATTACACCCCCTATGAGGGAGACAATTCTTTCCTCGCGGGCCCGACCGAGCGCACGCTCGGCATTTGGGACACCCTGACCGCGATGTTCCCGAGGGAGCGCGAGAAGGGCGTCTATGACGTCGATTATCGCACCGTATCCGGCATCGACGCCTTCGCTCCCGGATATATCGAGAAGGACAACGAGCTGATCGTCGGCCTCCAGACCGACGCGCCGCTGAAGCGTGCCATCATGCCTTACGGCGGCTGGCGCATGGTCGAGCAGTCGCTCGAGATCTACGGCTACCCGGTGCTCCCGGAGCTCAAGCAGGCGTTCACCAAATACCGCAAGACACACAATGTCGGGGTGTTCGACGCGTACACGAGCGCCATTCGCGCGGCCCGCTCGAGCCACATCATCACCGGCCTGCCCGACGCCTATGGTCGCGGCCGCATCATCGGCGACTACCGGCGAGTGGCTCTCTACGGCATCGACGCCCTGATCGACGCCAAGAAGATCGACCGCATGTCGCTCGACGCCCAGCCTTCTGTCGAGAGCGTCATCCGCGACCGCGAAGAAAACTCCGAACAGATCCGCGCGCTGCAAGAGCTCAAGGCGATGGCGGCCTCCTACGGGTTCGACATCAGCAAGCCGGCGGCGACCGCTCACGAGGCGATCCAGTGGCTGTATTTCGGATATCTGGCGGCCGTCAAGGAGCAGAACGGCGCGGCCATGTCGATCGGCCGCAACTCGACCTTCCTCGACATCTACATCGAGCGCGACCTGGCCCGCGGTCTCATCACCGAGTCGCAGGCGCAGGAGCTCATCGACGACCTCGTCATCAAGCTGCGCATCGTGCGCTTCCTGCGGACGAAGGAATACGACGAGATCTTCGCCGGCGACCCGACCTGGGTGACGGAGTCGATCGGCGGCATGGGCGACGACGGGCGCTCGATGGTCACCAAGACCTCGTTCCGCTATCTGCAGACGCTCTACAACCTGGGCCCGGCCCCCGAGCCGAACCTCACGGTCTTCTGGAGCACCGACCTGCCCGAGGGCTTCAAGCGCTTCTGCGCGGCGGTGTCCATCGACACCTCGGCGATTCAGTACGAGTCCGACACGCTCATCCGCAGCGTCTCGGGTGACGATGCCGCCATCGCCTGCTGCGTCTCGCCGATGACGCAGGGCAAGGCGATGCAGTTCTTCGGGGCCCGCGTCAACATCGCCAAGTCGCTGCTCTACGCCATCAACGGCGGCCGCGACGAGATGAGCGGCAAGCAGGTCGCCCCGCCGTCGACCCCGCTCAACGACACGTCGAAGCCGTTGGACTACGACGAGGTCTATGCCAAATACATGGACATGCTCGACTGGGTGGCCTCGATCTACGTCAACGCGCTCAACATCATCCACTACATGCACGACAAGTACGCCTACGAGCGCATCGAGATGGCCCTGCACGACCGGGAGGTGCGGCGCACGCTGGCCTGCGGCATCGCGGGCCTGTCGGTGTCGGCCGACTCGCTGTCGGCGATCAAATACGCCAAGGTCACGCCCGTCGTCAATGACGACGGACTCGTCGTGGACTTCACGATCGAAGGCGATTTCCCGACCTTCGGAAACGACGACGACCGGGTCGACGAGATCGCCTCTGAACTTGTCACGCGCTTCATGGAGAAGATTCGCAAGTTCGAGACCTACCGCGGCGCGATCCACACGCAGTCGGTGCTGACGATCACGTCGAATGTCGTCTATGGCAAGGCCACCGGCAACACCCCCGACGGTCGGCGGGCGGGCGAGCCGTTCGCACCGGGCGCCAACCCGATGAACGGCCGCGACACGCACGGCATGCTGACCTCGGCGCTGTCCGTCGCCAAGCTGCCGTATGCCGACGCCGAGGACGGCATCTCGCTGACGAACACCGTCGTGCCGAGCGGGTTGGGCCGCAACAAGGAAGAGCGCGTCGACAATCTCGTCGGCCTACTCGACGCCTACGTCGGCGAGGGCGGCTATCACCTCAACGTCAACGTGCTCAACCAGGAGACGCTGGTCGACGCCATGGAGCACCCGGAGAACTACCCGCAACTGACGGTGCGCGTGTCGGGATATGCCGTCAACTTCGTGCGCCTCACCAAGGAGCAACAGCTTGACATCCTCCACCGGACCTTCCACCAAGGTTAAGAAGAAGACCCGGGGTGACGTCACCCTGCTGCCGCTGGGTGACGAGCTGGCACCGTTCGCCGCCCGGTCCGAAGAATACGAAGCTCTTCGGACCGGGCAGGCGGCCCAGATCCACTCGTGGGAGTTGGTCACGGCCGTCGACGGTCCGGGCACGCGGCTCAGCATCTTCTTCTCGGGGTGCCCGCTGCGTTGCGTCTTCTGCCACAACCCCGACACGATGTATGCCCATTACGGCACCATTCGCACCCTCGACCAGGTGAAGAAGCGGCTGCGCCGCTATCGGTCGATCTTTGCGGCGAGCGGTGGCGGCGTCACGTTCACCGGCGGCGAGGCGATGCAACAGTTGCCGTTCATCGCCAACGTCATCGACTTCGCCCGGCGCAAGGGCATCCACACGGCGCTCGACACGTCGGGCTTCCTCGGCGCCCACGCCACCGACGGCATCCTGCAGGATCTCGACCTCGTCCTGCTCGACGTGAAGTCGGGTGACGAAGAGACCTATCGGCGCGTCACGAGCCGGCAACTGCAGCCGACGATCGACTTCGGCGACCGCCTCAACGCGCTCGGCACGAAGATCTGGGTGCGCTTCGTGCTCGTGCCGGGCTGGACCGACGCGCCCGACAACATCGAGCGCGTCGCCGACATCGCCGCACGCTGGAGCACCGTCGTCGAGCGCGTCGAGGTGCTCCCCTTCCACCAGATGGGCCGGGACAAGTGGAAGGAGATCGGCGCCAGGTACCTACTCGACGATGTCCAGCCGCCGACCCCCGAGCAGACCCACGCGGCCCGTGAGGTCTTCCGCTCCCGCGGCTTCACGACGTTCTGAGGCGACGGAGACCAGGACCCGCCTACCCCCGCGCCGCGAGCACCCCGGCGATGCGCTCGATGATCTGCTCCAGCACCGGCAGGGGCGTGCCGAAGTTGAGACGGGCGAAGCCGCGGGCGGCGTCGCCGCAGGCCGGGCCGGGGGTGAGCACGACGTCGGCCTGTTCGCGGATGACGGCGGCCGGGTCGTCGCCCAGGCCGGTCTCGCGGAAGTCGAGCAGGGCGAGGTAGGTGCCCTCGGGCTCGACATACCCCACTCCGGGTAGGCGATCGGCGACGAGACCCGTCAACGCCTTGCGGTTGCGGTCGAGATAGGTGACGACCTGCCCGAGCCACGGGTCGCCCTCGTCGTAGGCGGTGATGTTGGCGATGATGCCCGGCAGCGATGCGCCCTGCTCGATCCAGCGCCCGGCCCGCACCCAGGCCTGCCGGTGCTCGGGATTGCTGAAGACGATCTGCGCGCACTTGAGGCCCGGCAGGTTGAAGGTCTTGCTCGCCGAGGTTGCCGTGATCGTGTGCGCGGCGGTGCGCTCGTCGATGCTCGCGTAGGGCACATGCACAGGCCCGCCGGGGTAGATGAGCGGAGCGTGGATCTCGTCGGAGAAGACGAGTCCACCCTTGGCGTCGACGACGTCGGCGATGGCGAGCTGTTCGTCGCGCGTCAGCACCCGCCCGATGGGGTTGTGCGGGTTGCACAGCGTCAGCAGCTGTGCTCCGCGGTCGAAGGCGGCGGCGAGCGCGTCGAGGTCGTAGCTCCACCGGTCGCCGTCGCGGGCCATCGGCACCTGGATGATCTCGCGATCCCACCAGTCGGGCAGCAGCAGGAACGGCATGTACGCCGGCGTCGGCACGATGACCGCGCTGCCGGGCCGGGTGTAGGTCTCGATGATCTGGCCCATGCCGGCGAGCACGTCGGGGATCGGGCGCACGTGCGCCGGGTCGAGCGTGGCGCCGTAGCGCCGCTGGGCGAAGCCGGCGTAGGCCCGTCCGAGATCGTCGATGAGCGTCGGTGGCGTGTAACCGAATCGGGCCTGGTCGACGACCTCGTGGAGCGCCCGGGTGATCGGCTCGGCGATCCCGAAGTCCATCTCGGCGATCCACGCCCCGAGCGTGCCCGGATGGGTCGTCCACTTGGCGCAGCCCGCGGCCCGCAGCGATTCGACGGTGATGGCGTCCCAGCGCGAGATGAAGTCCATGCCGCCAGTGTCCCGCGTCGCCACGAGCCTTTAGGCCCGGGCCCGCCGATCACAGGCACTAACGTCGTACATCAACCACTGGTCGACCCTCACCGGGCACATGCTGACCTGCGGCGATGGAGGCACAACGACTGTCAACCCTGGGTTGATGTACGACGTTAGGGCCTCGGGCTCGGCTCGAGCTGCCCGAGGAGGTGGCCAGGGCGTCGCGACGAGCCGCGAACCGGTGCCTACGGGGTGTCAGAGCAGCGTGACGCGCCCGATCGGCACCGACAGCCCCTGCATCGGCCCCGAGGCCATCGTCACGTAGACGGCGCCGTCCCTGGTCAGACGCCCGCCGGCCCGCGCTGCCGCCGCACGCGTCAGCCGCACCGTGCGCACCGCGACCCAGCGTCCCGAGGCGTCCAGCCGGTAGCCGGTCTGCGCCCCCTTCGCGAGCGTCACCGGCCGCGCCGGCTCGTAGGCCAAGGTGTCGCGCACGCCGACGACGAAGGAGCGCCGCGGCAACTCCGCGACCCACGAGCCCTTGAGCGTGCCGGAGTCGATGCGCAGCCACACCCCCGGCCGCCCAGCGACCCACGACCGCCGACCGACACGCACCTGCTGCGAGCGCGGCAGCGTGACGGTGCGCACCGACGCGACCCGCCCGTCGGCCCGCCGCTGCACGACCGTGTGCTGCACCCCGGCGAGATAGCCGGTGCCACCGAGGTAGTCGCGCGGCGCGTCCGCCTGTAGGCGATCGGCCGCGCGCACGAGGTCACGGCTCCCGGTGAGCCGGTAGAGGGTGAGCAGCTGGCTGATGTGGATGCCGTGGTAGCTCTCGCTGTGCACGTCGTGGGCGAGGCAGTAGCGCGACGTGCGCCCCGGCACGCGGATCCCGGCCAGGTGCACACGCGTGGCCTGGAGTCCGCCGAGGAAGACCGCGCGGGCCCGGCTGTCACGCGTCAGCCACCAGTAGTCGTAGACCCCGAAGAGCGCGAAGTTGTGGCCGTTGAAGGCCCGGTCGGTGTGCGTGCCGGCGTACTCCTCGAACCACAGCAGCCCCGAGGAGTCGACCTGCACGGTCCACGGCACCTTCGCCGCCTTGGGCTGCAGGAAGCTGACGAACGTCGCGTCGGCCGCCGCCTTCCAGCGAGGCTGCCCCGTGATCTCGTAGAGGGCCACGAACGCCGACAGCGCCTCGCCCTGGGCCATCGCCGAATACCAGGGCGCCGTGAGGGTCAGGTCCTTGCGCCCGTGCAACGGGAAGTCGAACCGGTAGGGGAAGTAGAGCGCCCCGCGGGAGCGCACGGCATACGACAGCATGCGCTCCCCGTGCTTGACGGCCTGGTCCCGGTAGGCGACCCCACCCCCGTTGCGGTAGCTGGAGGCCCACGCCAGGATGTGGCTCGCCTGCACGACGGGGTGGTTGTGCAGGCGCCCGCCGCGGGAGTACATGACGATGCCCTTGGCGTCGTGGGGCCGGTTCGCGCTGGTCAGGTCCGTGACACCCGCCGCGGCGTAGGGGCGCCGTGACACCGCGACTCGCGCGGGGACGTCGAGGCCGATGCGGAACGCACGCAGCGCCGAGCCCGGCACGCGGGTCGTGCGGCCGGGGACCGCGAGCGCCGGCACGACGGCGCGAGTCGTCAGGGAGTCGCCGTCGACCTCCGACCGGCCGTCCTCCGCGGCGCGCATGCCGAGGTCGGGGTCGGCCGCGGCGTCGAGCAGGGTCGCGATCGTGGCCGTGGCGCCGGGTGCGCCCGCCACCGGCGAGTCGCCCGAGTGCCCGGAGCCGGAGCCCGACCCCGAGGCCCCGCCTGCTGTGGCGAGCGGCGGCGTCGGGGCCGGCGCGACGCCCCCGGCGCGGGGAACCATGCCCGCCGCGGCCGCATCGGCGAGGCTGGCGGTCGCGACCTCGAACGCCCCCGCGCTCACCGACAGCGTCAACGCGCCGGCCAACAGGCCGGCCACGACGGTGCGCCTGCGCATCGAGCCCTCCGTCCGCGACCGGAGGGGCCGCCTCGAACTGCTTTGTCTCTCAAAGCAATCGGCGGCCCGTTCCAGGGGCTGAGGGATTCGGCCGTGCCGCGGGGCGCGGGGCGGCCCCGGAGGCGGCGGAACCACCCGCTGCCCGTTCGCGTCGGTCCCAGCGTTGAGCTCGATCGACTTTCAGCACGGCCCGCGGGCCGTAGACAGGGGCCACGACATGGCGATTCACGGAGCGCTCTTCGAGCAGTACGCCGAGCACACTGCGCGGGAGCCGTTCGCGCGACAGAACAGCAAGCTGCTCAAGGTGACGCTCGGGCGCGGGCCGATCTGGGCGAAGGCGGGATCGATGGTCGCCTACCAGGGCGAGGTCCGCTTCGAGAACAAGGGCTCCGGGGGTCTGGGCCGACTGCTCAAGCAGGCCGCGACGGGCGAGGGCGTGCCGCTCATGAAATGCTCCGGCGCGGGCGAGCTCTTCCTCGCCGACCAGGCCACCGATGTGCAGGTGCTCTACCTCGACAACGACATGATCTCGGTCAACGGCCGCAACATCCTGGCCTTCGACGACGCCATCGCCTGGGACATCCACCGCGTGCAGACCCGCGGCGCGATGATGACTGGCGACCTCTACAACGTGTCGCTGCGCGGCACCGGCTACGTCGCGGTGACGACGCGTGGCGAGCCGGTTGCCCTCGACGTGGCGAGCGCCCCGACCTATGGCGACCCGCAGGCCGTCGTGCTGTGGACCTCCGGGGTGCGGATGGATGTGCGCGTCGACACCGGCGGTCTGGGCTCGATGCTGCGCGGCGGGTCGGGCGAGACGCTGCAGATGGCGTTCGGCGGCCAGGGCCACGTGCTCGTGCAGCCCTCGGAGTTCGTGCACCAGCAGGGCGGGTCCGGCGGATCGTCCGACAGCGGCGGCGGGCTGCTCGGCGGGCTGCTGCGGGACTGACCCCAGCTGACATCGCGGCGCCGACCCTGCGGAAGGGGCGGCCCCTGCGGAAGTGGCGGCGTCGCGTCGGCGGCGGGGAGGCCGGGGCAGGTCAGAGTTCGTCGACCACGCGGGGCCGCGGGGTCAGCGGCACGTCGAGCGGCACGGTGTCTCCCGGCCGGACCTGCTCGACACGGCCGAGCGCGGAGGGGTGCCGCGGAGCGCTGATGTCGAGCACGTGCAGCGGCACGATATATCTGGCCTCGTCGCGGCCCGACCAGCGGTCGAGTGCGCTGAACCGCAGCCGCCGCGTCGGCAGGGTCGCCCGCCACAGCCCGACCGGCCGGTCGAGCACGAGAGTGAGGTAGTCGGCGGCGTCCTGCGCGCGGGCCCGCGAGCGCGACCAGACGAGGTCGCCGGCGCTCCAGAGCTCGAGCTCGACGGGCTCCCCGGGGCCGGGCACGTAGCTGCGCTCCGACCCGAAGAGGCGCAGCCAGTCGAGCATCGACCGCTGGTAGCGAGCCCCCGTCCCGAGGAAGAAGCACGTCTCCGGCACGTCGGCGAGCACCCCGGACAGGTCGAGCGCATCGCGATCGAAGAGCTCGAAGAGCAGGCGCACCCGCGGCTCATGGCCGTCGTGGATGCCCGTGAGGTAGTCGTGCAGGCGCTCCGCCGGGTAGTCGGCCCCGGCAGCGACGGCCTCGCGCACCTCGACCTCGAAGCGATCCTCGAGCGCCTCGCGGATGTGTTCGATGGCCTGCAGCCCGCGCAACTGGCGCGCGACCTCCTCGGCGGCCTGAGCGCTGTTGGCCGGCTCGTTCACGATCCCCCCTTGTCTGCCGCCCGCTGGATGGCGGCCGTGGCCCGTCATCGTAGGACGAGCGTCCAGGTGCGGTGGCGACCCACAGCCCGGCGAATAACCTGAGCACGACCTTTGTCGTCGCTGCCTTCACACCCGAAGCGACGTGGATTGATCGCGCATCGAGGAATGCGTCGAGTCGCTATCGCCAGGGCGATGCAACGCTTACCGTCGTGATATGACGTTCAGCCCCGACGACGAGGAGAACCCGCCGGGCTACTACAGCACGGTCAGCCACCCCAGCCCGGGGTCGTCGCTGCCCGACCCGCCCGGGCCGGTGGCGCGCATCGTCATGCGCGTGCTGGGTGTCGTCTTCCTCCTCGTCGGCGTCGCCCTCGTCGCCTACTTCGTCTTCGGGCTGGTCAACGAGCCGCCGCCCGCCACCGCCGCGCGCAGCTTCACGATCGGACGCTACCTCGCGGCGATCGCCATCCCCGCGCCGTTCGTCGCGATCGGCTATGTGCTCGTGCGCCACGGTGGCGACGCGCCCCGCCGGGTGCTGCGCCGGGGGCGCAGCCCGCGCGATCTGTGGTGAATCCAGTCGTGGATTGCGGTCGGGATATGCGGCCGCATTCACTGCTGCGGTCTATCCCTCGTCACTCGGCGGTGCCGACAATCCCCGGGCCTCGTCGCGCTCCGCCCATTCGAGCAATTCGGCGATGTCATAGACGCATCCGTCGATGCCGTCGGTGAGATCACCGAGGCGTGCATAACGCGGCGGCATCGTCAGCATCGTGAAATCGTCGGGTTCGCAGTCGTCGACCTCGTCCCACGTGATCGGCGCCGAGACCGTCGCGCGCGGCGTGCCGCGCACCGAATAGGCCGCGGCGATCGTGTGGTCGCGGGCGTTCTGGTTGTAGTCGACGAAGAGCGCCGCGGGGTCGCGGTCCTTGCGCCACCACGCGGTCGTCACGTCCTGCGGCGCGCGCCGCTCGACCTCGCGGGCGAAGGCCAGCGCCGCCCTCCGCACGTCGGCGAACCCGTGGTCGGGGGCGATCCGCACGTAGACGTGCAGGCCGCGGCCGCCGCTCGTCTTGGGCCAGCCCGTCGCGCCGAGGTCGGCGAGCACCTCGCGGGTGACGCCCGCGACGCGCTGCACGCGCGCCCAGTCGCACTCCGGGCCGGGGTCGAGATCGATGCGCCACTCGTCGGGGCGCTCGACGTCAGGTCGTCGGGAGTTCCACGGGTGGAACTCGACCGTCGACATCTGCACGGCCCAGATCACCGACGCGATCTGCGTGACGCACAGCTCGTCGGCGGTGCGGTGGTAGCGGGGGAACGTGACGCGCACAGTCTCCAGCCACGGCGGCGCCCCGTGCGGCACCCGCTTCTGGTGCACCTTCTCGCCCGCCAGGCCATCGGGGAAGCGGTGCAGCATGCACGGTCGCTCCCGCAACGCCCGCACGACGCCGTCCTGCACCGACAGGTAGTAGTCGACGAGATCGCGCTTGGTGAGGCCGAGTTCGGGGAAGTAGACGCGGTCGGGATTCGAGATGCGCACCTCGTGGGCACCGGCCGGTACGACGATCGCGGGCGTCGGCATGGCGGCTACGCTAA